>CAUVDV010000001.1:0-87395 GCA_963550755.1 uncultured Lachnospiraceae bacterium
ATGCAAAAAAATCAAAAAAATATCCTATCTGCCGTTCTTTTCCCTTGACATTATATATATATATATATAATGGTATTAGTTACATTAACTGTTCAGCTTTTATACATCACAAAAAGCTGAATCCGTTATTTATTAAGGAGGTTTTTATGGCAACACAAAAATGTCAGCATTGTCATGGTTCTGGTAAAGTAACTTGCGATTGCACTGGCGGCGGCGGTAGATCAGCTGCTGACGATGACTGCCCAGCTTGCGGTGGAACAGGAGTTACGACCTGCCCAGCCTGCGATGGCAGTGGTCGAGAAGAATGTTAAAATCATTCTCTTAAAAAGAAGAAGTTAAGAATTTTTTTTTACTTCTTCTTTTTTTGTGATATAATAAAAGCAGAAACTATCATCAGATAAAGAAATATTTCAGCCCGAATACTGAGCCCCAAAACGCACCCATTATCACAGGAGGAATTTATCATGGCCCAAACTGTAAATGTTAATTTCCTCCTCGCTTCTTTGCGAATACTTCTCCATTTGTTATCCAAGTTTTTCCATTGTCAAACGATGTTTTGCTTTCCCAATGAAAATTGGACTTAGAAATCGTATCAAACACCCACAAATTTAAACCATTTTCCGTCCCTTTTCCATCAACCCATTCCATATCCCACTCGCCAATTAAATCACTAAATATATTTTTCTTATTACTTTTTTCTCCTACTAATGCTTTGTAAAATTCCATCTTCATTTCTCCTATTCCTATAATCACTTTATCATAGCTAATTATACCATTTCTCAGTCTAATATACATCATAAAAAGGCTAAATCCGCTATCTATTCAGGAGGTTTTTATGGCAACACAAAAATGTCAGCATTGTCATGGTTCTGGTAAAGTAACTTGCGATTGCACTGGCGGCGGCGGTAGATCAGCTGCTGACGATGACTGCCCAGCTTGCGGCGGAACAGGAGTTACGACCTGCCCAGCCTGCGATGGCAGTGGTCGAGAAGAATACTAAAATCACTCCAAGGCAAAGAAGAAGAAAATAATTTTTCTTTACTTTTTCTTTCTTTTATACTATAATAAAGATAGACTTTTCCCCTCAAAGCGGGAAATTCCATTCCAATATTTAGCTCTGAAAAACACAACCATTATCACAGGAGGAATTTATCATGGCTCAAACCGTAAATGTTAATTTCAAATTAGACGCCGATGTAAAAAAAAGCATGGAAGCCGTTTGTTCCGAATTAGGCCTTTCCATGAGCGCCGCTTTTACCGTATTCGCTAAAAAAGTCAGCCGGGAAAGGCGAATTCCTTTTGAACTTTCGGCCGATCCCTTTTATTCCGAAAGCAATATTCGTTATTTGGAAAATATTATGCATGATATAAAAACCGGCAAAGCCCGCTTTGCCGAACATGACTTAATAGAGGTGGACTAATGCGGTTATTATGGGAAGATCGAGCATGGAACGACTATTTGTACTGGCAAATTCAAGACAAAAAAACGTTAAAAAAAATAAATGCATTGATAAAGGATATGCAAAGAAACACTTTTAACGGAATTGGAAAACCGGAACCATTAAAAGAAAACTTAAATAGTCTGTGGAGCAGGCGTATTGATGAAGCAAATCGAATCGTTTACTATGAGCAAGGCGGAATTATTTATATTGTTTCCTGCCGAGGACACTATGAAAAACCTCGCACCGGTACTTAGGAACCTTAGGAGGAATTTATCATGGCTCAAACCGTAAATGTTAATTTCAAATTAGATGCCGATGTAAAAAAAAGCATGGAAGCCGTTTGTTCCGAATTAGGCCTTTCCATGAACGCCGCTTTTACCGTATTCGCTAAAAAAGTCAGCCGGGAAAGGCGAATTCCCTTTGAACTTTCGGCTGACCCGTTTTACTCTGAGAATAATATTCGGTATTTAGAAAAAAAATGGCTGACTATAAGGCAGGACGGCTTAAATTTGTCGAGCATGACTTAATTGATGAATAGAGATTTTGATACAACAAACCCAGAGGGCACAAATCGTCCTCTGGGTTTTAAATTTACACTTCTTTTTTATTTTGCCGCCCGCTTAACCGCCTCAATAAATCCGGCAAAGAGCGGGTGCGGCCGATTCGGTCTGGATTTAAACTCCGGATGGAACTGCACCGCCACAAAATAAGGATGCTCCGGCAATTCCACGATTTCCACCAGCCGCTCATCCGGCGACAGTCCGGCAATGAGAAGCCCGGCCGCTTCCAAGGCTTCCCGGAATTCATTATTAAATTCATAGCGATGGCGATGCCGTTCATAAATCAATTCGCTTTGATAGCATTCATATGTCCTGCTGCCGGGCTTTACTTTGCAAGGATAAGCCCCCAGCCGCATCGTTCCGCCTTTTTCATCAATATCTTTTTGCTCCGGCATGATATCAATCACCGGATAGGGCGTATCGGCGTTTAGCTCCGAGCTATGCGCCCCCGTCAGTCCGGCCACATTGCGGGCAAACTCAATGACCGCCGCCTGCATCCCTAAGCATATGCCAAAAAACGGAATCTCATTTTCCCGGGCATAGCGAATGGTTTCAATCTTGCCCTCAATCCCCCGGTCGCCAAAACCGCCCGGCACCAAAATGCCATCCGCCTCGCTCAGTTTTTCCGCGGCGTTAGCGGCGCAAATATCCTCCGCGTTCAGCCACAGGAACTCAACCGCCCGGTCATGCCAGATTCCGGCGTGCTTGAGCGCCTCAACAATGGATAAATACGCGTCATGCAGTTCAACATATTTACCGACCAATGCAATTTTCAGCGCTTTTTCCGGCAAGCTTCTTTCTTTTTCAATCAGCGCCTGCCAGCCTGTCAGATCCGGCTTGGTATGCGTCAGATTCAGCTGACGGCAGACAATATCCGCCAATCCCTCTTTTTCCAGCATCAGCGGCACTTCATATAAGGTTTCTGCATCTAAATTTTGAATCACACAGTCTTTTTTGACATTGCAAAACAGCGCCAATTTATCAATCATATCCTGCGACATCCGGTATTCTGTCCGGCAGACCAAAATATCCGGCGTAATCCCCATCGCCCGTAATTCTTTAACGGAATGCTGCGTTGGCTTAGACTTCATTTCGCCGCCCATTTTTAAATATGGGATCAGCGTAACATGAATATAAACTACATTCTCCCGGCCGACCTCAGAAGCTACCTGCCGAATGGCCTCGATAAAGGGCTGACTTTCAATATCGCCCACCGTACCACCGATCTCCGTGATGACAATGTCTGAGTTATTGTTTTTCCCAACCCGGTAAACCCGCTCCTTGATGGCATTCGTAATATGCGGAATAACTTGGACCGTCGCTCCCAAGAACTCGCCCTTTCTTTCCTTATTTAAGACCGACCAGTAAATCTTGCCAGTAGTGATGTTATTTTCTTTTGTTAAATTTTCATCAATAAACCGCTCATAATGTCCGATATCCAAGTCGGTTTCCGCACCGTCCTCCGTTACAAAGACCTCGCCATGCTGATAAGGGCTCATCGTTCCCGGATCAATATTGATATACGGGTCAAACTTTTGAATGGTTACGCTGTATCCTCTGGCCTTTAACAGCCGGCCCAAAGATGCCGCGGTAATTCCTTTCCCCAGGCCGGAAACCACTCCGCCTGTCACAAAAATATACTGCATTTTCAACCTCCACGGATTTCATTTGTCGTATCCTGCTTCTACTAAAATTTAATTTTAAAACCTTATTTCCTGTCTGTCAAGCGGCTTTTTTCCTTTTCGCCTTTATGCTCCCGGCGTACTTTTACAGTTCCGGCCATTCCGCCAATCTGAAAAATCATAGACTTTCCGCTGGCAAAATCTATTGGGGCCTCCCTTTCGCTGCTATTTTAAAAGCTTGACGCTCTCAGCCGCCGCCCGCTCCAAAACCTGATCACGTTGACTTAATTTCGCCCGCAGCGCCGTATTTAAAGCGCTTTGCGTGGTAAAATCAATGACCGCCGATTCGCCCAGGCCGCTCGCCTTTTGAAAAGCCAGCACCGCCGGCAAGGTATTAGCTTCATATTTATTATCCGGCGCATCCTGAAAATAACCAAGATATCGGAGAATATTCTCCGCTTTTTTTATCGCCTCATTTTCATCGCCCACAAAGAAGCGCCGATCCGACAAGATATAATCCGGCGTCTCCAGCAAAATATCCGGCGCAATCCCTACTTTCTGCACCGGTGTGCCATTGGGCATAAAAAAGTCTTTAAATGTCAGCTTAAAGGTGTACTGGCCGCCGTTAATATTAAGAATTTCCTGCGCTACCCCCTTGCCGTAAGTTCTTTCCCCAATTAAAAGGCCAATCCCCGAGTCCTTCAGCGCCCCGGCCAAGATCTCCGCCGCCGAAGCCGTATTTTTATTGA
Source organism: uncultured Lachnospiraceae bacterium (assembly GCA_963550755.1). Taxonomy (GTDB): domain Bacteria; phylum Bacillota; class Clostridia; order Lachnospirales; family Vallitaleaceae; genus W11650. The sequence goes on from CAUVDV010000001.1 coordinate 4,374, forward strand.
TCAGGGCAATGATCTTGCGGTACGGCGCTTGATTTAGCTCTGAGTAATAAATCTCCTCTTCGCCCCGATTATCGCGGAAACTGACGATTCTGCCCTTGGGCAGGAGCATTTTTCCGATTTCAATGACCGAATGAACATAACCGCCGCCATTATCGCGCAAATCTAAGACCAGCACTTGCGCCGCCTTATTTTCCGCTTTATTCAAAATATCCCTTAGTTCCGCTGCCGTATCCGAGCCAAAGCTGGTCAGCGCTACGTACAGAACCGCTTTCGGATCCATGCCCGCCGGCAAAGTCAGCGGCAGACGGTTCCAGGCAATCTCTTCGGCAGTCGGTAAATGAAGCGCCCGTCTTTCCAGCCGAAAGCTTAGCTTTTTCTGACCGCGCTTAACTTCCAGCACCACATACGTTCCTTTTTCTCCTAAAATCTTATTGGCAACTTCATCCGTGCTCGTCATGTCCGCAAAGCTGACACCGTCCGCGCTCAATAAAATATCCCCCGGCAAAACGCCGCCTTCGGCTGCGCTCCCGCCGGCAATCAACTTAATTACCACAAAGGTATTATTTTCCCGGCGAAACTGAATGCCAATGCCTTCAAAATCTTTATCAATACTGCGCGCAAACTGCTGGCTCTGTTCCTGCGTAAAAAACTCCGAATATTCGTCTAAACCTCCAAACATGCCCTTCATCGCCGCTTCAAACAATTCCTGCCGGCTGACATTGCCAGTGTAATCCTGCTGGATCCGCTCCATCACTTGTTCAAAAATACGGGCATATTCCCCGCTGTCCGCCGCTGCTGCCGGCAGCATACTATTCCCCAGCAGTATCAGCGCCAACGCTCCGGCTAAAATTGTTCTTAGCATTCTTTTTTTCATTTTCTGTCCTCTCTGCTCTGTCATCACATTTTTTCTTTTATCTTACGTTGCACAAGCCCTGCGTCCTTTGCCGGCTGGAAAATAATACCTCGCGCAAAAATGAATTTCGGCAAATCCCGAATGGGATTTAAACCAATTCGCTTGCTGCCGGAAAACAAGTTCTCCCTTGGCGCGGCCAATATAACTATCCGCCTCCGCCCTGTAATCATCTTACTATAAGCCCGCCGGTTTTTCAACTGAAAGTTCGCCTCTAAGCTGCCCCTATTTGGCGGCACTCTCTTTAACTGCACGCTCATCGTAAACGCAGGCTTTGTAGTATCAAAATAATTCAGCGGCAGAAACAATCTGCTCCAAATCATAAAGCTGCGCTCCGCTTTCCTTAGCCACGGCTGTAAGCCTTTCGTCAAAGCCGTTTGCCGAAAACAGCATATAATAAAATCTTGCTTTCTCCTGCAGCGGCCCAAGCTTAGATCGTGTACACAGGTATTCCGAATAGAAAAACAGGCTGCCGATAAATGCATATTCACCTTCCCTCAAAAAAATAATATCTAATCGTGATTTGTCAAATCTTGATTAGATATTTATTTCATCCTGCCCTGACGGACAAATCAAGCCGTTTTTTCTTTCCTTCCCTATTTATTACCATACCATATCTATTTCGTTTTATCAATAGATAAAATTCTCCATTGATATGGCGCAAACTATATGTTATTTTTTATGCAATGTTACTGCGGCAGCTTTCCAATCTGAAAACTATCAAGGGGGATTGCAATGAAGTACAATAAAATTTATCAAAACCATAACTTTATGAAGCTAATCATTGGCAACACCATTTCCGGCTTAGGCGATAGCATGTATAATATCGCTTTAACCGTAAACCTCTATCAAACAACCGGCAGCGTTTCAGCTATCGCCTTTATGTGGCTGATTCGCGCCGCCATGCGAATCCCCGTGCAGTTTCTGGCCGGCATAGCGGCCGATTCCTATCCCAGAAAACGGCTGATTTGCTTTACCAACCTTATCTCCGCCCCCATTTCACTGGCCTTTTTAATCGTCGCACCGGGAAATTGGCCGATTCTTTATCTGCTGATTTTTCTGCTGCAAGCTTTGAACGACTTGGAACAGCCTGCCCTTATCGGTTTAACGCAGGAAATTGTCGAGCCAGAACATTTAAAAGCCGCCAATGCATTTTCTTCTTTCATTGGGGAAATCACGACTTTTATCGCTCCTGCTCTGGCCGGCGGCATCCTTTTTTTATGGGGCGTTTCCCTGTTGTTTTTGATTAACGGTATCAGCTTCCTAATTGCCGGTGTTATTTTGCTTACCATCCGTTATTCTTCTGTCATCGAGGAAAAAGAAAAAAGAAAGTTTACGCTCTTTCGCTTCGCCAAAGAAGGCTACACCAAAGCAATCGCTGACTCGGAGCTTTTACTGCTGCTCTTTATCGGCATTTTGCCGGGAATGATGGGGCGTTTTTACGAAATTTACAAAGTCCATATTTCCGATGTCCTACTGAATTGGGGAGCGGAAGGAATTGTGTTTTTCAGTTATGCCATGGCAATCGGCGGCCTCTTATCTCCGCTTTTAATAAAATACTTTTTTGCCGCCAAAAAATTAACGGCTGACTTTTATATGGTAACTGTCCTTCTTTTAAGCGGAATTTTATCCCTTTGGGGAATAACCAGCCATCCGATTTTAAACTTTGGGCTTTTGACCATCGCCGGAATCCTGTTTTCTTTGGTTGGGATCATCTTCAACACCTATTTGCAGGAAAATACAGACAAACAGTATATCGGCCGCATTTTTTCCTTTTACCGAATTCTTATGATCCTTGGTGCGATCCTTGCCATTCTGTTGGCTCCTGTTCTATTAAATTGGCTAAACAGCGGTTTGGGCTTTGCTCTCGTGTTTGGCATTACTTCTGTGGCTATTTTAATAAAAAAATCACGGTTCAAACGAACCATTCGTCACTATCCGGAATAAGAAATCAGGTTTTTCGCCATATAAAAGCACGCGAACCTTAGCCGCGTGCTTTTATATTCTTTATCTCTTCCTTTTAATACGCTCTGCCAATTTCAGTGCGCAGATAATTAATCAGCCGGTTAATCACCGCCGCCGCTTCGGCCTTGGTAAACCACTGCGTCGGCTTGACATTGCCGTCGCTGTCGCCTAAAATCACGCCGATTTTATACCCCGCCATGATCTCCCGCTTCGCCCACGGTGCAATCTGCGCATCATCGCGGAACGGCGTCTGGAGCGTCGTCATCACGCCCAGCCGCTCCAGGCCGATCACCCTGACATAAATAGTAAACGCCTCCTGCCGGGTAATCGGCGCATCAACCGAAAAGTTTTCCCCGGTACCGTCCACCATTCTGACGTCATAAGCCGCCATAATATAAGGATACAGCGCATGCTCCGGACCGACGTCGCCAAATATCTTCGGTGCGTTCTTTTTGGGATTCTGATACTTGGAAATATCCACATTCATCGCCAGACACAGAGCCTTGACATATTCCCCGCGGCTCATCGCCTCATACTGCATGCCGTTATGCGGAATCTCCGTATATACGCCCAAACTGTACAACTGCTTAATATCCTCCTCCGCCCAATGGCCGCTTAAGAACTCCAGATTTTTCGGAATCAACAGTTTTTCAATCGGATTCGACGGCATAAATAAGATCGAGTTGGCTTTTTCCTTGGCAGTCAGCGCCGGTTCCGCGTTCCGGATCTCATAGGCTAAGGTTGCCTTTCTTTCCAATCTTTGATTATAGGTACCGGAAAAACTAATCTGATACGGATCGCTTTGTTCATAATAAATACTGCGGTTGGCTTCCAGCCGCGGCCTGATCTGAACATCCCGATGAAAGTCGGCGGCAGGCGAGTCAATGTTTAATTCCAGCACCTGACTTTCCAGCTTCGCCCACGGCTGCTTAAAACCGGTGATTTTCCCGTTCATCGTCGCATAGTACGGCTTTTTGTCCGCGTCCAAATAAGTGGCCACATAGGAGACGTCGGTCGTGAAATAATTTACGCCCGGCGTAATATCCTCAGCCGTTGATTTGGAAAAAGTAGTAGTGGCCGAATCCAGAGTCAGTGTTTTACCGCCGACAGTAATCGTTTCCACCCAGCTAAGGAGTTTCGAGTCCTTAATCACCTGAAAGCTATAGGGACTTTCCTGCTTGCGGAAAGAGGTTGACAGCCGCACCCGCCGGTCAAGAGTAGCCGAGGCCGCTTCATTTTTAATATTGATCTGATATTCTTCGGTGTACGAACCGGAATTAGTGGTGGCCACCTTATCGGTATTCATCGTCACCGTAATCGTACCGGTCATTTCCACCGGTTTTGCCCCGAAAAAGATCATTTCTTTGTAATTGTAAGTCTTTTTCGTTTCCTTTTTGACCGGCACATATTCTTCCATGATTTTGGGCAGCGTATCGCCTTCGGAAATACCGCCGAAAAAGCCAAGCTCTCCTTCCGCCGCCAGCGTGATATCGGCAAATAAAAACAGCAGCGCCGCCAACAGAAGCGACCCTATTTTGATTTCCCCAATTTTTTTCATATCGGCTCCCTTCTATTGCTCGACAAAGAATAAATAGCCTTCGACCGTCCGATCGGCGTTATCCTTCAAGCTTTTCACCAAATCTTCAGTCGTCATCGCCCGAATCACCTCGCCTATTTTTAAAGTATCCTTTTCCGTTATATTATTTTCCCGGAAAAAGAGAGCCGAGGCGTGAACGGTTAACACGGCATAGCTATTTTTTAAACTAAGCGGCACCCATTTTTTCTGCGCCCGCTGATAGACAAACACATCCTTGATCTTAATGTTATTGCCGTCGATCTCGTAAATCGTACCCTTAACACCCTCCTGCAAATACGGCTGATACAGCACATACTTAGCGACGGCGCCGTCGGAGATGATGTTATATACTTTATCGGTCTGCGTAATTTCATCATAGGATAAAAACTTAGGCAGGTTAATAAAGCCATCCCCCGAATAAATCCTGGTGTTATAGTCTATTTCAAACTCGCGCCTAATCGGCGAATAAACCCAGTTCATCCCCTTTAACGCCGAATTGGACTGGAGCTTAAAGTTTTGCATTTCATTGATCTTCGCGATCCGGCCGCGGAAGATCTGCAGGCTGTCATTGCCCGGCTCAGCCGTCACCTCAACCAGCGCCGCCTGATTCTCACCGTTTAAAATCACTCTGGCATAATCCGGCGGCAAAAGGCTGCCAAAGCTAACCACATGATTATTCTTTAAAATAATGGTGCCGTCGTCGGCTTGAATTGCCCCCGCCCGATCCTCTAAAGTCAAATGACTGTTATCCCGAATGGTTTCAATCCGGTCCCGCGCCAGCATGGTTTCCCGGCTGTCCCGAAAGCTAAGCGTGTCTAAAATCTCGCCGGAATAAAACTGGGTCGTCACCGCATAACCAATCATATTGGGTGAGTACAGGAACTTGCGCACATAATCAGCCGTGACCCTCTGGCCGTTGTAATAATATTTGGTCTGCTCATTTTGCTGAAAAACCCGGCTGGCTTGGTAATCATCCCAGCGGCTATAATTCAGCTTATAAGAATGATTGAGCGTCAATTGCTTTTGCGCCTGATTTAAAAGGCCGATATTGCCTTTATAAACATTGGCCACTTGATTGCCCAGTTTATCAACCGCTATTTCCTTAACCGTTTCCTTTAACGTACCGGGAGTGATCACCGCCTGATTAATCAAAAGCTTGACAGTTTGACCGGCTTGCAGCCTGGATAGGCTGCTCCTTTCCTCCCCGTAAAAAACACCCGCTAACGGCGCAACCGTATAAGTAGTGATCGATCCATCCGGCCGGCGAATGGTAATTTGCGCCCCGGCATCACCGGTGTCACGAATATCCACAATTTGGCCAAAATCCGCTACATAATTGGTGCTGGCCGCAATCCGGGTAATGTATTCCGGATCCTCTTCCGACAGCAGTGCATGAACCATGTCGCCGATCTCTAAATCACTGATTTTGCCGTCATAAGGGTCAAAGCGGTAATGCCTAAACAGTTCGTCAAAATAACCGGTATTGACGTCATTTTCATAATACGGCCTTTTTTCCACTACCAATCCAGCCGTGTTGTATTTTTTGGTCACTACTTTACCGTCCCAGGTTTCAATCACAATGTACTTAAAATCCGGCTGAATATCCTTAATAATGCCGCTGATCTCATTGGTCCGAATAATATCGCCTTCATAATAAATCTCGGTTACCAGTTTATCCTTAACCGTCACCGTCACCCGATGGCTGTAGGGGAGACTGGCCAGCGGCACATAGCGATCGTTGTACTGAACCTTAAGCGCCACCTGATCGGGATTGCGCCGGTAAAGGCCTGGAACCATGGTGAAATGATAGCTGTTTTCCCCATCCTTTAAAATAATCTGGCCATTGTCCAAATCAAAGGGCTGCAAACTCCCGGAAAAGGAATACGGCTGATCGGGTTCCTTGACGCTGACATATAAAAGTCCGCCCTGGTCATCCACCAAATATTCAACCTTATCGCCTTCCTTCATCGCCAGCATGGTGGTTATATTCCCATAGTACAGCACCGGCGCAGATAAAACAGTTTTCGCATTATCGCTGCTGAGCTCCTCGGCGTAAACTAATTTATCCACCTGCCCGTTTTGATTACGAACCAGATAATTTCTTTCCTTTCTGGAAGTCTGGTTATTTAAGGTGGTCGCATCCTCAATATGCCCGACATAGCCGTCTTTCATCGTAATATTTCTCAGCCGGTAGAGGGTCTGCCCCATATTGCGGATCGTCTGGGCAATCTCGGCCCGGGTAATTCCCCGCTTGGGCGCGAAGGTGCTGCCGGTTCCCTGCATAATCCCGGCCTTAGTTGCCATTTCCACATACGGCAAATATTCAGCCCGGATACTTTGCCAGTCACTATAGCGAAAAATCGCCTGATTCTCATATTGCGGCGTCAGCTCCGTCGAACCGGCGGCTGCGGCTAGTTTTACCAGCCAAGTCGCCACCTCTTCCCGAGTAGCGGGATCTAAACGGCGAAAGTTCTCATCCGGCAGCAAAGCCGATTGATCTTCAGCCAGTGCGTCATTTAGCTGATCGGCGTTAATCGCCCCCAGCCGTCTGGCCACCGTTAAATAGCCTTTGGACCAAAACGTCACATTGCTTTGTTCATTTTCGCCGGCATCAATTCCTTCCGCCGCTCTTTTCGCATCAGCCTCCCGGCCGATGGCCCGCAGCAAAAGCGCCAGCGCTTCTTCTTTGCTGACCAATTGGTTCGGCCGATAATAGTAGCGCCCGCCTTCCGAATACCCCTGAACAATACTCAGCGCCCCCAAACGGGAAACCGCTTCCTTCGCCCAGTGATTTGACCCCAAATCAGCAAAATTTAAGTTTTGCCGAATCGTATCGCCCAAGGCCGATCCGCGGTAAACTCCGCTGACCGGATCCGAGACGATCCTCTGATCCTCAGTAATGGCCGCGCGAACGGCAAATGGCTGCAGCAATGCTAAACATAGTAAAAATGCTATTCCTCTAAAAACTCTAAAAACAATAGGCTTCCTTCCTGGTTTCACTTTTTTTCCTCCCACGATCCGGCTTTCTTTTTTAATTATTTCGGCTGATTTTCGCTTTTTCTGAAGATTTTCCATTAAATTTATAAAAATTTAAGTACGAACTCATCCTGCCGATACGATATGCCTTTTAGCGCTGCCCTGTCCTTTTGCCTGCCAGCGCCTCTTATCTTTCCGGCCAAAGCTTTATTCGTCTTTTTTTAAAGGCGTAGCCACGACATGCAGCTGGTTTCTGCCCATATCGGCCCGATTCAATTCAATCTGATAATCAATCTTTAAGTCAAAACCGCCCTCCAGCGGTGTCAAACTGACGTCCTGCGTATGACTGATCACTTCCAGATAACCGAACGGCGTTTCATATGGCACAATATGCGACACGCCCTTTTCAAAGAGCAAATGCGTATTTTTTTGCCCATAGCGAATAATCGACACCAAATCACCGTCCGTCTTAATCAATGTCTTAATCGGATTATCCGTGTCCAGTAAATTATCCATATAGGATAAATACAGCTTACCGTCTTTTTCCCGATATTGCCCGGTCGTGATCATTTCTACCGCATCGCCGTCCGCCGACTCCTGCATCCCGACAATGCTGATCTTTACATTCTCTTCCATCATTGCTAATATTTTGTTAACGCTTAGGCCTGGGCAAAAACTTACTTGCCACAGAAATATCAAAGCCGACCCGCTCACGTCAGGATCTTTTGAAATCCCTTTTTGGCCGGCGCGATGGCCTTATTCCGGCTAATTTTGCCCAAACACTAACAATATTTACCTCCTTGCTTGGTGTTATATCTACCTTTTTAATCATTTTTTATGCCGCTGACCCGCGTCCGCAGCCGGCGGCAGTCATTGCCCGGCCGGCTCTCCGGCCAAAAGCGCCGTCAGCTGTTCCGGCCGATCAATAATATACGTCATCTCCGCTCCTGCTTTCTCCAAATCAGCCAGCCGGCGGAAACCCCAGCTGACAAAGGCGCTGTCTACTCCGGCATTTTTCGCCGTTGCCATATCCACCTCGGAATCACCGATATAAAGAGTTTCCGCCGATGTGACTCCGGCCATCGCCATAATTTTTTGGGCGCCGGCCGGGCTTGGCTTAATCGGCAGCTGCTCGGTCGCTCCGCAGACCGCCGTCCAGCTCCATCCGGCCAAATAATCCGCCGCGATCTTTTTGGTCATATGTTCAATTTTATTGGAATTAACCGCCAAAAGATACCCGGCCGCCGTCAGCCGGTCAAGGAGCCCGGCAATCCCCGGATACAGGCCCAAACCTTCTTTATAGTAGATTTCATAAGCCTTCACCAGTTCCTCATAATAAGGATGAATTCCTTCGCTGGCAAATACCTCAGCCGGCAGCGCTCTTTCCGCCAGTTTTTTTAAGCCGTTGCCAACAAAATAGCGGTACTCCTCTTTCGTATGGCCAGGCAGCCCATGCCCGGCCAGTACCGCATTCATCGCCGCTCCGATTCCCTCCAAGGAATCCAGCAGCGTTCCGTCCAGATCAAAAATGATTAATTTATATTTTTTCATCACAGCTCCTAATCCCTTCTCGCCTGCTCCCTCTCGCCGCCGCACATCAGCGGCGAAAGATTTTCCAAGGCAAAAAGCCCTGTTCCTAGTATACCATAAAACCGCAAAAAGTACATGCCAAAACGCCAGAAAAACTTTTAATTTTTCTGGCGCGGCCGTATGAATTTTTTATTTCCCCAAATCCGCGAAAAAGCTCTCAAAATCCTTATTTTCCAGGAGCTTTATAATATTATAATCATTCCTCGCCCAGCGCGAAATCACGCTGCATAAGCTATAAAGATCGGCATCCGTGTCTTTTTTGGTCTTAGTTAATAGAATAATCCGGACCGGATTCTTGTTCCAGTAGATACTTTCATTTAAGACGATAACCAGACAAATCGTCTTGCTGATGATTTTGTCAGTATCCTGCAAATGCACCAAGCCCTTGCCCAGCTCGGTATACTCAAACTCACTGAATTCCTTAACATGTTCCTTTAAATAACCGTTTTTCAACAAAAATTGAAATATTTTCTTATCCGCCTGCGCTTTATTGGCAGCCGACCAGTTTGTAATAAAATTTTCCCGACGAAAATATTTTTCTCTGGCAAAATAAAGAAAATCCAACTCCTCCAGCCTTCTGTCTATCTCTTCGATATAGTGCCGGCGATCAAGGACATAAACATTTTGACAATTGCAAAATCTTAAATCATCGGTTGATAAAATCAAATCATACGACTTTTCTTTAAACTTTGCTTCCTCGCTTAAATCAATCATCTCAAAATGATAGCGCTCTCCCGCAAACTTCGAATTGATCTCATAAAAATACATTAACTGTTCCGCCCGTCCTCTTTGAATCAAAATGCCTATTTTGTATTTATTTTTATTCATGATCCCCATCAGCGCCATTTGAAAATAAAGCACCAAATATCCAAATTCATTGATATCCGGGCTGACCCCATAGTGCTTCTTGATAATTCGGCAGGCTGAGTGGGTGATTTTAGTGGCAAATAGATATTGGATTAAATTTTCCGTCACCTCAAAATTGCGAAACACAATATGCGCCTTGATTCGGGTTATCATTGGCGGAATGTGTAAATTCAAATACTCAATCAGCTTTTCATCTTCTGAAAAGTTAAGGCCAAAATTATTTTGAATTTCTTCGATCATTTCCTTAACGCAAAAGCGGGCCGATTCCATTTCACCCGGTGTATTTTCAAAGTTAATCAGCTTGCACTTAAAATGAAGCGCATAATAAAAAATTTCCTCCCGCGGAAGGCTGATTTTAAACAGCTGATCCAATGCCGCACCCAGCTCTGACGCCAATTTAAGTGCTACATCGTCTTTGTTAATTAAATTCCACCGGTTTTCATACGGATACAGCATGACTTTTTTTCCGCGCATATAACGATTCATTCCCAAGTAAACATGCACCGCCAAATTATTTAAAACCGAAAGCGCCATACTGCACCGATTCGCATGCAAAATCGACAGAATTTTCTCTTTAATTGAGGCAAGCACAAAATTAAAATCTACATTTTCATCCCCCGTGTCATCCATATACAGATATTCCCTCATGCACAGCCGAATATCGGTTTCGCTTCCGTCAATAAAAATTTTATTTGAGCGACTCCTGATCCGAATGCGAAAAATTTGAAATCTGGCTCGCACGGAGTACAGATCCTTATGAAAGCTATGAATGGAAATATGTAAGTTTTCCAAGATATCATCAATATCAACCATTTCTTTTGCCAAAAGTTCTTTGGTAATATACTCAACTCTTTCCCAGCTTGGCAGCCGAAAAGGCAAAGCCTCCGGCCTGCCCAGAAACTTTGCCTTAATTTCCCGTTCTCTTGCTGCGTCTTCAATGACAATTTTATATCCCGCACCTCTTTTGCTCAGAATATGAAATCCCAATCCCGCCTCGCCGTTAAGCTCCGCGATATAGCTTTTTACACTTCTAACGGAAATTCCCAGCGAAAACGAGATAAATTTTGAAGTCATGTAATCGCCACACGTTAACAGCAAAGCGACAATTCTATGTTTTTTGGACGACAAGTTCATTTGCTCTTCCCCTTACCGGGTCCCATTAAAACAGCCCCACCATTGCTCCTAAAATGCCGATCACAATGGTAATCACCAGGATAGTGCTGCTTTTAAAGCCCTTCTTTAATAAAGCATACATGGCTAAAGTATATAATAAACTCAACAGCAGCGGATAAATCTGATCCAGATAATTTTGAATCTGAAATTCACTTTCCCCAATCGTAAAATTGGTTGCTAATTTCAAGTTCACCATTGATGCGCTCATCGCCCCTATGACAATTAAACCGACAATTCCAGCCGCTTTTGAAATTTTTTTAATCACGGTATTGCCGGATAAACCGGACAACATGCTGGTTCCCATCTTATATCCCATAACCGTTCCATAATATCTCACCAAAAGATGCGGAATATTAAATAATATCAAAAACAGAATCGGGCCTAAAATACTTCCTTGCTGCGCCAGTGAAATCCCAACACCAGCGGCAATCACTCGGATCGTTCCCCAAAATATGGAATCGCCAATCCCCGCCAACGGCCCCATCAAACTGACTTTAACATTATTGATAATGGACTTGTCAAAATCAGGATTTTCGCTGGCTTCCTTTTCCAAAGAAGCCGTAATCCCCGAAATGGCCGAAGAAACATGAGGCGTCGTATTATAAATGGCCATATGCCGCTCCAGCGCCTCGGCTCTGGCTTCCTTTTTATCATAATATTTTTCAATCGCCGGATAAATTCCTACGGCAAAGCCAAGCGCCTGCTGTCTTTCATAATTATAACACGCTTCGAGCAAAAAGGAATTTAAAAACAGCGAATGAATTAATTTTTTTTCGTCTTTACTAAGCGCTTTCGCATCATTTCCTGTATTAGACATCGAACAATTCCTCCTCTTTCTCATCTTGTTTTCTTTCAACCACTTTCGCTTCTCGTTCATAAACAACAACAAAAGCAACCCCCGCGCCCAAAATGGTAACCGCTAAAATCGGCAGATTCAAATAAGCCGCAATGGTAAATCCGATAATAAAGTAAATTATATTTTTCTTATTTAGAAGCGGCTGTAAGAGCAAAGCGAAGCCGACTGCCGGCAGAAGCCCGCCCGCGACCTTCAGGCCATTCATAATGATCGGCGGTATCTTTTCAATAAAGGCGCCAACCGCCGCCGAACCATATAATATGGCGACAAAAGCCACCACAAAATACATCAGACACTGGACAAACAAGCCAAACAGGTTTAATCTCCTTAAGCCTCTTATATCAGCGTTTTTAGCCAGCTTCATCGCGTAATCCATAAAATAAGACCGCAAAATAAAAACAATTACTTTTAAAGACTGCGCCAATATAGCAATCGGCAAAGCCAACGCCAAAGCGACCTCTGTCCCTTCCTTGCTCATGATGGCAAAGGCGGTCCCCAATCCCGCCCCGACCAGAACATCCGGCGGAACAGCCGCGCCTATTTGAATCGCTCCCATAAATACCAATTCCAAAGTGGCCCCGGTTAAGAGTCCAGTCTGAACATCTCCCAAAGCAATACCAACTATGGTTGACACCACCAGCGGCCGAATGACCATCGGCGTACCCGCTAATTTTTCCACCGCCCATAAAACAGCTAATATCAAACCAACCATTAACGCTTCATACACAATAACCGCCTCCTTTTTTCTTTTGGGAATCTACGCAAATTTTTCTTTTAGCTCTCCATATTTATACTTTGCCGTACTGGGAACCTCCTGCGCAAATATCTCAACTCCCATATTCTCAATCCGATTTAGGTTCAAAATGTCTTTTTCCTCAAAATACACCGCTTTAGAAAACATTTTTTTGCCTTCCTGCGCTTGCACGCAGCCAATGTTTAAGCTTGGCTTCCCCTCAATCGATTCATAAAGCCGCGCCGCGCTCGCGGTACTGCCTACCACAACCAGCACCCGCATTTTCTCCAGTTTTTCATGCTTTAAAAGTTTCGCCGCCTCTTCCATACTTCTGACAGCCAGCCTGACTCCATCCGGCACCCCAATTTTTAAAGCGTTTTTACGAAATTCATCCTTTGCCGCCGCGTCATCCGCTATGACAATCGCCTCATAGGCCAATTCACTTTTCCAGCTAAGCGCGATCTGACCATGTAGCAAACGGTCGTCAATTCTTACCAGTACAATCATAACCCCTCCTTATAAAAATTGATGCTTTATTTTTAGCCTGCCAGCTATGCTTCCTCCGTTAAAAATCAAAATCATCCCGATACGTGTTCTCAGCCAGCGTTTTATTGATGTACTTAATCGCCTCCCCGGCGTCTTGAATCAAGCGCTCAATCCTTTCATCTGTAAGCGCCGTCTCCTTATCCTCCATCACAATGGATAAAAGTAAAGCCAGATTGATGCCGCTGATTAATTTAATCCCATGCGTTTTAATATACGCCGCGCATTCGTTGTTTGGGCTGCCGAAAGCTAAGTCGGTCAAAACAATCTTTTCATCCGCCGGATCTAATTTTGAAAAATAAATTTTCAGCTGCTCGGCTAAAGGCGTATCATCCAGATAGGCATTGATGAAATCCACCTGGTTGCCGCCGCCGCAAATCAAATCCATCGCCGCCACAAATCCCTGCGCCAAGCTGGAATGGGAAACTACCAGTATTTTTCTCATAAATTTTTCTCCCTCTCAAAGTAATTTTTGAATATACTGATCGATCTGCCAGTGCAGCCTTTGCGTCAAATCCCTTCCCTTAAAATCGGCGAAATAATAAGCCAGCACCTGACAGGCGGCCGCGAATTCCAGAAAATAAAAATATTCGCTTTTTAGTTCAAGTAATAAATCTACATCTGTCCCCGTTTCATTACTAATAAAAATAGAATCGCCGATTTCATTTTTAATGAATTGATTGATTTTAAGACAGCGCTGCGAATCGCAATTTTTATTATAGAGAAAAACAAATAACATTTCAGAATCAAACGCGTTTTGTGGCCCATGAATCAACTCCTCTATTTCATAGGAATCGCTCATAATTGGCAGCATTTCCATAAACTTAATCGCCGCCTCCTGGGCAATCGGCCAAAGATCGCCCTCGCCGGATACCATAACGCATTTTTTTTGATCTATCAGCGCGGCGTTTTTAACCGCCCAGCTTTCCGCTGTTTCAATTACAGCGGGAAGAGAATTGGAAAGTGTTTTCAAATCCGCCAAATATCGCGCTATCTCTTTTTCCTCCAGTCCCGCTGTTTTGGCAATAGACATGCATAAAAGAAGACAACTGACGACGGTACAGGTATATCCCTTGGTCCGAAACAGAAATTCCTCTTCCCCACAGCCCAGGTTGCAATGAATATCCGCGGCTTTAGCAATCATACTTTCCCCATCCGCCGTCATGGATAAGTTCATCCGCTTCTGAGCGGTGATAAACCGAATACACCGCTCTATCGTCGCCGTCCGGCCAGTTTGAGAAAGAAAAACGTACAGCGCCTGGTCATTAATCATCGTTTTTTGATATAAAAAATCATTGGGGTAAGACAGGGTAATTCGCATTTTCAAGTTTTTCTCCGCGAAATGTTTCACCGCGAAAGCAGCGTTATACGAGCTTCCACTGGCAATAAATACAATTTCATCCGGGCAAAAAGAAAACTGCCGAATATACTTTGCGATCTTCTGATCCCAAAAATCAAAATTACGAATTAATTGCTCGACCCTTTCCGGGATTTCTTTTATGGTATCTATTAACTGCATTTTTCCCCTCTCTTTAGATTATTTCATTAAATTAGGTTCTCTAAACCCTTCTTTTTATTTATAATATACCGAAATAAAAGAAAAATAAAGATATATTTTTGCACTTGTCTTGGTGCAGAAATATATCTTTCGTTTTAGTTCTGAGTTTTTAATTAAATTCCTCAAAAATTTTAAATTATTCCAATTCCGCTTTTCCATTTTCATGCGAACAGTTTTTTCAGACAAGCTCCCCGCCCGAGCGAAAGCGCAAAATATTTCGACATTCGCGGTTGACGGCAGGTCTATTTCAATCTGCGAAAAGTTCGTTTTTCGGTCGGCATTCCGCCAGGACGCACTCAGGCTTTCGCCAAGGTTTTTAGCAATTAACCGGACAAGTCAAGCCATTAACCCTAACCCGCAACTTGCGAAACAAAACGCAAAAATATTGTTTTTATCCGCAAAGTATTATATAATAACAGCAAAAGAGCAACTATTTTACGGTTTAGGAAAGGAAACGCCATGACTACTCAGGAATTTTGGAGCAAAGTAAAATCACCGGAATATAAAATCACCAAACCGCGGCTGGCTTTTGCTGAAGTTTTAGTTGAAAACCAAAACGTCATGCTGACGGCGGAAAGTCTGTACGCCAAAACCAGAGCGCTTTTCCCCAAGGCCAACCTATCCACTATCTACCGCAACTTAGAAGCCCTCGAGCAGCTGAATATGCTGTATAAAATCACCACGGACAAAGGCATTAACCTATATAAGCTAAAATGCGCCAACAGTCAGCATCATCATCACATTATCTGCACCGGCTGCGGCAAAGTGCTGGATATTCATTACTGCCCCTATGACACTTTTAACAAGATCGCCGCTGAAGCCGGCTTTACTATCTCTGAGCACCGGCTCGAGCTTTACGGCCTATGCGCCGACTGTCAGGCAAAATCGCGGTAAAGCTCAATGCCGTTCATCTGCATTTGATAAAGCGCCACCGTATTCATCAGTTCCGCTTGGTGATTGGTCGCCGGCAAATCAAAGGTTTCCACCGTCGTCAGCGGCAGCATCAAGCGGGAAACAATATTTTTCTCATTAAAATAGCTTTTCAGCGTCAAGCTAAAGTTCAGCACACAAATATCGGTCACTAAGCCGGTGATCACAAAGTTCACCACCTCCGGATGCTCGGTCAACCAAGTTTGAAAACCCGCCGCCATAAAGCCGTTGATGCAGTTCTTTTCAATTTGCCGGCTCCTTTCACCTGCTTCCAGTATCAATTCGCTGATCAGTTCCGTTTCGGCCGTCCCTTTCAGGCAATGCGGCACATAAGCGGCAAACTCAGTACTGTCCTTGGTGTGGCAGTCCTGAAAATAAATTTTATAAAAGCCCCTCGTTTCCTCATTTAAACGTTTCACCGGCAAAGTAATATCCTTGGCCCGCTCCGAGGACAAAGGCCCTTGACTGACAAAGCCTTTGATCACGTCGACAAAAACAATCGCCGTCTGATCTGGATCCAAGCTTTTTAAACTTAAATCCGGCAAGCTTTTCCAGCTTTCTTCTATCGCCAGCAAACTAATCATCGCTTCTTCTTTTTTGGAAAATAAATCAAACCGCATGATAAACTCCTTTCTGCTTGCTCCGGATCAAAAGGGCAGGCCGTCCGCCTGCCCCCGCGCAAACATTCCGATCAAAGCCGCCGACTTAACCGCTTTTAACGGCTGCCGGCTTTAAACCTGACTTAACGCGTTTTTGACATCCGCTAAAATATCCTCAATATTTTCAATCCCAACCGAGAACCGCACCGTTCCCTCCGAAATCCCGGCCGCCGTCAGCTGCTCCGGTGTCAATTGGCGATGGGTCGATGTGGCCGGATGCAAAATACAGGAGCGAATATCAGCGACATGTACTTCATTGCTGACCAGTTCCAAACTGTCGATAAAGCGGGTCGCCGCTGCCCGGCCACCGGCCATATCAAATGACACCACGCCCGAAGCGCCGACCGGCATATATTTTTGCTGCAAAGCGTGACAGGGATCACTCTCCAGCCCCGGATAAGCCACTTTGGCAATTTTATCAGAAGCCAAGAGGAACCTTGCGACCGCCAGAGCATTCTCCGAATGTGCCTTCATCCGCAAAACCAATGTTTCCAGGCCCAAGTTTAAAATAAAAGCAGTCAGGGCCGGCGGATAAACGCCGAAATCCCGCATCAGCTGCACTCTGGCCTTAACAATATAAGCCAAATCGCCAAAGCTTTCCGTATAGCTAAGACCATGATAGGACGGGTCAGGCTCGGTCAGCTCAGGAAACTTGCCGTTTTTCCAATCGAACTTACCGCTGTCCACAATCACCCCGCCGACTGCCACGGCATGGCCGTCCATATATTTGGTGGTCGAATGAACCACGATGTCCGCTCCATGCTCAATCGGCCGGCACAGTGCGGGCGTGGCCAAAGTATTATCCATAATCAGCGGCACGCCCATTTCATGCGCGACTCCCGCCCATTTTTCAATATCTAAGATAACCAGCGCCGGATTGGCCAAGGTTTCGGCAAAAACCGCTTTGGTATTCGGCCGGAAAGCCGCCTTTAATTCCTCGGCTGAGGCCATGGAGTCCACAAAGCTGCATTCAATCCCAAACTGTTTTAAGCGAACGGCAAATAAATTAACCGTGCCGCCGTAAATGCTGGTGCTGCTGATAAAATGATCGCCCGTCTGCAAAATATTTAATAAGCTGAGCAGCGTTGCCGCCTGCCCGGAGGAGGTACATAGCGCCGCCGCGCCGCTTTCCAAAGCGGCAATCTTTTTTTCCACCGCTTCCACCGTCGGATTGGACAGCCGCGAGTACATGTGGCCGCTGGCCGTCAGGTCAAACAACTTGCCGATGTGCTCCGTGCTGTCATAGGTATAGGTGGTTGACTGATAAATCGGCAGCACCCGCGGTTCCCCGTTTCCGGGCGTATAACCGGCGTGCAGTGCCATAGTTTGTTGTCCTTGTTTCATCATTTTTTCCTTTCTTTTACATATTTGCATTCAGGCAAGCAGCCGATAATCTTAATACACCGGGGAGAGCTTGCTCTATAGGCATATCAAGCACAAATATCCATTTGCTTAACGCGTATCGACGGAATCAGCAAAAAAAGATTTCGCCGTTCCCGCCTAACTTGCCCGAAAGTTTCCTTAATTTTCCAGCAGCCAGGTTTTCTTTGCTCTTCCTTGGTCATCGGATTTAGCCGCTTATAACCATTTTCCGGCTTTCTGCACCGGCGGCCTTCCTTGCGCGAAAGCCGGCTGGCCTTGACCTTGGCCGGTTATTGCTCCCCGCCTTACTTATCTGCCTCGGTCTGATAATAGCGAAACAGCGCCTGCGTTCCCAAATCGCCCATGCCCTCTGCCGCCATGCTTTCATAATGCCGAAGTACCAGTTCCAGCACGCTCAGATCCAGCCCGGCCGCTATTGCTTCTTCCTGAGCCAGCTTCATGTCCTTAATAAAATGCTTGATAAAAAAACCCGGTGCAAAATCCCCCGCCAAAATCCGAGGTGCTAAGCTCTCCAGCTGCCGACTGCCGGCCGCTCCGCTGCCAATCGAACGCAGCACCGTCGGCAGGTCCAAGTCCTTGGCACAGGCGTAGTTTAGCGCCTCGCATACGCCGGAAATCGTACCGGCAATGATGATTTGATTGACCATTTTGGTATGCTGCCCCTTGCCGGCCGTCCCCTGATAATTAATATTGCTGCCCATCGCCGCAAACAGCGGATAGCACGCGTCAAAATCCGCCCGCTCGCCGCCAACTAAAATAGAAAGCGTTCCCTCGCGGGCTCCGGTATCGCCGCCGGTTACCGGCGCATCTAAGGCATGAACCCCCAATTCCTTTGCCTCGGCGTAAATCTTTTCCGCCAGCTTCGGGCTGGAGGTGGTCATATCAATCACATAAGCGCCCGGCTTTACATTCGCCAAAATTCCGTTCGGCCCGAAATATACTTCCTCCACATCCGCCGGATAACCGACAATCGTAATCACGGCTTCCGCTTCCCGCACGCAGTCGCCAATACTGTTATAGCAGCGCACCCCTTCGCTGATTAAATCCGCTGCTTTTTCCCAGTGCCTGGCATAAATATCAACCTCAAAGCCGGCTTTACGCAAATTGCGCAGCATTGACTTGCCCATAATACCCGTGCCGATAAATACGATTTTTTTCATAAACTCCTTTCTCCTTTTAGTCAAAACTTAATTTTTGCCTAGTTCCCGCTGCGTACCACTTCTTCCGCCTTTTTCTTAATGCGCTGCAAGGCGTTGTCAATCGACTTAACCGGCCGCTGTAAGACTTCGGCCACCTCTTTATAATTCACCCCGTTTAAATGAAGCTGTAAGACCTGTTTTTCCAGCTCGCTCAGCTTACCAAGCAGTTCCTCTTTAATCCGGGCGCTTTCCTCCTGCCCGATAATTAAGTTTTCCGGATCCTCCAGCCGGCCGGCCGGGACATAAACCAGCATATCCTCATCGCTTTCTTCTTCCTCAAAGTCAAAAGCCGGTTTGTTTAAGGAAATATAATTATTTAACGGCCCATGCTTTTTCCTCGCCGAGCGCTTGACCGCCGTAATGATTTGCCGGGTAATGCACAGTTCGGCAAACGGAAAAAAGGCAATGTTCTTCTGGGCCTGAAAATCCCGGATTGCTTTAAACAGCCCAATCATTCCTTCCTGCGTCAAATCCTCGCGGCTGCCGCCGTTAATAAAATACGAGCGGGATTTTTTCTCCACCAGCGGCTTATAACGGCTGAATAAATAGTCCATCGCCTCATTGTCGCCATCGCTGATTAAGTTTAAAATTTCTTCATCGGTCAACTTGGAGTAATTTTTCATACCTACCCTTTCTGTTTTTAGTTTCTCTTTTATCGGCCAGGCACTGCGTCATTTTGGCCGGCCGAAAGCTTGGCCTTTCTGCCTGAACCGGCTCCTCTTAGTAAAAGACATCGGCCGCAGAAAAACAGAAAGGCTTCGCCTGCCCGGCCCGCAATCTGCTCTGCGTCCGTTTTTAAACCGGCCGTTAAAATCCCCGGCGCTGGCGAACTGCTTCATAAATGAGGATGCCGGCCGAAACCGACGCATTTAGCGAATCGATCCGGCCAAACATCGGCACCGATACGATAAAATCACATTTTTCTCTGGTCAGGCGGGAAAGTCCGTCGCCCTCGCTGCCAATAACGATGCCCAGCGCTCCCTTTAAATCGGCCTGATACATGAGCTGCCCGTCCATATCGGCGCCGGCGATCCATAGTCCCTGCTTTTTCAGGTAATCAATGGTTTGGTTTATATTGGTGACCTGCGCCACCGGCAGATATTCAATCGCCCCGGAGCTGGTCTTAGCCACCGTTTCCGTCAACGGCGCCGACCGCCGCTCCGGCACAATCACCCCATGGCAACCCGCCTGATGCGCCGTCCGAATAATTGCCCCCAGATTATGTGGGTCGGTAATCTGGTCCAATAAAATAACAAAAGGCGGTTCCCCCTTTTGCGCTGCCGCATCTAAAATATCATCCAGTGATGTGTACGCATACGCTCCGGCCACGGCTACCACTCCCTGATGCTTGTCCGGGCAGTAGCGGTCAAGCTCCTCCTTCGGCAAATACCGAACCGGCACTCCGGCCGCCGCTGCTAAGGCTTCCAACTCCGCATTTCGGCTGCCTTCCTGCAAAAGGAGCTCCCTCACTGCGCCGCCGGCCTTTAATTTCTCCGCCGCCGCATGATAACCGCCCAGCCATAAGCTGCCGTCCTTGGGTCTAACATAGGCGCGTTTACTGTTTTTTTCATTTTTTTGATAATTTTTTCCCATTCTTTTCTCACTTTATTGCTTTACTTTTTTCTGTATTTTTTCTGTCTTCCGCTAAGCCTCCTAAATTCAGGCTTTCATCGGCTGCATAAATGCCATATCGCAAATCCCCATTCCCGGCCGCCGCAAAGATCCGCCTTTCTAAAACGAGCGCGCCAAAAAACTATTCAAATGAACCCCGACAAGCTGAGTTTTTAATTAAGCCCTGCGGCAACGGCACCGCCAAAATACCCCAGCTCCATTTTCTCAATATCGGCGGATTTCCCGGCCATGATTTTACCACTTTCCTATATCGCACACCAGCCGGTATTAATCCAGCCAGTTCCGCTTTTGTAAATACTTCAAAATTCGCCCGCCCTGCGGCAAAGCCAAAATTTCTTCGGCCGTAAAGCCCCGCAGCTTTAAGAGCAGCAGCCCATAAACCGGGATCCCGACCGCTACCGCCAGCAGCACCGCCAGCGCATTTTTTCCGCCGGCCGCCAGTACCGCCGTATACACCAGCCAAACCGCTGCCCCCATGCCTGCCGCCGCCACCAGCGGCCGCCACAGGATTAAGCGATAATCTAAGCGCAGTCCGGTTTCTTTTTTTAAAAAGAAAGCATTGATCGCCAAAATAACGATAAAATAAAGAATGGACGCCCAAATCAGCGCCGCCGCCCCTAAGCCCGCCTTTAAAAAAAGGATATTGCCGGCCAGCTTAAAAACTGCCGCCAGAAGCACCGCCAGGAGAGTCTTGTAATAGCCGGATAAGCCCTGTAAAATGCTGCTGACGCTTTGCGCCAAAATCATCACCAGCATACAAACGCTGTACAGCTGAAGCAAACCGCCGGATATGGTTTCCTTATAATACAGCAGGCGCAGGATCGGCTCAGCCAGCAAAAAAATACCAAACATGGCCGGCAGCCCCATTTTCATCACCAATTGCAGTCCCATATTGATTTTATCGTTCATTTCCTGCTGGTCCCGGCGCACGCCGGCCGCCGCTACCGCCGGCAGAATGCTGACCGATAAAGCGGCGCTGATCGCCAGCGGCACATTAATCACCGTCTGCGCGGTCGTTACGCTGCTCAGCGCCAGCCGGGCGTTTTCCGCCGAATCGCCCAAAGCCGCAAATAAATGGTAAATCGTGGCCCCGTCAATAAAGCCCATAATCGAGATCATGGCCGAAGAAATCGTAATCGGCACGGCAATCCAAACAATCCGGCGAAAAAGCGCGCCGATTCCCGGCTGAACATCTATGCCGACGCTGCCGTCTGCTTTTTTTAAAAAATCCGGCAGCTGCCGCCGGTACTGCCACAGCAAATACAAAGTCGTCAGGATAAAACTAACGGAAATCCCAATGGCCGCCCCGCTGATGCTGATATAATCCGGCAGCCCGCGCTTCATCAACAGATAAACAAGTCCCACGCCGATCGCCGCCTTGGCTGTGTTTTCAATGATTTGGCTGACCGCCGTCGGCAGCATATTCTGCATCCCTTGAAAATAGCCGCGAATCGCCCCAGAAATACCGATTAAAAAAGGCGACAAGGCCAGCCCCCAGAGAACATAGCGCGTTTCCGACTCCCAGGCAAGCACCCCGGCCCAAGCCGGCAAAAACACAAAGATAATGCTGACGCCCAGTCCCAATGCCGCCGCCAGCCAAAACCCGGTTTGAAAGACCCGATGCGCCCGGCGGTAGTTGCCCGCTTCCCGCTCCTCGGCCACCAGCTTGGAAATGGTCGCCGGAATCCCGGTTAACAGCGCCGCCGTCAGTACCAGATAAATCGAATAAACGGTATTGAAATAACCCATCGTTTTGATCCCGACCAGATTGGTCAGCGGCAGCTTATATAAAATATTAATCAGCTTCACGATCAAGCCGGAAAACGATAAAATCATCGTTCCGGTAATCAGACGCTTCGTTTGCTTCGTCATGTCAAGATACCCCTTTGGCCATTAAAACGCTCAGCCTCTCCATTTCTCCCTTTAAAAAAAGATAGCCCAGCAGCGTTTCCACTCCGGTCGCCACTGCGTATTCCTCGGGACTGGCGTGCTTCGGCACGTGAATCGTCTTGGCATTTCGGCCGCGTTTAAAAATAGTTTGTTCTTCTTCGGTCAGCTCTGCTTTAATCTTGTCGTAAAACGCTGCCTGCCCCTCGGCTTTGACATAGGCCGTTACCCGCTCATGATAATGGTGAGCCTGGGCATTGCCCTCAGCCACCACCATATAGCGGAGAAACAGGTCAAAAACATTATCTCCCAAATAAGCCAGGCTCAAAGGAGAATAGCTTTTAATATCCTTGGGCACGATTTGCAGCCGCGCCAAAAAATCCGCAAATATATCCATAAATTTCCTCTACTTACCGGAACAACCGATTGCTTTCCTTTTTTACATCCTCAATTTTCCCCGGCGAAGCACGGCGGCTTTGGCTCTGTCCCGCTCAAAGAACGGCGCCTCCTGCCGTTCGGCAGCCCATCGGCTGACTCTCACCATTTGCTCGCACAGCGTCTTTTTCTGCCGCCTGCCGCTGTTCAGCTCTGTCATAAAATCCGCTGCCGGCAGCCTCCGTAGACTTTTCGCCGCCATTTGCCCCGCAAATCGTCTGCCGTTTTTCCGCTTTCTATCCGAAACCGCCAATCCGCCGCTATTTTTCGGAAGGTGTATGACTGCGTTTATATTTAACGCCCTCTCTGGTATCTTCCAGGATAATTCCCTGCTGCAAAAGTTCCTGCCGGATTTGGTCTGCCCGGGCAAAATCCTTGGCCTGCCGCGCCCTTTGCCGTTCTTCAATCTTTTGCTGAATTTCAGCGTCCAGCAAAACCGTTTCATCCTTTAGCTCCAAGCCCAAAATAAAACTAAACTCGGCAAACAGCCGCAAATAAGCAGCTCTTTCCGCCGGCGGCGTTTGCTCGCTGACCTCCGTATTCGTCAGCCGGCTCAGCTCAAAGAAAGCCGTAATCGCATCCGGCGTATTAAAATCTGCTTCCATGGCCTGAATAAAATCCTGCTTAATTTTATTGAGCTGCGGAAAAGCGGAAAAATCCCAGTTTTCATCGCCAGACGGTATCTTTTCACCGGCGGTCAGCTCCTTTAACCGGTTATAGGCATTGCCCAGCCGCGTAAGGCTTTGCGCCGCCGCATCCATTAGCTGCCGGCTGAAGTTTAAAGGCTTGCGGTAATGCGCCGACAGCAGCAAAAAGCGAATCACCGGATAAGGATACTCGGCCGCAATCTGTCTGACCGTAAAGAAATTGCCCAGCGATTTGCTCATCTTTTTGTTATCAATGTTAATAAAGCCGTTATGCATAAAATAGCGGGCAAACTCCTGGCCGTTAGCACATTCAGACTGCGCAATCTCATTTTCATGATGCGGAAAAATCAAATCAACGCCGCCGGCATGAATATCAATCGTTTCGCCCAAATAACGGTGCGCCATTTCCGAGCATTCAATATGCCAGCCCGGCCGGCCGTCGCTCCACGGCGCGCTCCAGGACGGCTCACCCTCTTTCTTCGGTTTCCACAGCACGAAATCAAAAGGACTGCGCTTTTGCTCATCAACCTCCACCCGGCTGCCGGCCTCTAATTCTTCCAGCTTTTTACCCGACAGCTTGCCGTACTCATGAAACTTCTGAGGCATAAAAAAGACGGAACCGCCTTGTTCATAGGCATAGCCCTTATCAATCAGTTCGCTGATCATCCGGATAATACCGCCGATTTCCTCGGTCGCGCGCGGATGAATCATCGGCAGGGTATTAAGCCCCGCGTAATCCTTTTCCATCTCGGCAATTATACTTTCCGCGTACTCGGCCGTCGGAATACCGGCCTGATTGGCCCGGGCAATGATTTTGTCGTCAATATCGGTATAGTTTTGAACAAAAGTAACCTGATAGCCGCTGTAGCGCAAAAACCGGTGTACCACATCAAAAACGACTACCGGCCGGGCATTGCCGATATGCATCAAATCATAGACCGTCGGCCCGCAGACATACATTTTGACCTTGCCTGCTTCCAACGGCTGAAAGACTTCTTCTTTTTTGGATAAAGTATTATAAATTATGAGCATTTATGATCTCCTTCACAGCATTCCTGATATAAATATTCCAAATCCTCCTGACTAAGTCCCCCGGCCCGATGCTCGACATAGCGCATCCGCAGCTTTAGCTTGCAAATCTCACGCCGAATCGGATCGGGCAAATCAACCTGATTTAACGTGTCTTTCGGGGCTTGATGAACCCGGTTTTTTACCACCCGGCCGGGGATCCCGACCACTGTCGAATACGGCGGCACCGGATGCAGCACCACCGCGCCCGCCCCGATTTTGGAGTCATGACCGACCGTAAAGGAACCCAGCACTTTCGCCCCGGCGCTGATCATTACATTATCCTCAATGGTCGGATGCCTTTTTTTCCATTCCTTGCCGGTCCCGCCCAAGGTAACGCCCTGATAAATGGTAACATTATTCCCGATCACCGCCGTTTCGCCAATCACCACGCCATGGCCGTGATCAATAAACAAACCCTTGCCAATCCTGGCTCCCGGATGAATCTCAATCCCCGTCCGCCGGGTACTCCAGGTTGAAATCAGCCGCGCCAGAAAGAAAAATCGGCGGCGGTAAAAATAATGCGCCAGCCGGTAGTGCAGCAGGGCGTGCAGACTGGGATACAGCAAAGTTTCCGCCCGGCTTTTCACCGCCGGATCTCTGTCCATAATGACCTTGATCTCATCTTCAATATTTTTTTTAAGCTTTCTATATATTGACATTTTTCAGCAAGCCTTTCATTTCCGCCTTTCCCTGTCAAAGTGCGCCGCCCTTTGCCAAATCAAAACGCCGCCGATTTTGGCCGCCGACTCACCATCCGCACGGTTTTTCCGGCCAAACGCGCACGAACAGCCGATTATGCGCCAGCCGGTTATTGACTGAGAGCAGCTATCCTAGATTCAGCATAACCCTTCTTATCGGTGTTCGGATATCTTTCCAGCAAAAGCTTATACATTTCAAGCGCTTTGACCTGATCACCGGCTTTTTCATAGGTTCTGCCCAGAAAATAAATGACATCATCGCTGAAATCAACACCGGCGTCATATTTCATGGCCAGAGTCAAATCATTAATCGCTTTATCCAGCTGATTTCGGCTGTAAGCCCCATAGCCACTGATATAAAAAGTCTGACTGACTTTGGGATAAACCAATTGCTTGAGCTGGGCGACCGCCGTATCGACCAATGCGTTTTCAGACGGTATAATCGCCGCCAGTGCTTCGGCCGCCGCATTTAAATCGCCTGCCAAATAAACGCCGGCCGCTGCAATATAGCCATCGGCCGCCGCTGTTTTTTGCGCCGCCAGCTGCACTTCTTTGACCATCGCTTTCACCTGCTGCTCCTTTTGCTCGGCTTCTTTATCCGCATTTTCCTTTTCCTGACGGAGAGCGCTATTTTCCTCCTGCAAAATCACGATCTCTTTTTTTAAATCCTCCGATTTATCCGTCAGCAGGCTTTTTTGATACGGCCATACCAAAAAATACAGAAGTCCCGCGCCCAAAAGAATTCCCAGCCCTAAAGTGGCAATCTGCTGCAAGCTTTGATTAAGGACAATCTGTCTTTGATTTTGCTGCTTGAGCTTTTTCGTTTCTTCCTCCGGCGTTAATATTTTTTCGTCGCCGTCTTTTTGCGCCAAATCGGCATAATATTTTCTGGCTAAAGAGTGTCCCGCGTCAATCTGCAGTATCTTTTGCAGCTCTCGTTTCGCCCCAAGCGTATCGCCGGTCTTAACGTACAAGAGCGTCAGCAGCAGATAGGCTTTAATAAAGTTAGGGTTTAACGATACTGCCTTTTTTAAATTAATGATGGCTAAGTCATACGAACCGGTCCGGATATGCTCTAAGGACTGGTTATATTTTTTGATGGTATTATCCACATCTTCCAAAGTTGTCTTGTTTTTTTGGACAACTTTTAAATATTGCTCAGCCAGATTATCCTCCGGAAAAAAGTTTTGGCTTAAAACCCATTCGCTTAAAGCCAGCACTGTTTCGCCCTGTTCAAAGTAAATCAAGCCCAGCAAGTTCCTGGCATCTTTGTGGTACTTATTCAACCGGATGCTTTGCTTTAAAATATCGGCTGCTCCGCTTAAATCCCTGGTTTTTGCTCTCTCTAACCCCAAGTTATAGTATAGATTGGAGAGCTGCTCCGCTTTTCGATAAGAAGGATACTTGCGGTGGCAGACCTTACATTCCAGATCGTCGGTCAAAACATGCCCGCAGCGAAAACATCTCCTATTCATGTGCCGGCTTCTCCTCCTTCAGCTCCTGAATCATTTCATTTAAAACGTCAATTACGTCCTTGGCTTCATATTTATAAATAACCGCTTCTACTTCCGATAAATCCGTACAAGGTTTAAACTTTTTAATTTCCTCTTCAAATTGAATCATTTTCTGCTCCTTTCCGGCGCTGCCCTTATCTTCCGTTGGCCCGAACAAGAACAAATCTTGCCGGCAGGATCCGTCGTCTATGGGAAACCGGGCAAATAGCCTCATCATTTCCGCAGCCAATCCCGCCGAGAGATTTTTCCCTCAGACTAAAAAAAGATAAAACTCACCCAATTTTATCTATCATATCATTCTTTTGCCGTTCTGTCAAAAAAAAGTAGGCAAAATGGACAAGGGTAAAATGGACAGAGATTTAGCCGATACCTCCGCACGGAAATACGTCTGTTCCAATCGGAAAAGCGGAAGAAAGCCGAAAACCAAAATCGCTTCACGGAAAATCCAAAAGGAAGCAATTTTTTTGATGGACTTAGCGAAACGGTCGAAAGGAAGCTCGAAAACGAAAAAGCTATTTTCACAGTTTTTTCACAATTTTCACATAAAAATGACACATTGCTTTTTTATAATACAAGCAGTTTCCCGAAAGACGGCTCGCTACGAGCGCTTACGGTACAGGCTATCAGAATAAATTCTTGACCATAAATAAGGAGGACAACATGGATAATAGAAATCAAAATCTTAATAATAAAAATCTTCCGGCTTCGCCGGAATGGACAGCGGAAACCTATTTTGCCGGCAGCCAACAAGATGCAGCGGAAACTGCCGCACCCGCAGCCGAAGCTACCGGCGCTGATGCCGATCCGGCCGCTATGCCGGCCGGCACACCAGAGATGAGCCAAGCGGTAGAAGCATCACAGTCTGTTCCCGACATGCCGGAAATCGACCCGATTTATCAGAATATACCGGCTGCCGCTTATTCCCAGCCCGGCTCAGGCCAAGCAGGATACCAGCCGAACAGCCAAGCGCATGATTTTGGTCAATATCAGCCAAATTATCAAGCCGAACCAACCGGCGGCAGCCCTTACTTTTCGGCACAGCCCGCGCCAAATGCTGCCAAGCCGGCCCCCAGCTATCATGAAGTCAAGGCCAAACGGAAGCAGCGCGGTAAGGGCATGCGCTTTATCGCCGCTTGCCTGGCCTTGGCACTGGCTCTTTACGGCAGCTACTCTTTAGGCTCTTATCAGGCTGAGCAGCGAATTGACGAAAAGCTAACGGAATTTCAGCAGGAACTGAAAAATACGCAAACGACCGCTGTTGTTCAGCCGCTGCAATCCTCACCATCGCTGGGTAGTTCGACCGCCGAAGAGGCGAAAAAAGACGCACCGGTCGCTCCGTCAACCACCAGCGTATCGCCGGTAGTGGCAATTGCCGAACGGGTCGTGCCGTCGGTCGTCACCATCACCAGCACCATTGCTCCGTCCCGAAGCTCCGGTCTTTTTTCCGGCGGCCAGGCCTCCGGCAGCGGTATTTTGTATAAAACCGAGGGCGACAGCTTGTATTTAATCACCAATCATCATGTCATTGAAAACGGCAGCCTGATTCGAGTTACTTTTTCCAACGGCGAAAGCGCTGACGCGGAAGTTGTCGGTTACGATTCCCGCAATGATCTGGCGGTCTTAAAGGTAAGTTTGGCTGACTTAAATGACAAAAATCTGACAATGGCCACCTTTGGCGATTCTTCTGCCTTAAAGGTCGGTCAGCTGGCTGTTGCCATCGGCAATCCCTTAGGCGAAGGACATGATCACACGATCACCGCCGGTGTTATCAGCTCGGTCAACCGAACTTTGGATATTGAGAACATTAAAAACTTGGAAGTGATTCAAACCGACGCCGCAATCAACCCCGGCAACAGCGGCGGCGCTCTGGTCAATGAACGCGGCGAAGTAATCGGCATTAATACTGCTAAATACTCCGATGTCAAAGTCGAAGGTATGGGCTTTGCCATCCCCAGCAATATCGCCATGTCGGTGGTAGAAAAAATCCTGAAAAACGGCAGCGGCGACGCAGCCTATGCGTTAAGCGATGACCGGCCGTTTTTGGGCATTGGTTATTCCGCTATCACCAGCGATATTTACGCCAAAACCGGCGTTCCGTTCGGCGTTTATGTAACGAAAGTTTATGACGGCAGCGCCGCTGCCGCCGCCGGAGTAAAGGCCGGCGATATCCTGTTCTCGCTTGACGGTGTTCGGATCAAAGACGCTAATATGCTGTTTGACAACATCGGCAAGCTGGAATTGGGACAAACTGTAAAACTTGGTCTGGTCCGCGGCGAGGAAATTTTTGAAGTAGAAGCGGTCATTACCTCCTTCGGTGAAGTCAATGCTAAAAATAACGGCGAATTAGGAAACAAATCGCAGGAAAACCGCAGTGAAAACCAAAACACTGATCAAGATAAATAGCTCCTTTTAGTCAGCGGATAAATCCCCCCTTTATCCGGAAAAAGGGAGTGTTGTGAAATGATGGCCTCATCATTTGGCAGCGCTCCCTTTTATTTGTTTTGATCATTAACTCCGCTTTTTCCTGCCAGAAACTTTGCTTTTTTCCCGGGCGGGCGAACTCAGCGAAAAACACAGTCTTTTGATAAACCTAGCGAAAGGCGCAGTCTTTTGGCAAATCCAGCGAAAAGACATAACCTCTTTAACAAACCCAGTGAAGATGCGCCGTCTTTTGACAAAGTCAGTAAAAAGACACAGCCTTTTGGCAAATCCAGCGAAAAAGCACAGCCCAGTCAAAAGCTTGTCTAACAAACACAGGAAAGATAAGTTAATTATTTAACCGCTTGTTTCACCGCCGCCGCCACCGCCGGCGCGACCCGGCTGTCAAAGGGATCGGGAATCACATATTCCGCCGTTAGTTCCTCCGCCCGGATCAATCCGGCCAGCGCTTCAGCCGCCGCCATTTTCATTTCTTCAGTGATTTCCTTTGCACCGGCGTCCAGCGCTCCCCGAAAAATTCCGGGGAAAACCAATACATTATTGATTTGATTCGGATAATCGCTCCGCCCGGTGGCAATAATCACCGCTCCCGCCCGGCGCGCTTCTTCCGGCATAATTTCCGGAACCGGGTTTGACATCGCAAAAATCATCGGTGCCGGCGCCATTGACCGCACCATATCAGCTGTTAAAATATTGGGCGCGGAAACACCGATAAAAACGTCCTTCCCCTTAATCACATCCGCTAAGCTTCCCTTTTCCTGGCGCGGATTGGTCAACTCCGCAATTTCTTTTTTAGCCGCGGTCAGGCCGGCATCGCTTTGGGCCAGCGCGCCTTTCCGGTCCAGCAAAATAATATCTTTTACCCCAAAACGCAGCAGCAGCTTAGCAATGGCAATGCCAGCCGCCCCCGCCCCACTGATGACCATTTTCAGCGCCGCCAGCGGCCGGCCGGTCAAGCGGGAGGCATTGAGCAAAGCCGCACACAGCGCGATGGCCGTACCATGCTGATCATCATGAAAAACCGGAATATCCAGTTCCTTTTTTAAGCGGCTCTCAATTTCAAAACAGCGCGGCGCGGCAATATCCTCCAAGTTAATACCGCCAAAGCCCGGCGCAATATTTTTCACGGTTTGAATAATTTCCTCAGTATCTTTTGTGGCCAAACAAATCGGAAACGCATCGACATTGCCGAATTCCTTAAACAAAATCGCCTTGCCTTCCATCACCGGCATGGCCGCTTCCGGTCCGATATCACCCAATCCCAAAACCGCCGTACCATCAGTGACGACCGCCACCAGGTTCCCTTTGGCCGTATATTTATAAGCATCGGCCCGATCAGTGGCAATTCTAAGGCAAGGCTCCGCCACGCCCGGCGTATACGCCACGCTCAAATCTTCCCTGGTCTTAACCTTGACCTTGGACTGAATCTCAATCTTGCCCCGATGCTCTTCATGCAGTTTCAAACTTTCCGCTTTAAAATCCATTTTCATCCTCCACTCTTTCGGTTACGCCATACCCGCATTGCGGCGATATTTCGGCAGCCTGCCCCGCTGTAACCTTTTTATTTTCTTCATTTCCGTTATTCCTTACCCCAAACCAAAGCTTGCCTTGGCTTTTCCGCCAAAATAACCGCCAGCCGAGCATAAACCGACTGAGCAAACAGCTTCGCTGCCGCGCCATCAGCCGCGTTAGCTGCTCCAAGCCTGCCTTTCCGCCGTTTATACCATATCTTCCGGCCGGTAAATCCGGTCAAACTCTGCTGCTGTCAAAAATCCCAACTCAGTGCAGGCCTGCCTTAAAGACAAATCTTCCTGATAAGCCTTTTTCACCGCCTGCGCCGCCTGATCATAGCCGATATAGGGATTTAAGGCCGCCGCCGTCATCAGCGAGCGGTTTAAATTCTCCGCCATTTTCTGGCGATTGGCCGTAAGCCCGGCCACGCAGTTTTGGCGAAATGAGCCAATCCCGTCGCCAAGCAGCCGAACCGACTGCAAATAATTATAAATACAAACCGGCATAAAAACATTGAGCTGAAAATTGCCCTGCGCCGCCGCTAAGCCAATGGCCGTGTCATTGGCCAGTACCTGCACCGCGATCATGGTCAGGGCTTCGGCTTGGGTCGGATTGACCTTGCCCGGCATGATCGAACTGCCCGGCTCATTTGCCGGAATGCTGATCTCACCCAATCCGCAGCGCGGGCCGCTGGCCAGCCAGCGAATATCGTTGGCGATTTTCATTAAATCCGCCGCCAAGGCCTTCAGTGCGCCATGGCTAAAAACCAGCGCGTCCTTGCTGGTCAGGGCATGAAACTTATTGGCCGCTTCCCGAAACGGCAAACCCGTTTTGCGGACGATTTTGTCCACTGTTCCGGCGGCAAAGCCAGTCGGCGCGTTGAGCCCCGTGCCCACCGCCGTACCGCCGAGCGCCAATTCCAGCAGCCCCGCTTCAGCTGCCAAAATCATGGCCTTGCTTTTTTCCAACATGACCCGCCAAGCTGAAATCTCCTGGGAAAAAGCAATCGGTGTCGCGTCCTGCAAATGCGTCCGGCCAGATTTGATAATACCGGCGTTTTCCGCTTCCAGCCGGGAAAACTCAGCCGCCAAGGCTTCCAGCGCCGGCAGCAGTTCGCTGTGCAGACCGCTTAGCGCGGCAATATGCATGGCGCTGGGAAAAACATCATTGGAACTTTGCGACATATTAACATGATCATTGGGGTGCAGGAGCTTGGCGCCGGCCAGTTCATTTCCCCGACCCGCGATCACCTCATTGATGTTCATATTGGTTTGCGTGCCGCTTCCCGTCTGCCAGACAGACAGCGGGAACTCCCCCGGCCATTGCCCGGCCAAAATCTCGCCGCATACCTGCGTAATCTTTTGCGCCCGTTCTGCTGATAAATGGCCAAGCTCGCTGTTTGTTTCCGCCGCTGCCGCTTTGATTAAAACCAGCGCCCGAATCACTTCCATCGGCATTTTTTCCCGGCCAATCGCAAAAAAACGGCGGCTCCGCTCCGTCTGCGCGCCCCAGTAATGCTCGGCCGGCACGGTGATTTCGCCGAGCGAGTCTTGTTCGATTCGATTCATGGTAGTTCTCCTTTTATAAGCTGTTCGGAAAACGTGCCTGTGCATGCGAGCATGCCCGCACTTTTCCTCACGCCTTGCACTCCCTTTTTTGTTCCGGCATGATTGCACGAGAAAATCCTTGCGGATTTTCTCTCCGCATCAGCGCTCATATAAGCTGCTCGAAAAATGCGCTTGGACATGCAAGCATGCCCCGCTCATTTTCCTCACACCTTGCACTCACGCCTTCACTTCGCAACATTATACCACATAATATGGTGAAAATGGTTGAAAAAAGTTTTTTTGACCAAAAAAAATTAAAAATACCACTAACAATTTATTTCGGGTTAGTGGTATTTTAAAAAGAAAGATGGTAAACGGTCAAAGAATTTAATCTACATATTCAATTTTACTGGTTTTAATTGTATTAATTCCGCCTTCTTGGCTAAACAATGGGTTATCAGCCCCCATTCCTCCAAAATATTCATAGCCCCGGTCGATGGCAATATAATTTCCCAACATAAATAAAGGAATAAAATTCACCAAGGGATTTACAAAGTCATCCTTTGCTCCAGGAACCTGGCATACGATTACCCCTGGCTGGAAGATTTCCGGCTTGGCATCTGTGACTACAAGTACATTTCGATTGGACTTTTGCATAGAGGCTATCGTTTCAACCGTTCGGCTGAAAGAAGCACATTCCTCAAAAGCGACAACCATCGTGCCCAGTTGATCCCGCTTAGTCTGAAAATAGTCAATATGGCACCAATCCTCACTGTCATTTAAGCAATTCAAGCTGCCACACAATTCAAAAAACTTGGCCGTTGCAAAATAAGCGGTCGCAAAATCACTGCCTCCCCCCACAAAACCAAAGCCAAGGTAATTTTTCCATATTTTAGCTAAATCAAACATTTGATTATCCACTTGAGTTAAAACAGCATCATTACAAACCGAAACCACCTGCGCTACGACTTCTTGGCGAATTTCCGCAGCCCATTCAGCCGTGGCCGTTCCTCGAATTTGACCGGCATGAAGCGCCATCAATAATGTAGTGCAAATAGCCGCCACATATGTCCTGGTTTGAAATACAGGCGAAAATTCGGCAGTTTTTGGAATCTCAATCTGCAGAATATGACCCGCTTCCTTAGCTAACCCGGATTCAGGATTGCCGGTAATAGCTAACGTAGTACAGCCCTTAGCTGCCGCCCGCTTCATCGCCTCGATCACTCGCGAACCGCCGCCGGAAACACTAATAACCACAACCAAAGTTTGTTCCGGATGCTCCGGCGAAAACACATGATGGCGGCTCACATCAATACAACGCAGAACCTGATAATCCGCTCCCAGGAACATTCGGCTGCCAATTTCCTTGGTCGCAAGACTGGCGGCGTAAGAATCACCATTGCCCGTCACCACTACATGCCGAATATTTTTTAAAATTTCATCGTCGATTATCCGGGACAAGAAATCATCGCTCAGCTTTTCCAAAAGCCCTTGGATAAATTCGGGATAATCTTTAAAGCCTGATTTCACATTATTATCTCTTTCCATTTTTTTCACAGCAAAACCTCCTCATATGCTCATATTCTGAAATTACGTCTGACGCTTTCGGTTCTGATTAATCGAAACTGCGCCCAATATACCCGCAACCGCATACAGAACAATACTCATAATAAAGGCCCCCCGATAAGAGCCAAACTTATCATAAAACAAACCGATACTGGCATATAAACCACCGCCAATCAAACTATTAACCATCATCATCAAAGACCAAATTTCAGAATAATGGCCGCTGCCCACGATATTTCGGGCCAGAAGCGGACATTGCACCATATACATACTGTTACCCAAGCCAACAATAAATATTGCCGGATATACAAAAATTGGATTTTGAAAACTCAAAAACATGGTAAGATATCCTAAAGCCGTAG
This sequence comes from uncultured Lachnospiraceae bacterium, assembly GCA_963550755.1. Classification (GTDB taxonomy): domain Bacteria; phylum Bacillota; class Clostridia; order Lachnospirales; family Vallitaleaceae; genus W11650. The sequence continues at coordinate 38,602 of CAUVDV010000001.1, forward strand.
TAATACCGCCCCAAAGCAGACCAGCTTTCACACCTCGTCGATCATTAATTTTTCCCACAATGACACTGCTTAGCGTCCCTCCCAGATTCGAAAACACGCCAACCGCCGCTCCAAAGTTAATACTTTGTTTCAATTCAATTGTGGCAAAATTAGTAGCATAGCCGGAAACACCACAAGCATAGCTGTACAAAACACAGGCTGTCCAGGCAATGTATAACAGCGGAAGTCGGAAAGCCTGTGTTTTAGTTAAACTGTAAGTCTCCGTCACCGAAGGGATCTCCTCCTGAATATCTTCTTTTTCTTCCGCCCCATAAGGTTCGCATCCTACCTCTCTGGGGCTGCGAATTAACGCAAACACCACCGGAATCGTAATGATCGCTGCCATCGCTGCCATAATAAAGTATGCATTTCTCCACCCCAAGTCTGTAATCAGCTTAGCAGATAACAGCGTGTACAAAATTGTTGCCGCTGTTCCAACTGCTGTAACGATACCCAGTACTGTCCCATTCTTTTTACGAAACCACATATTCAACAAAATAGGAATGGAAACAAAACCGGTAAACGCCTGAGCAATACCAATCATAGCCCCCGAAAAATAAAACATCTGAACCGTTTGATAAGTTCCCATTAACGCCAGACCGATGACCTCCAAGACAGACGAAATTCCGATAACTAATCCAACCTTTTTAGTTGTAATCATGCGTGCTGCCGTAGTATACAGCAATGCCATAGAAATAGCCTGAATACTGGTAAACATGGTAAGTTGACTGACCTTACAGCCTAAGTCCTGAACAATTGGCGTAATAAAGTTACCTACCGCCGCCGCGCAGGCGCCTCCCGTTCCCAGCTTCATTAAAATACAGGCAATGACAATCTTCCATGCGTAATGCATTTTTATTTTTTCTTTTCTCATATGCCTCTCACTTCATTCTTATTTTTAGATTCTGCCCCTATCCAGTTCTTCTTCCAATTCCCTGACGTTGCGAACATACTCCGCAACTATAGAGCCAATAATGGGTCCGCCCCATTTGCCGCCTTCAAAAGCGGTTCCCACCAAAGCCCCGTCGGCATAGCGCAATCGCTCTTTACAATTATCCGCTGAAGTAGCGCCGCCCAAAATAACAGGAAAATTACCAGCCGCCTTCACGTCTTGAACCAAGCGCTCATTTTGCGCAAAATCCCGATCACAAACCTCAATCGCATTAGCCCCCAGGCGCATAGAAGTCTGCGCCAAGCTTTGAATTTCAGCTGAACTATACTCGCCCACATGGTGATAACCAGAAATCTCAGAGAGCATCCCTATATTCATACCATCAATCTTTTTCCGATACTCCGCTACCTTTAAAGGCTCTCCCTCCATAGTGCCATAGAGCGTTTCTACTTTCCCCACCAGCGCCGAACAGCGGGTAAAATCTGCGCCGGCGGCCTTACAAACTGCCAAGGACGGTGTAATACAGTTCATCATAATTTGCGCGCCGATAATGAAATCAGAACCTACCGCGTCCCGAACCCGAGCCGTCACCGCCGCCAGTCCCGCTACCCGGGCATAGTCCGTATCATCCGTACTGGGATAAAATACGTCTACCGTCTGGATCAAACCTCCGTCCGCCCCATTTTCTTTCAGCGCCATACAGTCAGAAATAGCCTTTTTCGTCATCTTATCCAAAAAGCCATCCTGATAAAGAGGGGTGGAAACCATAGGCAAAAGGTGAACCAAGCCAATAACCAATTTTTTCCCATTTAGGTGATCAAAACAAGTACTCATATTGTGCTCCTTTCTTTCTGAATCTTCAAACCCCAAATACCATTATCGCATAACTGCGTTGCTTCCCCTCACAATACTCGGCCAAAAAAATTCCCTGCGAACCGCCAAGTTTTAACTCTCCGTCCGCTACAATGAAATCCATCGTTTGTCCGCCTACCGCTACTTTACTTTGAGCCGCGGCCTTCCATGGATCATTGTTTAAATTATAATCCAGCCGAGCCGGCCAAATTCGATTAAAGTCATCAATAATGTCTTCATGTCCTTTTGTATCATAAAAAGACGTACAAAGGATCCCCGCGTCCGCCGCCAAAACAGATACTACGGCAAGGCCATGCTTTACTCCGCTTTCTGCTATAGTCTGCTTAACGCTTTCTGTAATTTCCAGCAAAGAGCCGCTTTGCGTCTGAACAATTTTTTCTGTATACATAGCAATTTCTCCTTTACATAATCCTAATTTTGCTGGAACGAATGGTATTATTTCCTGGCTCCGACCAAATTCCGCCGCCCCGGAAAAAAGACTCCCCATTAAGCGTAGAAAGGTAACCTGCTAAAATAGCTCCCGGAACATAATTCATCATAGCAAACAAAAAATCATATTCCTCCGGTGACGATGGCACTTGACAAAAGGTAACCCCTTGAATATCACCAAAATCACTAAGATTTCCATCTGAGATCAAGAGCAATGGACGTTTTATGCTGGAGGCTTGCAATAAAGTTTCTCCAATCCGGCTGCGGTCATTGACCTTCTTGGCCGCTACTACGACGGTCCCAATGCCGACGGGTTTTTTTTGAAAAAATCCTGTGTGACACCAATTTTCGCTATCATCTGTAACCGCCGTATAGCCCGTTGTTTCTACAACTTTCGCTGCCATGAAAAAGGCGGAAGCAAACTGAATGTCATCTCCAATGTAATCAAAACTCCTAAAATTTCTCCAGTTCTGAGCCAGGATAAACATTTGCTGATCAATTCGTTCCATTTCAGCTGCCCAGAGCATAGTATTGTCCACAATCGCCTTGCCCATATGTTCAACTGTCCCCAGCGCGCTGCAGCCTGTAATTTCCCCTAGTTTAGCTGCCAATAAATATAAGCCTGTCAGCGAAGCAAAATAATTCCGTAAGCCGGGATTCGCGTTGGGAAACGCCGGAGTATGCACCAAAAAGGTATAGGCTGCTTCCTGCGCTGCCGGCGAATCCGGATTATTTGTTAAGGCTAAAGACACACAGCTATAATGATTGGCTCGGCGCAGAGCCTCTTGAATCCGAGCCGAACCGCCGGAACAGCTTACCCCAATAACCAACGTATTTTCACTGTCAAACTTGGAAAAATCCATAAAACGAGTTACGTCAATGGCGCGAGCATAGGAAAATTCACTGCCAAAGCGGCCGGCGAACTTTCGAAACGCAGGAATGGAAGCCAGCGCCGCTGCGTAAGAATCTCCGCAGCCAGTAATGATTACTCGCCGAATTTTCTTCATAACCTCATCCGGTACGGCTTCCGTCAGTCCCAAACGCACGCCCTCTACTTGCAGCCTGGCTAAATCCGGCAAACTAAGACATTGCTGCCGCAGAGGATTATCAAATGTAATCTTTTCCATCAATTTTACCTCCGTTCTGTTTCATCCGGGTAAACTGCCACAAAATAATTTCGTGGCCGAGGTCCATCATATTCCGCAAATACCACTGTCTGCTCATCACTCAGCATTAATTTGCCATCTTGTACCGCCAGCGTAAGCTGTGAACCCGTCAAAGCTGTTTTTACATGGCCGCCGGCATCAGAAGCCGTTTCCCGATGTTTGAAATCCACCCGAGTAGGTACCATTCGTTCAATATCCGTCATAATATCTTTCAGCGCCTGCGAATTGCGTGGTGCCAGCAGCAAACCGGCCGTAGAATGCAGCATCGACACATGACAAAGCCCATTTTTCACACCGCTGCGTGCAATCACAGCGCAAATCGGTTCCGTTATGTCATGCATTCCCATATAAACCGTTTGGATATTTTCTTTTTCAATATGCATCGGTTTTTCAATGATTTCCACCCAAAAGGTTCGAGGCCTTGGCCCATCAAACTCTACAAATACTAAGCCCTGCGAAGAACCCAATACCAATTTGCCCGCATGAATAATCAGCGTAGCTGAACTGCCCATTAAAGCCGATTTTACATGACCAGCCGCATCATAAGGCGAGTCCTGGTGCTTGTAGCTTACTCTGGTCGGAATATTTCGGTCAATCTCATCCATTAGATCAAGCAAGCCCCGCGGATCCCAGAAAGAAGTAATTGCTAAGCCCGCCGTTGTATGGGGAACAGAAATAACACAAAAACCCTCCTGCACTCCGCTTTCTGCTAAAATATCATTAACTTCTGCCGTAATGGAAGTACAAGCGCGAAATTCCGTCATAATTTTTCTTTCATACAACATGATTATTCCCCTCTCTTAATCAAAGATTTCAATTTTGCTGGTATTGATTGTCATGCCGGAGCCATCAAATGAATGCTTATTCAAATGGGATATATCGTCAGATACTTCCTGAACCTGGGAAAAATTCTCTTTTTGTAATTCCGTCACATAACCAGCCAGCAAAGCTGCTGGTACATAATCCGTCAGCGGAAGCAGCCACTCATACCCGGCCGGGGTCTTTGGAATTTGGCAAACGACGGCCTTTGGCGAAAAATCTTGGGCTAATCCATTTGTCACCACCAAAACCGGCCGGCCGATGGCTACAGCCGAACTGACTGTTTCCCGTTCCCGGTCATAGGCCGGAGAATTGCAGTCAGCCATAACTACCGTACCAATTGTACCCGGTTCTTTTAAAAAATAATTGATATGGCACCAATCCTCACTATCATCAACCGCTACGCTACAGCCATTTGTTTCCAAAAATTTAGCCGCGCCGAAGATTGCCGAACCAAACTCGACCCCATCGCTGATAAAATCAAAACGTTGAAATTCTTTCCAGCTTTGCGCTAATTCAAACATCTGAATATCAATCGCTTCCAATGCTTTGGTAAAAGACATCAGATTGTCACGAATTGCGGTTTGAAAATCTCCCGGTGCCGTAGGCGGCAGCGTCCCTCTGACATGGCCCAAGCGGTTAGCAAAAGCAATCAATCCAATCAAAGAGGCAAAATAAGAACATAGACCCGGCTTTTTATCCGAAAAGTTCGGTGTGTTCAGAAAGCAAACGCGCTTGGCCACCATTGCCGCCGGGGATTGGGGGTTATTCGTTATAAGGATTGAAAAAGCCCCAACCTCATTGGCTTTTTTCAAAGCTTCGCAAATCCGGGCCGTCCTGCCACCGGCGCTAACGGCAATAACTAACGGGCTGTTGGGCTCGCCAATGCCTATTTGGCTCTTGGGTAAAAATCGAGTAAAATCAATGGCTCGCATAACCTGAACCCCAAAACAATCGCAATATTTCTCTATCACCGGTGCCATCGCAAGCGCAGCGGCATAAGAATCACCGCAGCCGGTTAAAATAATCTTTCTGGCATCGAAAATCTCCGCCATGGTCATTAATTCACGCAAGCCAGGGCCAAAACAAGCCTTAAGCTGAGCTTCCAGCAAATTGGGAAGTTCAAAAACCTGCTGCCGGATCGGATTATCGTATTGAATATTTTTCACTTTTTTCCCTCCCTTGTATAAAAAATCAACCGTAATTATAAAAAAACAGCAATGCCAAACCCACAAAATACAGCGTCAAACCTACACCCAACGTAATCATGGTGCGTTTTTTGGCGTTTTTAAACTCTCGATAATAAAATCCCCAGAAATATGTCCAAATGGTAGATGTTTTTCCAAACAGGAAAGAAAGTGTTGCGCTGATAGCCGGCATAGAATAAATCGACAAGACATTTCCGCCATAATGACACATAGCAGATACCGCACTCATAAAAAGAGGCTTCTTACTGCTTCCAATACACAGCACCGTTTTCCACTGCTTTTTCCAAGTAAAAAAAATAATGCCTGCCACCAAAACAGATAATGCCGATCCGGTAGCCATAAAGGCGCAGGTTAAAATCGGGGGCAGTTTTGCCGCCGTACCTGTCGCCGTACCGCTAACCCAGCCATTCATCAGCAAACAATCAATCAGGAGCCAAAGTATAACTTTCCAGCTCACCTTACTGTTCGGCTTTTCTTTTTTCTGCCCCATTGCCACCGCTTGATCAGCGGCGCACATTTGGGAAGCTTTCGAACAAACATAACTGGCTACAATAAAAATGACAGTAGTAATTACAATCAAAGGCAGCGCCCGCGGATTATCCGGCAAGCCCTCCTTGGAAATAGATGTCATAAGTCCCATAATACTGGTAACCGTACCGGAAAGAGTAGTCGTCAGCATTAAACCCAGGTTGTTCATAATAGTCAGGCTAATCACCATTCCGATTGACATCATTGCCCCGCCCAGCATAATTTCCCACATCACATCCGCATGCTGCCGGATCGCTGTAAAAACTCCTTCCGGCAAAAGCACCGGCGCTAAGAGCAACGTAATGACCCAAACTAAAAGAAAAGAAAACATGTACAGCATAAATGCAATCCCGGTAATTGGATAATCCTTTTTCAGCTTAATGACCTGCATCCAGCTGCCCCACATACCCGCAGCCAACAATGTTAAAAAAATGGCTGACGGCGTTGAAAAATAATGTGTCACCCCTATTTCCCCCTTACTTTAATATTGCTTCAATCAGCGCTCCTGCTTCCGGCATCCACGAAACCCTGATACGCCGTCTGAATATAGCTGTCAAAAGCATTCTGGTAGACCGCGCTATGTAAGCTTTCAACACTGGCAAACAAATAAGCAAAAAAGATAAAAACAATCATCATTCCTACTATGGTGAAGCCTGCTTGCCTTTTGCGAAACAGCGGCAGATAATTTCGAGCTGCTGTTTCGGATAAAAAAATAGTTGGGCTCAGCAGCCAAAGAACCAAAATGACCGCGCTGATCCGATAAATCATCTGATCATAAGTCGAAGCCAACACCGGAATTGGAGTCGTCAGTCCAAAAAACAAGATTATCAGGCTTAGGATATACCATGCAACCGCTAACAACATTTTCCACGGTTTGCCAGAACGAAATCCCAATATTTTTTTCCAAGTTTGTTTCATCTCTCCATCCCTCATACCAGCTTAAAGTTTCCGCCTGCTTCCAGTTTTTCAAAAGTTTCCTTTGCTAACTTGCGAGCCTTCATCATAATTTCCTGAGTATAAAGCGGATATGGCCCACGTTGAGCCGCATTATAGCCGCTGGCCACATTGGCCATAACTGCCACCATCGCCGGGGATTCACCTGAAAAAAGCGCATAAGCCGCCGCGCCGGTCGAACAATTTCCACACCCGGTAGGATCGACAGATTTTCCCAAAGGTTTAATCACTGGACAAAAGTAAGCGTTTGTCGGCGTTACAGCATAGGATCCTCTCTCACCTACCCGATAAAATGTAAAAGCTACTGGTAATTTTTGAAGCTCATGGATAATAGCCGCATCATCTTCTTTTGGTAAGTCAAACATATCGGCCGCTTCATTGTTATTAATAGACCACGCATCCGCTACTTCCAGTACGCGCCGAACTCGGTTTTGCACTTCTTCCCGACTAATCCCCCAAAGTTTTCGATAAGTGCCGGCGTACTCAATCTCCCACATAATTTTTAATTTTCTTTTTTCCTTGATTTTCCGAAGATTTTCCCATACCACCGCGTCTAAATTATGAGCCATATAGATGCCGCGAATATGGTAGCCCTGAGCAGCCTCATCAATATCATCCGCATGGGTTTTTAAAAAGCCTAAATGTTCCAACGAAAAACTGGGAGTATGTTTAAAAGAACCGTCCTTATTATATTTCAAAGTAAAACGAGTATGCCGCTCCATTTCCACTCGAACTGACTCCTGGAGTATGCCGTTCCTTTCCAGCCATTTGCCGTAAGTATCTTTATAATCCGCTCCTGTTTTGCAGACAAGTTTACAATCCGGTGTCCAAATCCTCATTCCAGATAAAGCATAAAAAGCCGGTCCGCCCATGTTCCACTCAGACAGATTTTCGTCCTCATCCTCAATTCGATCAGACATAATATTACCACAAGCAAGATACTCAACTGCCATTGACTGTCCTCCTTTTAGCGCTTAATGACATCAATTGGAGAAAAATAGGTAGGAATAAAAATCGTCGGATCCATTCCCCCGCGAAACATAGGCTCGCCAAGTGTTGTATGCCGAAATCCGCCAAAAATCGCCCCCGGCAGGTAAGCATATAGCTGGCCTAAAAATTCCCAGCCTTCCATTGGCAACGGCAGCGGGCAATAGCGTACAGGTGCAGTAATGCCAATTTTTTCCGGTTTTTCATCGCAAAAAAGCAAAATCTCCCTGTCATCTCGGTTTACCATAGCATTAATTGCCGCAATCACATTCGATGCACTTTTATCCCGGCTGTTTAGCAATACTAAGCTGGCAATTTCGGAACCGCATCTCATAAAGCAATTGACATGCATATAATTCTCACTATCTACCACAGCACAGGGATCACCAGATAGTTCTACAATTTTGGCCTGAATAAATTTAGCCGCCCAGAACATAGGACCATTCCCAAGAATTTCAATATAGTTCTTATCCAGCCAATGAATAGCCGCGGCAAAGCAAGCGTTATCTATTGTCTGCCATTGCGCGAAAAAATGATCATGATAAGTTTGAACCTGTTCCCGTAATGGAGCCAACAAGTCTTCTTCTTTTCGTTCTTCCGCCATAGCCGCGGCCAAAATGATTAGACTGACCACATTCACATAATAGGTGCGCAGACCGGCATTATTATCTCCCGGCGGGCAATTCAAATAATATAAAATATCCGCTTCCTTGGCCGTTAATGACTTCACACTGCTGGTCATAGCAAGGGTAGTAATGCCATGGCGACGGCACTGCCGCAAAGCTTCAACTGTTCGAAAAATTTCCCCGGAAACGCTAATAAATACTGCAAGCGTATCTTTTTCCTCTTGGCGGAACGGATAATGCCGGCTAAGTTCAATCGCTTCTACCGCCTCAAACTCTACCTCCGGCAGATAATAAGCAAAAGCTTCTTTTACAGCAAAGGCCGCCAAATTAGAGTCACCGCAGCCGGTCGCCAATATTCTTTTGGCTTGACGTACCGCCGGGTTTTTCACTACCGCCTGAACCTGAGCGGCAGCTCGGTCAAATTGGTTCATCGTCAAAGGATCCACATCCATGCATTGGGCGTAAAAACTATCCTGAAAATAAAACTTCCGGTAATACTTTTCATCATTTAATCGTTTATACATATTGCCTCCTATACGCTTTTATTCCATGTTTGATTACGAAAATCATAACGCCCGTTAAAGAAAAACCGTTCATTTACAGCCGCCTGGTATCCCGCTAAAAGGGCGCCGGGAATAAAATCAATTATTGGGGACATCCACCGCTCCGGCGCTGCAGGAAGCTGACAAACAATAGGTTTTTCTGTGCTTTCTGCGACTTTGTCAGCAATCGCAAAATGGTTTAAAAAACTTACCGGTATGTCCAGTTTCTTCGGGCAAATCTCAAATTTCTGCGGATCAGCGTCCGTCACCACTAAAGTCGGACGATGCTGTTTCAAACAACCACCTATGGTATCCTGCATTCGGCTTAAGCTGGGATCGGCCGCATTGACCATGACTATCATACCGTAAGTACTGGGATCACGCTGAAAGAAACTGATATGGGCAAACTCCTCCGACGTGGTATGATCGCAAAACACACCGCCGCATTCAATAAACTTTTGCTCAACAAACTGCGCGGAAAACCCCTCATTCCAGTCTGCAATTATTTCAAATTTACGCAAATCTTTCATTTTTACAGCCAAATTAAACATTTGCTCATCAATTATGTCAATTTGTGCCAAAAAGCGAAGAGTATAATCGCTGATTTGATTTTTTATTTGCATAAATCGGTTTTCTGTCAAACAGCCTTTGCATAATCCCAGATATGCTCCTATGGCCGAAAGAGCCACTAAGCTAGCATAATAAGAACGCAAGCCAGGAGTGTTGCATCCAGCTGGAGTTTCCACGTTAAAGACATGGCCGGCTACTGCGCCAGCCTTGGAATCACTAACCCGCGTAATCAGTAAAGAATGGGCACCGACTTCATTGGCTCGTACTAACGCTTCCGCCGCTTGGACGGAATTGCCGCTAAAGCTAACTGCTATAACTAAAACCTCCTCCGGACGGTAACCCTTGCAAATTTTCGCGTCGGAATAAAATCGGCAAAAATCGATGGCATCCGGCGCATTGCAAGCAGGAATCCCACTAAGCTGCATCAATGCCAGCCGCATAGCCCCCGCCGCAGAATAGGAATCTCCGCAGCCAGTAACGATGATTCGCTTAATTTGAGCGGCTGTTTCCGAATTGAGCATTCCTTCCATTTTTTTTCGATCAAAGCACTTATCGGCTTGAATCCTAGCAATCTCTCTCAACTCAAACACCTGGATGGTAATGGAGTTGAAATATTGTTTTTTATCCATATTTTCCTCCTGATTTCCACAGACTATAAACTATATTTTACTTTGTAGAAAGCATACAGTTCTTTTACCTGTTTCTTGGCTTCTTCCCGAACGGCTTCAAAATCAGGAATCACGCCAAATTGCCGAATATTTTGTCCAGCCGCTACATTAGCCATAACACCAATCATTAAAGGATCATATCCTTCCACAAAAGCATATAAAGCCGCACCCGTAGAGGTGTTTCCACAGCCTGTCGGATCCACTACCGGTCCCGGCGCCGGTGCCAGCAAATAAGCCTGCTCCGGTGTTACCGCATACAGCCCTCGTTCCCCTACCCGAAACAGCGTAAACTCTACCGGCAATTTTTGCAGATTTTTTATGCAGGCTTCATCACCCTCTACCGCAAAAAGATTTTGCGCTTCCCGAAGATTAATGGAAAAGATATCTGCATACTGACAGGCATATCTGACCTTATTTAAAAATTTCAATTGCGCGCTTGGCCCTTCTATTTCCCACATGATTTTAAAACCATCTCGCGCTTTGATTTTGCCCAATTGATCCCAAAACACCCGGTCACAATTTTGAGCCAAATAAATTCCTTTCGTATCTCCTTCACCGGTAAAATCCGAAAAATCCGCCGGCGAGGTTTTCATATAACCTAAGTTCTGCATCCATTCACTAACAAATCCCACATCATTAAATTGATCCGAACCATAGGTCCCATCAGAAAAATAAGTCAAACTAGTGTGGTTGCAGTGATCGCTGACCACTTTTAATCCTCGGGTTTCAATCTTGTTTTTTGCCACCCAGGGATCAAACAACTCATGATAATCTTCCCCCAGCCGGCTGCACTGTATAACATCATCGGTAAAAAGCTTAACCCCGCTGTAAGCAAACGTAGCCGGGCCGCCAATACTTTCTCGCCGGTGCTTTGTACCATCCGCAAAGCAAACTGAATCCAGCATAACATTTCCGCCAATCACATATTTCATAGGCGTTTTCTCCTCTCAGCTATTATTTTTTGATTCGACTATTTTCCTGTTCCTTTCTTCATCCTCGGCCAGCTTACGCCGAGCCTCTTTCAAACGCCGTTCCTCATCCCTTGAACGATACGCGCTGACAATAAAGTACAGCACAATAATTAGCAGAAAGGGCAGCGCTGACAAAAAGTAAGAATCAACAATATAAGGCTTTAAATAATTAGTGATCGCATAAGCCAAACCAAAGAAGAAACTCATAATGGTTGCGCCTACCGGCATACCGTTGCCAATAGTAGCCGCCGCCATCCCGACAAAACCGCGGTTTGCCGTCATATTCCGAATAAAAAAATTATTATAGCCCATAGACAAATACATACCGCCTAAGCTGCCAATAGCGGCCGCCAGCACAAAGGCCAAAGTATAAATTTTTCGCGGATTAATCCCTACGGATTCCGCCGCTTTGGGATTTTGTCCAGACGCTCGAATCCGTAAACCCAATTTAGTCCGAAACAGCAGAAACCAGACGACAAATACCATTACCAAAGCGATATAAGTAAACAGATTATGCCCAGAAATAATAGCCCCCAGAATAGGAATATCCTTGATCAAAGGAATATCAATATTTCCTAATGAAAGGCTCTGAACCACTCCGGCAGTGGTATTTTTTGTTCCTGTCGCCAAATAAACCACAAAAACCGTTCCCGCCACCAAAGACATGTTCAAGGAAATAGACATCAGATATAAATCGACTTTCATAACAAAGCTGGCGAAACACAGAAACAGCGCTAAAATAATCGAGCATATCATCCCGCAAAAAATACCCAGCCACACATTCTGAAATAACGCGCTAAACATAACTCCAGCTAAAGAAGAGGTCAGCATCATCGCCTCTGCGGCCATGTTTAAAAGACCCGCCTGTTGCGAAATGGTAGAACAAAGGGCAACAAAAATCAAGGGCGTAGAAATGCGAATCAAGGAATAGATGAAGTTCGTAATATAAACCAGCATTATGCCACATCTCCTTTCTTAGCTTCCGCCCGGCGGGAAATATCAAAAATAACCTTCCGCCGAATCCCGCCCAAAAATTCTTCCGCCGCTACAAACAGGATAATTACCGAGGAGAGCATAGTAACCAATTCAATCGGAATATTGGTATTAGCATTTAAGACTGCTGCTGCCTGCCGGATATAAGCCATAACAAAGGCTGTAATCGGTACATATATAGGCTTTTTCTTCGCCATAACCGCTACCAAGAGGCCATCCATTCCAACGTTAGTGAGCATGGACAAAAAGTAAGAATCATACAGTCCAAAAACCTCAACCGCAGCCGCCGCGCCGGCAAATAAACCGCCAATAAGCTGAGCCAGATACATCATTTTTTTGGCATTAATTCCGGAATAAACAGCAAACAACAAGTTATCGCCGCAAATTCGAATCTTAACCCCCAAAGGCGTGCGGTAAAAAATGAAAAGACCAATCGCCACGCCAATCAGCGCCACCCAAAAGCCACCCGTGAAGTTGCTGCCATTCCAATAACGGGTAAAGCGCATATTATCCGGATAGTTGGCTGTGCTTAGGAAAGACACGCTTCGATCGGCTACCGTACCTTTTAAAACCCAAAGAGCAGCATATAAGCAAAACATATTCATGATGGTAGAGGTCACCATTTCATTGGCTCCCAAATGTTCCCGGCCAAACGCCGGAATCATTAGAATAACGGCACCAGTAATCATACAGATGAGCACGATAATCGTCAGGTTTAAAACCTTAGGCAGCCCAGGCATGCTGTTCAACCCAAAAGTAGTGCCAAACATCAACAGCAATACCGGCATAGGCGCTAAGTTAATAGCGCCTTCGCCCGCCAAATTCAGCCGGCCAGCGGCGTAAATATAACACATTCCCATGCCCGTCAGCATATATGATGCCCATTTAGCCATGACGTGACCAAAACGGCGTTTGGTCATAAAGGGACCAATCATAAAATTTCGAACTGCTTCACCGGCATCTGAACCACTCATGGCAACGATAACGGCCACGCAAATTAAAAACGCAATTACAATCCCCAAAAATACCCGTAAGAACTCAAAAAAGGAATCCACTCTCTCAACTTTTTTCAAAACAAATCCCCCATTTCTTCTGGCGCCATAACCTTAAGGCCCAGCATATACTCGCCAAGTTCATCGGTAGTGAGCTTTTTAAGATCCGTAAACTGTGCCGCAAACCTGCCTTTGTGCATTACCAAAAGTCGATCGGAAACTTCCATGATTTCATTCAAATCGGAAGAAATCAATAAAGAGCCATAGTTTTTTTCCCTGGTATACCGGACCAACAGTCTACGAATTAAATCTGTCGTTCCAATATCAATTCCGCGAGTAGGTTGATTCGCCAGAATAAAGTTTGCTCCGCTGCAAAACTCTCGAGCAATAATGACTTTTTGAATATTTCCGCCAGACAGAAAACGGACGGATGATCTGCTGCCGGTACAGGCAATTTCAAATTCCTGAATACACTTATCTACAAACTGATTCAATTCGCGTGTATTTAAAAATAAGCCTTTTTTAAACTTTTTATTTTCCAAATAAATAGATGCAATATTATCCCAAACCGATAAATTAGGGGCAATGCCATACTTCATCCGATCTTCAGAAATATGAGCCAAACCCAACTGGCGAATTTGTTTAATCGTTTTTCCGGTCGTTTCCGTACCATTAAGAACAATCCTGCCATCTGTTCGGGAAAGTAAACCGGATATGATTTCGGATAATTCTGTTTGCCCATTTCCTTCTACGCCGGCAATGCCGACTACCTCTCCGGCTCGAACACCAAACGTCACATCATTTAACACACGCTTGCCGATATCGTTCACATAATTCAATTTATCTACATGAAAAATCGTTTCCTTCGGCTGAACCTTGTCTTTTTCTATTTCCAAAACTACGTCCCGTTCTACCATCATCCGCGAAAGCGCCACTGCGTTCAAATCCTTGATTTCTCCCCGACCGGTGACCCGGCCGTGGCGCAAAACCGTGCAGCGATCACATAATTCAATGACTTCCTCCAGCTTATGCGAAATAAAAATAATGCCATAGCCCTGTTCCCGAAGTAATTTCAATTGAACAAACAGTTCCCTGGTTTCCTGCGGAGTCAAAACAGCAGTCGGCTCATCCAAAATTAAAACCCGGGCGCCGCGAATCAATGCTTTTAGCAGCTCTACTTTCTGCTTATAACCCACACTAAGATCGCGGATTAACATGCTAGGGTCAACACCTAACTGGTACTTATCAGCAGCCTCCTGTACCATTTGTATTGCTTTTTTGCTGTCATATACCTGTCCACGGCCAGGCTCCATACCAAGCATAATATTATCCGCAACGGATAAATTGGGCACCAGCATAAAATGTTGATGCACCATGCCAATACCCTTGGCAATGGCATCTAATGGATTGGAAATTTTGGTTTCAACGCCATTAATCAATATCTTTCCTTCCTGACAAGTTTCGTGTCCAAATAAGATTTTCATTAATGTCGTTTTACCGGCTCCATTTTCGCCAATTAATGCATGAATCTCTCCTGCGTTCACAGCCAAAGTAACATCTTTGTTTGCCATAAAACCGTTGGGGTAAACCTTGGTAATACCCTCCATTTTTAGAAGTTCTTTAGGCATTTGCGGACTCCTCCTCAAACGAATAAACGAGCGGCGATTCCGCCGCTCGCCCTTTTAAAAAGCATTTATTTATCAGCACATATTTATTTTGTAAATTCAACGTCAATGTTATCGCGATAATTTGCAAAAGCATCATAAGAGGGGAAGTCAAAATAAGAAACAACTTTGATCTCTCCGCTGGCAATCTTTGCAGAAATATTAGAAATCTGTTTCTGAACATCTTCCGGTGTATTCTGCTTATACCAGTCATTTTCCACTAAGCCTGTACCGCCTTCGGCAATACCATAAACATGATTGCCCGGTTTAATCCCACTGGCCTCTCCATTAATATTTTTCAACAACAGCGCCACACAAGGTTCAATATTTTTTAACATGGAAGTAACCATTGATTTATACCCTTGAACATCGCCAACGGTTTCAAAATAGGTGTACTGATCATAATCAGTTCCAATAATGAACTTTCCTTTTTCATAGCCGCCTTTTTCATCCGCCGCCTGCATTGCTCCCAGTGAAACAGAAGCGCCAACATTATACACATAGTCACAGCCATTATCCATAACAACATTCACGGACTCATAATCGCCTTGGACAGTAAGTTCACCCATGTAGGTATACATAGAATCAACATTCAATCCCATATTTTTTCTGGCATGCTTTACGCCGCACAGCCAGCCCACACCAAAATCGTTACAAATAGGCACATCCACATTGATAACACAGCCGACTTTACCGGACTTTGTCATCAAGGCCGAATAAACGCCAGCTAAAAAAGAACCTTCATTTTGGGCAAAAGAAACACCATAAATATTATCAGTCCCACTGAAATCCGTAGAAGGAGACGTATCATACAAAATAAAAGTAGTGTCAGCCCACTCACCGCTCTTGGACTTTTCAATAATAGTATCCGAAATATACCAGCCCATTGCCATGACAAAGTCATAATGTTTTGTGTCCAAAGCATCAATTAAAGAATTCACAGCCTGCGAACTATCATTGCCATATTCAACCAAAGTTACGTCATAGCCATATTTTTCTTTAGCTGCCTGTGCTGCCCGCCAACCCATATCAGCCAAGCCAAAGTCTCCAATATAAGCGGCATAATACAACATTGTTTTGCCAGAAGCTGGCTTTTCATTTCCCGTATCTGCAGGATTCTTGGTATCGGTGGACTCCTTCGCCTCAGGCGCAGTCTTTTTATCTTCGCTCTGGGTGCAAGATATCAGACTCATACACATGACAAACATCAAAACAATTGCCAATCCTTTTTTCATATTTTCCCTCCTGTTTAATTATTTGCTTTGCTTCAACGCTCCGAAACGTTAATATTATGTTCATATTATGCGCATTTATATGTTCCGTTTTTTAAAAAAATCATATCAAGCATTTTTCAAACATTTTTCAAACATTTTTCAAACATTTATAGATAAATATTTTGTTGCTCACATATCGAATCAGGAAGTAATTTTCATGCATTTTACACAATGCTTCTTTTTCTTTTCTTGTTTTTTTGTTTGTTATTATCCTACACGCTTTCCAACAGGAAGTCAATATGTTTTTTTATATACACACAAAGTCGAATTTAAATGTTCTTTTTGTTTTCTTTTTTGTCTTTTTCCTTGTTCGAAATGCTGTGTTTTTATTTGTTGTTTTGTGCAGTTTGCATTTTGTCTCAACATTGACAGCGTCCAAATGAGCGTTTGAAAATCCAATGTAGACAATTTCAAATTGTTCTGCTATAATAATTATATAATGCTTTTGTTCACAGCGAACATTTTTGTATCCTAAGAACTTAATTTTCGCATATTTTTAAAATCATCTTCTGCACTTGCTGAAAATTATCTTATTGGCACAATATTGATCTTTCCCAGCTGAATTTTCCGCTCGCTTTTTAACCGTAAAGCCTAACGTATAAACCCTATTTAATGTAGAACGAGGAAATTGAAATGAGTAATAATATATCTAGACGTGATCAGATTTTTAATCTTTTAGAAATTCAAGAACAAATGTCGGTGTCAGAATTAGCCAATTATTTTAATGTAACCGAAACTACTATTCGCCGTGATTTGATCCAAATGGAAACACGCGGTGAGATTATCCGAAAACGAGGTTACGCTATCCTTCCTGATCAGGGGCATAATTTAGCCATCCGCCGCCGAAATACCTTTCTGGAAGAAAAACAAAGAATTGCCGCTAAAGCGATTGAATTATGCCGCAACGTTCATTCTGCTGCCTTAGATTCCGGAACCACTGTTGCAGAACTCGTCCGGCTTTTGCTTAAACAGCGAAATGAAAAAAAAATGGAGCTTATTACCTGCTCCCTTTCTATTGCCTATGAAACTTGCAAATATTTTCACACCTATGTTCCAGGCGGACTTGTTTTTCCAGATGAAATCTCCGTCGGCGGTTCCAGTATGTCTAATTATTTTCAAGGTGTTACTACCGATATTGCCTTTCTCGGCAGCACTGGCATCGCCTCAACCCCGGGACTAACAGTGTCCTATCTGCCTATGTTAGATGTAAAACGAGCCCTAATAGCGAGCGCTATCAAGAAAGTAGCTCTTGTGGATTCTTCTAAGTTCACTACCCGAGGAATTTATACTTTTTGCAAATTTGATGAATTAGATGTTTTAATTACCGTACAAACCGAACAAAATGCGCGCGCCTTAGAAGAAATCGCAAAACATGATGTTGAAATTGTACTGGCCTAACGTCAACTTTCTTTTTACAAGCAAATATTTAAATGCTAGAAATGTCAAAGACTTTTTCCACTTCTATCATCTAAATGAAAGATAAAACCCCACCAGGCAAAGCGCCGGCTTTTCCTAATAATTTTATCTTCTTCGTTTTTCCCCGCCCCTTACTCAAACGCCGCCGCCACCTTGGTCAGCAACTCGCGGATTTCCAAATGCTGCGGACAGACTCGTTCGCATTTGGCGCAGCCGATGCATTCCGAGGCCTTACCGTGGCCGCCTCCGGTCAGACTGTTTTTATAGTAATATTTGGCGTTCCAACCGTGAAAAGCTTCCCGCGAGTTCAGGGCCGCAAACATATCCGGTATCAGGATTGCTTTTGGACACTTATTTTCCTCAATGCAATAGCGGCAGGACGTACAGGGAATCAAATTTAAATCCTTAAAAATAGCGCAGACTTTGGAAACCGCCGCCATTTCCGCTGCCGACAGCGGCTGAAAATCGCGCATCACGCTGATATTGTCCTGCATTTGCGCCGGCGTGCTCATGCCCGACAGCACCATGACCATTTGCGGAAAGCCGGCCGCGAAACGAAGCGCGTAGCTGGCATTGCTGCCGCCGTTTAATTCCCGCAAAACCTGATCCGCCGCAGGTGGCAGATTAACTAAACTTCCGCCCTTGACCGGCTCCATGACAATCACCGGTTTGCCATATTTTTCGCAAACCTCGTATATCCGGCGGCTGTCAACCGAAGAGTCCTCATAATCCACATAATTAAACTGAATCTGCACCACCTCAATTTCCGGGTGCTCCGCCAAAATCTGATCCAAAACCTCCGCCCGATCGTGGAAAGAAATGCCGAAATGGCGGATCAGGCCTTCCTCTTTCAAGCCATAAGCCGTTTCATATGCCCGGCAGCGCTTAAACTTTTGATAATTATTTTTATCCTGAGCGTGCATCAGGTAAAAATCAAAATATTCAACCCCGCACCAGGCCAGCTGCTGCTCAAAGAAAGGCCTGATCTCCTCCTGTGTCTTAAAAAACGAATCCGTCAGTTTGTCGGTCAGCAAAAACTGCCGGCGCTCATAGCGTTTGGCCACGCAATCGGCAATCGCCGTTTCCGACAGGCCATTTAAATAACCATGCGCCGTATCAAAATAATTAAAGCCGGCGGCGATAAATTCATCGGTCATTCGAATAAACTCCGGGTAATTAACTTTCTCTCCATCCATGGGCAGGCGCATACAGCCAAAGCCCAAATTGCCCTGCATCTCCGGGAAAAATTGATTTTTCATCATAACCTTTCCTCCTTTTGGCGTACTGCTTATACTTTAACCTATCAGCCAAACCACATTCAAACCATTTCCGTCAGCTAATTCTTGCTTTTCCGCCTATCAGTCTATACTGGCTGCTCCTGCCATTTGCTTTCAATCCACGCCACGGTGCCCGCCACAAAGTCATCCATTTCCGCGGCGCTAAGATAGGGAAAATCACGGTTTTCAGCCGGCGCCGACAAATAAAAATCCGTAATATACTTAATTTGCCGACTAAACACATCCGCCGGATAAAAATCAAAGTAGACATTGGCAAAGCTTTTTATCGGAGCAAACCTAGTAAAAAATACAAAATTCGGATTTTTCTGCAAAAACACAAAATCCTGTCCATACCAGTCCTCTTTGATTGTCCGAATAAACTTAGGATCCTTAGCCAAAAGCGCTGCGTATTTTCGCCGGTAAAGCTTCGACCAGGCAATATCAGTCAGCAAATGAAAGTAATACCCCAAATAAAAGGGATATTTTTCATCTTTCACTTGCAGATATTTTTGCCGAAAATCCTCGGCGTCAATCTCCGTGCTGCCCTTTTTATACCAATGAGTAATCTCCTTGTCGGGGGTATATCCGCTCCCGTCTTCGTTCGGCACGCCGCAGTCCGGCGCGATATTGCCGACTAAAAACTCGGCATTATTCAGGTCCGCTTGTTTCTTCATAAAATAATCTGCTATCCGCATATGTCCAATCCAAGTTGCCATCCTAACTCCTTCCTATTGACTTAACTTCCCCTGCCAAAAGCTTTTGCCTTTCCGCCGCCCGAACGAGCAGCCCAGCCAAAAAACGCAGCCTCTTGGCAAACCAAGCGCAAAACGCAGTCTTCTCGCCAACCCAAAATATCAAACGCTTCGCTTTCCGCCCAACGACGGCCAAGCTTTTAGCGAACCATATAAGCTGATACCTATCGAACAAGCACAATTTTTCCGCAAATAGGAAAAGGCATTCCGCCAGTCAAAAATATCACAATACCGACAAATATATAGCCGTCAACCAAAAAAATCGCAAGAACCCTCATATTTTCGGCAAACGCCGCCAGACTTGGCCAAGGCGACCAGCCAAAAATATTTTGTCAAGCACGCGAAAATCAGGTTACTCATACGATTTGAGCGCCTCAACCATATCAATTTTTTTCAATCGGAAATGCACAAAAAACATCACAATCACTGAAAAGAGGAAGGTAATCAGCGCCGAAATGATATAGGTCATGGCAAAGCGCTTGGGGTAAAGCTGAACTACGTCCGGCACAATAAAGACCAAAATCATTTCATGCAAAAGCACCCCGAAGACATAGCCCAGTCCAATACCAAGCACCGTTAAAAACAGGGTTTCCCGATAAACGTAGGCGGTCAGTTCCTGCGGGAAAAAGCCCAGCACCTTAATCGTGGAAAGTTCCCGAATCCGCTCGGAAATATTGATATTGGTCAAATTATACAGCACCACAAAGGCCAGCACCGAGGACACCAAAATAATAATCACCACCACCACGTCCAGCGAATCCAGCGCCTGCACCGAGGAGGAAGTGCCCATTTCCGTTACCGACAGCACTACGTCCAGGTCAAGGAGCTTACTCATCAACGCATCGCCCCGCAGCGCCGGCGCGGCGGCCGTTTTTAAAAGCTCGGCGTTGGCGGCCGGCATTTTGCCGAACTGCTTTTGATACGCTGCTCGGCTCATATACAAATAATGCCCCAAATAATTTTCACAAATGCCGCTGATTTTGGCGGTAAATTCCTTATTGTCCGCGTCCTTTAAGATAATCTCATCGCCCGCTTTTTTTCCGGCCAAAAAAGCCAGCTTATCAGTCAGCAGCCCGCCCTCCTCCGGCAGGATCAAGTCTTTTTCCGAATTTTGCGGATTTCGCAAGCGCTGCAGCGGATAAAACTTCTCCGCCGTCTCCGGCACCATCAAATAAATCGTTTGGGGCGATGTGCCCGCGCCTTTCCACTTGACCGCCTCAACATAAACCGGCGTATGCTGCTCAAACAAGGTCTGATCCTCTAATACCTCGTGAAAATCCGTCAAGCCGTTCGCGCCGAAATCCTCATCAAAGACCACCATATAGTCATACTTTGTCAGCTGCCCATACTGCACCGGCAAGAGATTGCCCACCGAGTCGCGCAGGGCAAAACCCAAAAAGACCAGCCCCGCGCAGCCGGCAATGCCCAAAATCGTCATGGACATCCGAATCTTATAGCGGAACATATTTCTGGCCGTTACCTTGTATAAAAACGATAAGCGCCGCCATAGAAAAGTCAGCCGCTCCAGGAAAATCTTGGTGCCGCTTTTGGGCGCTTTTGGCCGCATCAGCGTGGTGGCGTTTTGCCTAAGATATCCATTGACCACGGCGTAAGCCGCTACCGCCGTACAAATAATGCCAATGATAGTCGACTGGACAGCGTAACTGGCAAAATAAACCGGCGGCGGCGTTTGGATTATAAAGATATCATTATACGCCTGATACACCACCTTGGTCAAAATCGGCTGACCGGTAGCCGCGCCGATCGCGCCGCCCATCAGGCTCGCCCAAAATCCATAATAAAAATATTTTTTGGAAATATCCCAATTCCCATAGCCCAGCGCTTTTAAGGTGCCAATTTGGCCGCGATGCTCATCGGCCATGCGGGTCATGGTCGATAGGCAAACTAAGAGCGCAATCAAAAAGAAAAATACCGGGAAAACATTGGACAGCAAATGAATCCGGCGGGCAGAGTCATAGTATAAAAAATATTCGCTCAAATCTTCTCGGGTCAGCACCGCATAGGGCGAATCCTTTAATTTTTTTAAAACCTTCTTGGCGTCGTCAATTTTTTTCCGGCCGTCGGCAATATCGGCCTCGGCTTCTTCTTTCTTATCAGCAAACTCCGTCTTGCCCTGCTCATACTGCCCTCTGGCGACTGCCAGTTCCCATTTGGCCGCGGCCAGCTTTTCCCGCGCCGCCGCTTGCTCTGCCGCAAAGCGCTGCCGGCTTTCTGCCAATTCCGCCTGTCCCTCGGCATAATCGGCCTGCCCCCGCTCTATTTGAGCCAAGGCTTCGGCCAGCGCCGCTTTTCCCTCGGCCAGCGTATCCGCCACTGCCTGCAGCTCTACTTCCGTTTGTTTTAGTTCCGCTTCGCCCCGGTTTAAACTGCTTGCCGCCGCATTCAGTTCTGCCCGCTGCCGGGCCAGTTCCCTTTGCCGGGCGGTCAATTTCTCCCGCTGGCGCAGGATTTCAGCATAGGCTACCGCTGCTTCGCCCATTTGCCTTAGCCGCAGTTGGCTGTCGGGCGCATTGGCCGCCGCCTGTACCTGCATGCGAAAGCGATCAGGATCTTGGCCAAAGGCCCGCAGCTTTTTTCGCAGATCCGCTTCCGCCTGTTCCAGTTCTGTTAAGCCTGCTTGGATCCGGGCAAGCCCCGTTTCTATTTGCTCCTGTCCGGTGGTTAAGCGCTGCTTTTCTTCCGTCAGCTTTTGCCACGCCTGCTGCCACTGATCAAGCCCCGCTTCATACTGGCTTTGGCCGGATAAATAATTTTCCTCTTCCGCCTGATACCGCTTTTGCGCCGCTGTCAGTTCCTCCAAAGCCAGCTGCAGCTTTCTTTCAGCGGCGGCAAATTGCTGTTCGGCTTTGGCTGTTGCCGCCGCCAAATCGGCGGTCGCCGCTGCTAATTCCTGCTCGCCGGCGGCAATTTTGCGGTCAGCCTCATCCAGCGCACTGTCCGCGTCGTCCAGTCTTTGCTGCGCGTCCCGCAGCTTTTCTTCTCCCTCGGCGATTTTATCTCTGGCCTTTTGCTTCAGCTCCCTGATCTGCGTCCTCGGCCGGGCAGCCAGTAATTTTTCCAAATCTTCTTTTTTAGCGGCGCAAATCTCCTTATAGCGGGCGTTATTACTGGTCAGCCCCTCTGTTCCCTTTAAGCGCAGCCGGCCAAAGCTGTATTTTTCCGCCGTAAAGTTTTCCTTTAAAATAAAGGCAAAGCCCTCCAGCTTCCCCAAGCCGCCGCTGGCGTCGCCCTTTTGCTTGGGAGCGGTAAACTCCGGGTGATAACAAAACCCGACTACCTTAAACCGGTAGCGCTTTAAGGCGTCGTCGCTCTCCGTTTCCACTTCCAGCTTGCCGGATTCTTTTTTAAAAAAGATGGTATCGCCCAGCTGATAAGGCCGGCCGCTGATATCAGCATCGAGCAAAATCTCGTTCGGCGCTTCCGGCAGCCGGCCGGCAGTCACGCGCGGCAGGCTTAATTTTCGCGGCAGCGACTGGACTTGCAGCAAAAGATCGGTATAGCGCGTATTTAAATCCAGCGCGTACAGCCATTCCGCCGACTCAATTCCCGGCTCAGCCAAAATCATCTGCCGGTCCCGCGCCGATAAGCCCAGACTGCTTTGCAGCTTAATATCGGCCATTTTCGTTTCCGCCGTGAAATCATTGACCGCCCGCAGCATCATGGGTGCCGCCCCTTTTAAACCGGTATACACAAAAACGCCCAGCGCGATCATCAGCCCAATGGAAAAAAAGCGGGTCAAGGACGTTGTAATTTCACGGAAGATATCTTTTAATAATGCGGTTTTCATAACTGATCTCCGTTTGCCGAGCGGCGCCATCTACCATTCAATTTCCTGAATGGAGGCCGGCGCTTCGTTAATATGGATATTTCTGACCTTCGCGTCATTAATTTCAATCACCCGGTGAGCAATGGGCGTAATCGCCTGATTATGGGTGATGACGACCACCGTCGTGCCGGTGTTTAAGCAGGTATCCTGCAAAAGCTGCAAAATTGCCTTACCGGTCTTGTAGTCAAGCGCCCCGGTTGGCTCGTCGCACAGCAACAGTTTCGGATTTTTGGCTAAAGCTCTGGCAATCGCCACCCGCTGCTGCTCCCCGCCGGAAAGCTGCGCTGGAAAATTATCTAGCCGGTGTGAAAGGCCGACCATATCCAAGGCTTTTTCCGCCGGCCAGGCGTTGCGAACGATCTGCCCGGCTAATTCCACATTTTCCCGGGCGGTCAGATTGGGAATCAGGTTGTAAAACTGAAACACAAAGCCCACGTCATAGCGCCGGTATTTGGTCAGCTCATAAGCGTTCATCGCGGCAATGTCTTTGCCGTCAATTAAGATATGCCCCTCGTCGCAGGTGTCCATTCCGCCCAAAATATTTAAAACCGTTGATTTACCCGCACCGCTCGGCCCGACAATGACCACGAATTCGCCTTTTTCCAGTGAAAAATTAATATCGCGGTTGGCGACAATGGTCGTTTGCCCCATTTGATAGCGTTTATACATATTTTTAACTTCAACATATGACATGGTTTTTCTCCAAGAGTTGGGTGAGTGGGTTTATATAATTATACCATAAACACCGCGTGAGTGCGAGAAAATCCTTACGGATTTTCTCTCCGCATCACCGCTCATATAACCTGTTCGGCAAAAGCGCTTGTGCACGCAGCCGTGCCCGCGCTTTTCCCTCCAGCTTGCACTCACGCTTTTAGTGCGCAGCATTATACCATAAACACCGCGTGAGTGCGAGAAAATGGGAAAAATTTTATCCGAATATCAAGACGCGGAACAAATCAAAAGATTAAATGGTTCAGAAAAAGATTATTTGGTTTGCCAAAAAAGCTAAAACAAAAGTGGTTTCGGCGGAAGAATAATGTAAAAGCCGCCATGAATTTTTTCAAAAAAGTGACGAAAAGCTATTAATCACCCAAAAATACAGCTATAAAAAAACGGCATAGAAGGCGGAAAGTAAGATCCCCGCTCTCTAGGCCGTTTTTATTATGTGCGATAAATCAGCGCCACCATATTGGGGCCGGTATTAATGGAAATAATGCAGCCGACCGGATATTCCAGCGTCGGTGGCTGATCAAGCAGTTCTGTGCAAAGTTCCCGCAGCTGGCTCCGCTGTTCCTGATTATTACCGTAAACCAGCATATAGGGGCTCCCGGGGCGCCGTTCTTTTCGGCAAAGCTCGACCAATTCCCGAACGGCCTTTTTTTCGCCGCGCGCCTTGGCTACAATCTTAGACTCCCCCTTTTCAAAGGTAATCATCGGCTTTAAGCCGATCGCATCGCCGACAAAAGCCGCCGCGGCCGATACCCGGCCGGACTTTTTAACAAACTTTAAGCTGAGCGGCACCAGCATTGGCCGAGCGTGACTGATCCAGTCCTTGATATGCTCGATGATGTCCGCCGCTTCTTCGCCTCGCGCCGCCATCCGCGCCGCTTCAACCGCTGCCCAGCCATATGCCATGCTGTAAGTTTGGGAATCAATCAAATGAATGCGAAATTGTTCGGCCGCTTCCTTATGCTCCTCCAAAAACAAATCCCGGGCCAAGACCCCCGCCTGATAAGTGCCGGATCCCTTGGAATTAAGGATTACATGAATGATGTCGGTATAACCTTCCCGCCATGTCTTTTCAAACAGTTCCTGATAAAGCGTCACCGATACCTGAGACGAAACCGGCGTTTTATCCTCAGTCTCCAAAACACGGTAAAACTCCTCCGGCGTAATGTCCACTCCGTCCCGATATTCCTTATCGCCTACTAAAATGGTCAGCGGCAGGACGGCGATGTTTAATTCCTCGCTTAATTTTTTAGGAATATCAGCGGTTGAATCCGTTGCTATCTTGATTTTGGCCATATATCGTTTTCCTCCTATCCTGTGCAAGAACGATGCGCCCGCTTTCCCTGCCAAGGCTCCGCTGGCTGCAAACTGGTAATTCCGTCAACATGGGAAAGTCAAGTTAATAACTCAACTTTCCCATAGTCTTTTTTGGCTCTATCCCGCTCAGAGAGCGGGTGCATGGACTCCACTTTCGGCAATTTGCTTCGCAATTTGCCTATCGTTCCCGCCATGCAACGAGCAAGCAGAATGCCGCAGGCATTCTGCGAACCACCATGTAAAAAAGACTGTTCTGTCGAACATGGGAAAGTCAAGTTAATAATATATCCATTTTTTGATAGATGAACACAATATATCGCTTTTACGGTAAAAAATCAAGTGCTGTCTGTAAAATTAAATTTTAAAAAAACTAATATTTTTTATAAAAATGCTATATTTAATCCTTCCAGTTTTTCTCTATTTATCTGTCAGTAATATTTAGTTCACTTTTTAGCGCTGCCTGCAGGACGGCGGAAAAGTTGATACCTGCCCGCTCCGCTTCAAAGTTCAGCCATGAGGGAATGGTACAGTTCTTTTTCACCGTCCGCCGATCATTTTTTCGGCGATACTCGGCAAAATCAATATCCACCAAGGAAACAATACTGCCGGAAATCGCCTGTTTCTGAACAGCAGAAAGACCGGAAGCATGCGGCAAGGCTTCGCCGTCATCCTGCATATCAATGCCTATCAATCCGATGGCGTCCCGAGCCATTTTTATCGCGTCGGGAATATCCTTTCCTTGGGTATTGATATTAAAATCGGGAACAAACACCACAATAAACTCTTTTCCTTGGGTCATAATAATGGGATACGCCTTTTTCATGTTACATCTCCTCGTATAATAAGTTTGTTGATTTCATGTCTATTTTAGTTTGCGTCCTTTGGCTAATTCTTCATCCGTTTCCCTATGCCTTACGATGCTTTCTCTTTGACCGTCTTTCACATATATATCATGGTTCGCGCCATGACGTTTGAACTTCCAGCCATTTTTTTCCAAAAGTGCAATCAGGTCTTTTGTTTTCATGCCCCGCTCTCCTCGCATTTTATCATACGCCTTTAATGCGCATTTTGTCAATAAGTCTCCCGAAAATCCGCCATGTTACAGTTTAGACAAACACCGGCACTTCATTTCGATGAAGTATCGGTGTTTGCGTTAAGCAAATAGATAATTCTTGATATGCCGCTTGAGAGTAAGTCCTCCATGGCATATCAAGTAAATCTGCTTGCCTAAGCCGCAATCAAAAAGCCGCTCCCCTTGGATTTCTCTTTAGGGAGCGGCTTTTTGGCCTGCTTTATTCTTTATATTTTTCAATCATTTTCGACTAAGCATGGTTAAAACTAATGCTTTAACCAGCAGCCAAAGCCTGTCTTTTTTGCTCCGGCGGCCGGCCGTAATCTAATCCTTTTTATTTCTGGCAGGCACAGCCGCCGCTTTGCTTTTCCTTGCTCTTTTGATACCTTTCCGCTACCACGTCCCAATTAACTACATGCCAAAAGGCTTCCACATAATCCGGACGCCGGTTTTGATACTTCAAATAGTAAGCATGCTCCCATACATCCAGCCCCAGCAGAATCCGGCAGCCGTCCTGTACCGGCGTATCCTGATTGGCGGTAGAGAGTACCTCCAGTTTCAAATCCTTCATCGTCAGCCACGCCCAGCCTGAACCAAAGCGGGTCTTCGCAGCGGTATTAAACTTTTCCTTAAACTCAGCAAAAGAACCAAAGGCTTCCTTAATCGCTTCCGCCAGTTCTCCGGTCGGCTCCCCGCCGCCGTTAGGCGACAGGTTTTCCCAGAATAATTTGTGATTGTAATAGCCGCCACCATTATTAATAACCGCCTGCCGCTTCTCCGCCGGGATCTGATCAATCTCCGCTAAGAGCTTACGCGGGCAGCTTGGCACGTCTAAGCCCTCAATCGCCGCGTTCAGGTTCGCGGTATAAGTAGCATGGTGCTTTTCATAATGGATCTGCATGGTCATTGCGTCAATGTATGGCTCTAACGCATCATAAGCATAGGGTAACTTTGGTAATTCAAACTTCATAATAGCCTCCTTGTTTTTTAGTGTTTTCAACTTCTCCCGATCGAAAGCTTCGGCTTTCCGCGCAGTCAGCGCCACCCCGAAAAGACGGTTCTGATAACCAGAGAAAGTCAAGCTATGAATAAAAATATTTTTCAATTTCCTTACTTAATTTTAGTATAGCGCAGGCGGCCAATAATTTCAAGCTATTCCTTTGTTAAACTCACAACAAACGCATAATTTTAACCACAAAAAGGACAAATCCTATTTTCTGCAATATTTTTTTGTGCAAAATTGCATTCCGGCGTGTGTTGTTAAACTTTTTCCAATTTATTTTTGCTTAAAAATATCAATTGTCCAGCCGTCCCCTTATCCCCTTGCCACCTCCGCCCCAAGCTGCTATAATAGCCTTGGCTGTCTTTGCCGGCAGCCAAGCGCGCAGCCGCCAATTTTAATAATCACTGCCTTGGCCGGCCGCGTATGGCGGGCTTAGCGCCGGCCCAGCCTTTGCTCGAAACACATAATCTTAAAACACGATTTAGTACAAAAACGGCCAATCAAAGCCTTAAAAGGAGACGATATGCAGCCCATCAAATCCATGCTTTTTCAATACCGCGGCCTTTCCCGCTCGGCCTATATTTTATTTTTAGGCCGCATGATTACCAATATGGGCGCTTTTATCTGGCCGCTGCTAACCCTGATTCTCAATCAAAAAATCGGGCTGTCCGCCGCCGAAAGCGCCTACGCCACCACCGGCCTGTCGATTTTTTACTTAGTCGGCAGCGTTGCCGGCGGAAAACTGGCCGATCACTTTGACCGCAAAAAAATTATTATCGTTTTTGACATTATCAGTACCATTTTCTTTATCAGCTGCGCTTTTATCCAGCCCGGCTTCCTGATGATTCTCTTTTTTGGGCTGGCCGGACTATTTGCCAGCATGGAAGGCCCGGCCTATGACGCGCTAGTCGCCGACGCCACCAAACCGGCCGAGCGGGAGAAAGTCTATTCCCTGACCTACCTTGGTCATAATCTCGGCTATATGTTCGGCGCGGCAATCGGCGGCCTGCTGTTTAATGATTATCTTTCTCTGGCCTTTATTTTTGACGGTTTAACCACCATCAGCTCAACCATTCTCATTATTTTATTTGTTTTCCCGATTGCCAAAGAAACACTGACCAGCGATGAAATCAATGAATACGAAAATGATATCGCGCCGGGAACCACCATTTTTGCCCTGATGAAAAAGCGGCCGCCGCTCCTGTTTATCCTGCCGGCCATCTCTCTGTCGGCCTTTGTCTACAATCAATGGGGGTTTTCGCTGCCGCTTTATACCAGCTATGTTTTTGGGGAAAAAGGCCCTGCCTATTACGGCTTTTTATCGTCCTTTAACGCCTTTGTCGTTATTTTGTTTACGCCCGTTTTCACTTGGCTGCTGCGCAAGCTGCCGGGACTGCTCAAGTCCGTGCTGGGCGTCGGCCTTTACTCGATCAGCTTTCTCCTGATTGTCGGGCAGCCGCCCTACTTTGTGTTTTTCCTGATGATTTTTATTTTTACCGCCGGGGAAATTATCAATACGATCGGCATGTCGCCCTATCTCAGCCGGCGCGCGCCCAGCTCGCACCGGGGGCGGCTGTCGGCGATCATCGGCATTGGTTACGGCGTCGGCGTTACTTTAAGCCGCCTGCTGATTGGCTGGATCATTGACAACTTTTCCTATCCTTTGGCCTTTGCCGCTATTATCGGCACCGGACTGGCGGCCGTGTCGCTGCTGCTTTTTGTTTACCGGCTGGATAAAAAGTATTTTCCTAAGCTGTATGAAGGCTTACCCCTCACCGAAAGACTTAGCCTTTCTGCCGACAAGAACCATAAAAAAGGCAGCTGACGAGTAAGGAAAAATATATTGACAAACGAAAGCGAACAGTGTATTCTATTTTTGTTAGAGTACAGTGTTCGCTTTTAATTTTTTTGGAAGGACGCGGAATATGCCCAAAAACAAAACGGAAAACCATAAAAAAATCATTGCGGCCGCACAGCAGGAATTTATGACCTATGGCTTTAAAGACGCTTCTATGCGGCGTATCGCCGCTGCTGCTCAAATGAGTGCTTCGGGTCTGTATAAGCATTTTCCCAGCAAGGAAGAAATGTTTGTGGCGCTGGTCGCACCGGCGTATGACGGGCTGGTCGAGATGTATCGCCAATCCGCCGATGAAACACGCTGGATTCTAAGGACAGCTGATTTTGCCCATGCATGGGCATGCTCTCATGAAACCGTTTGGCTCATGGAATATATTTATGATCATTTTGATGCTTTCTGCCTAGCCGTCCGCCAGGCAGAAGGGACACGATACGAAAACTTCCTGCATGATATCGCCAAGCTGGGGGAAGAAAGAACGCTAAGCTTTATGGCGCAGCTCCGGTCAAGGGGAATAAAACTAAACAATTTCAGCCGGAAAGAGCTGCATCTGCTGACGACCAGCTATGTGGACGCCATTTTTCAGGCGCTGCGCCATGATTTTACCAGAGAGGAAGCACTCCATTACGCTGAAACGCTGGATCAATTTTTTACCCTGAGCTGGAAGAACTTTTTCGGTTATTGAAAAAGCTTGTTTGCCTTGAAGCGCAAAATAATTATACTCGGATAAAAAATGAATTGCGGCCTGTCGCCGTTAATAGCGATTCCTATTTGATACTTTCCTCAGAAATAATCTTTCCGAGCAATCTGCCTAAACTGTAACAAAAACCAATTTAGCGAAAGGAGAAAATTATGATGAACAAATGGACCGCCAAAAATGCCCTGTGGATGCTTGTTTATACGGCTCTGTACGTAATCGGCACTATGCTGGTATGTATGAGCGGACTTATCCATCCGTTAGTTTTTGTCTGCTACCAGATTACCGCCGGATTCCTGCTGACCGGAATTGTGGTCAAAGCGTTTGACCGGATAAAGGCAGCCGGCGCAGCGCTATGCCTATCGGCCGGCGCGATTATCATGCTGCTGCTGATGAACGACGCCAATGGATGGCATATGATTCCGCTGATTGTTATTGCCCTAGGGGCGGAAATGATTCGTTATGTGTGGAAATACCGCTGGCCGGGAAATGCAGCCGGGGCAATTCTCATGACTTTTTCTACTTTCGGTTATTATATCCAAATCTGGTTCAATCGTGCTCATTCTTATGAACACTCAATTGAGGATATGCCGGCCGGTTATGCGGATGCGCTGATGGCCGTCAGCCCGGTGTGGGCGCTCCCGATCGTCCTCATTCTCGGCATTGCTGTGTCGGCGGTCATGGCAAATGTTACCGCCAAACTGTTTAAGCTTGAAAAATAATGAACACCAGTTCATGAAACGCGTAAGCGGCGCCGGAAAAAAAGGAGTCTTTTTTAGGGCTCCTTTTTTGTTCCTTCTTGCCAAAATGCCATTGTTGTGATATTCTATATAAGGGTTTTCTATGCTTACCTTTTTCGCTGAAGATAACACCCAAGATTGGAATAAACTTAAGGAAAGAAGCCCGTTATATTTTTACTCAACTTTCCCATTCAGGTTGATAAAATGGTCTTTTTCAGACCGATTTTCCGCCCGGGTAAAAAGCGAAGTTTCCGGCAGGGGAAGGTTGTGGTTCTTATTAACCCGTCTACCGGGGAGGAGAATGATTATGAACAAAACCAAAATTATTGGAACTATCGGACCGTCCAGCAACAGTAAAGAAGTATTTACCGAACTGGTTAAAAGCGGGCTGCGCATTGCCCGGCTAAATCTTTCTCACGGCGAGCAATCCGCCCACGCCCAAAATATTGATATGATTAAAGAAGTCCGCGAAGAACTCGGCATTCCCGTTGCTCTCTTGATGGACACCCGCGGACCGGAAATCCGGACCCGTAATTTTACCGGCGGCATTGCCACCTTAAAAACCGGTGAAATGGTTGTGCTTTCTCCGGAGGACTTTGAAGGCGACAGTTCCCGGATCAGCGTTACTTATCCTTCGCTTCATGCTGACGTGACGGTTGGCGGCGCTATTTTGATTGACGACGGTTTGATTGAGCTGGAAGTCAAAGAAATAAAAGGCACCGAAGTTCACTGTCTGATTAAAAACGGCGGAGATGTCAAAAATCACAAAGGCATTAATGTTCCGAATATTCATTTAAATCTGCCGATCCTGACGCCAAAAGACGAAGCTGATTTAATTTTCGGCGTCGAGCAGGATATTGACTTTGTGGCCGCCAGCTTTATCCGCAACGCGGCCGATGTGGAAACCATTCGCAAGCTTTTGGTCACTCACGGCGGCAAGCATGTACAAATCATTGCCAAGATTGAAAATCAGGAAGGTGTCAATAATATCAAAGAAATTGTCCAGGCGGCCGACGGCATTATGGTTGCCCGCGGCGATCTTGGTGTGGAAACCCCGCCGGAGCTGATTCCGGAAGTGCAGAAAAAAATCGTTGATATCTGCAACGATATGGAAAAGCCGGTTATCATCGCCACCCAAATGCTGGATTCGATGATTAAAAACCCCCGGCCGACTCGGGCCGAAGTATCCGATGTGGCCAATGCCATCTGGGACGGAGCCGATGCGATCATGCTGTCCGGCGAGTCAGCAGCCGGTGCTTACCCGATTGAATCGGTCCGGATGATGAAGCGGATTGCGATTCAAACCGAAAAATCCGTGCGCGACCGGACAAAACGCCACCGCACCATTTACGATCGGGGAACTTCGGTGACCAACGCCGTGTCCTTTGCCACGGTAACCACCGCCGAATATCTGAACGCCAAGGCCATCATTTGCCCGACCTACGAGGGCTATACGGCCAGACTGATCAGTAAGTTTAAACCCGATTCCATGATTGTGGCGACCACCTCCAATCCCAAGATTCAAAGGATTATGCAGCTTTACTGGGGCGTGGAGCCGATCTTAGTCAAGCAGGAAACCTCCTCGGAAATCCTGTTTTATAAATCAGTAGCGACCATTAAGCAAATGGGCATTGCCCAGGAGGGAGATTTGGTGGTAATTACTGCCGGCATTCCTTTGGGCATCAGCGGCAACACCAATCTGATGAAAGTCCAGGAAGTGGAGTAAAAGGAAATAAAAAGGGAACGCTAAAACCGGCGTTCCTTTTTTTTGGCAGGCACTTTGCGCTATCCTTAAAAAGGCAATCCGCAAATGACGCAGGCAAAACCCCGGCGGAAAATCGCTGCCGGCAGTTTAAAAGGGCTGTTGCATTTTAAGATTTTTAGGCAAGATTCAGGAAAAACCTTGGCGATTAATCGCCATATCTTGTGTAAAATCTATATTTTGCAGCAGCCCCTTTTCATATTTTATTTCTTGATATTTGGCTTGTCGTTTCCCGCTTACAAAACGGCAAAGCTTTGCAGCAGCTCGACCGCGTCCGCATATTTTTGGATGTCCACATACTCATTAGGCTGATGTGCCATTTCCGGCTCACCGGGGCCAAATAAAAGCACCGCCTGCTCCGGCTTTTGCGCCGCCAAAACAGAAGCGTCAGTAAAAAAATTAATCCCGATTTTATCTCCGGAATAACCTTTCTTGCGCAGCAAATCCGCCCAGCTTTCAGCCCATGCTCCTTCCGGATCAAGTTGAATCGCCCGGCGCCGGTTAAGCACCGCAAACTCCATGCTTAAGTCCGGGCTTTCCTGCTGCAGTTCCTGTAAGATTTCTTCCGCTTGGCTTATAATATCTTCCGCCGTCAGCGGCGGGGTCATGCGGATGTCCAAAATTGCCCGGCAGGTATCGGCCGTCATATTGGCGGCAATTCCGCCTTCTATTTTATTAATCTGCATGGTTGACCGGCCTAAATAGGGATGGGAAAAATCCAGCACATAGCGCCGAAGTCTTTCCGTCAAAGCATACAAGCGCTCGATCGCATTAATGCCCTTTTCCGGATAAGCACCATGCCCGGTTTTGCCCTTTACTTTAATTTCCAGCCATAAACAGCCTTTTTGGGCAATGCCCAGCCGCATGCCGGTCGGTTCGCCCACCAAAATAAGCTCGGCCGGTTTCATTTGTCCTTTGTCCAAAACCGCTTGCGCGCCGGCGCCGCCGCGTTCCTCATCGCAAGTTCCCAAAAACTGGATACTTTTTCGCGGCCGCCCGGGCAAATGTGTCAAAGCATATACCATCGCCGCCAGTCCGCTTTTCATATCCGATGCGCCCCTGGCATAAATCCGGCCATCCCGGCGCACCGGTATTTGCGGGTCGGTTTGCCATTTTTGCCGGTCGCCATACTCAACGGTATCCACATGACCGTTCCAAATCATTGTTTCCGCTTCCCGTCCCGGCACAAACGCAATCACATTGGCCCGCTTCGCGTCCAGCCGGTCAATCCGGCTTTCAATCCCATGCCGGCTGAAATATTGGTGCAGATATTCCGCCACCTTGCCTTCATCATGCTCGCCGTTGACCGATGGAATTCTTAAAATTTCTTCCAAAAACTGAACTGCTTCTTCCGCTTTCATTTTTCTTATTTCCTCAACTTTCCCCGCTTGAAAACCGCAGGTTTCGCCGGCTGCATTCAGCGGCAAATCCGGCCAAAGACCAATCCGTATCTTTTGTCTCTAGACTTTGGCGCTAAACTGTTCCACTTCCGCCCACTCCGGAATCGACGGCGCCGCTCCCAGTCGGGTCACGGCAATCGCCGCCGCCTTGGCTGCTAATTTTATACATTCCGCCTTAGGCAAGTCTTTGAGCAGTCCCGCCATAAAATAGCCGGTAAAGGTATCGCCGGCAGCCGTCGTATCCTGAACCGCCACCTTATAGGCCGGCTGATAAAGATTTTCCTGTTTATCCGCATACATTGCGCCGCCCTCTCCCAGAGTCAAAAGCATCCCCGCCTCCGGAAAGCGCGCCGCCAGCCGCTGAATCAGCATTTCGCCATCGGCGGCCGTCAAATCCTCGCCGGCTAAGAGCGCCCTGGCTTCAATTTCATTTAAAATAAAATAATCCACAAAGTTTAGCGGGAGTTCCTTTATTTTCTCATTCATCGGCGAGGGATTAAGGACAATCCGCATCCCACGCTGATGGGCTTTTTCCATAATTTCCTTCATACCGTTAATTTCGTTTTGCAGCACCAGATAATCGCCGCCGGAAAATAAATCCAGCGTCCGCTCAATCTGCTCGGCGGAAATCTCTTGATTGGCGCCGCCATATAAAATAATACAGTTGTCGCCGCTCCGGTCTCTTTGAATAATGGCGTTGCCGGTGCGAACCGTTTCGGATACCGCTACCAGTTCAGTATTCACTCCCGCTTGCCGCAGCAGCTGCAAAAGGCTTTCTCCATCGGTGCCGACCGCCCCGGCATGAAAAACGCTGATCCCCGCTCGGCCCATGGCAATCGACTGATTTAAGCCTTTGCCGCCGCTAAACACCTCTAAATTACCGGATGCTATCGTTTCTCCTTTTTGGACAAAATGATCCACACTGTATACATAATCAATATTCAGCGAACCAAAATTTAATATTTTCATTCGATGCCACCTTAATGTTTTATGCTCGTTTCCTGATCCAAAATCCCGCAGCTTATGCCGCCGTGAGTTTCTGCCAAAACAGCTGCATCCCTCTTCGTCAAAATAGCTGCTTGCAAAGACGCGGCCAAAGTATAAAAATCCTTTGCGCAAAGTGGCGCTTAGATTTTTACACTTTTCTCCTATCCCGTCCTAACTTAAATTTCCTTCGTCAGCCACTTTACCAAATTGACGAACAGTGTTTCATAACCGGGCCACTGGCAGAACTCAGCCGGTGCCCAATGCGGTGCGCAGTCCGTCGTAAAGACCGCCGACCGGCCGGCGCCGTATTCGGCCGCTGCGATAAACGGATCGCCGCCAACCGTTGCCAGCAGCTCTGCTTCCGCCTTGGCAACCGTTTTATTATAGCCCAAGACCTTAGGCCACTGCTCTATTCCTTGCAGGATAGCATGCGCTTTGACTGTTTGCGGCTGAATTCCCTCGCAGTGTTCCTGCCGGTCATCGCCCGCTAACAGCTCTACCGGCAAAACATCCTGCACCGCCGTATCCCGCCATTTGCCCTTGCCGTCAATACCGGAAAAAGTCATATAACCGCCAATCATCAGCAAACCGCCGCCTTGCAGAACATATTCTTTCAATAAGTTGCAGCGGTTCGGCCGAGCCTGGCATTTGCTGAAAGTAGCCGTCGGCAAAAGCAAAGTATTGGCGCCGATATCCGACAGCATAATAACGTCGTACTGCTTTAATTCCTCCAAGGTAAAAGGGAACTCTTCCATCGCCAAATGATTAGGCAAAAATACAAACTCATGCCCGGCTTTTTCCATAACGGCTCTTAAATATTTTTCCCCGGTTTCATAAACCGAAGTATAAAAGGTATCAAAACCCTTAACATGCGTGGTGTAGCTCATCCAGGATTCCCCAGCCAGCAAAACTTTTTTGCTCATTTTATCTCCTCCTTGTATCATCATTGGACTTTATCTTTTCATTATTTAAGCAGGAAAATACACGCGGCTTTCGCCTATTCAATGTTATTTTTTATTTTCCGTTATTTTCCGTTATTGTTCCTTTTCGGCCGAATTCCAAAATCAAATGGGCATAAATCAAAATACTTTCTAAATATGCTTCCATGCTGACCCATTCATCAATCCCGTGACATTGCGCCAAATTGCCCGGGCCGAACTGAATGGTCGGACAACCGGCAATGTTTTTCCACAGCCTGGAATCGCAGCCGGCCGGCGAACCGACGATTTTTACGGCTTTATCCTTAGCCGCCAAATATCCCCGCTCAAAAGCATGAACCAAGGGATGCTCCCGCTGCATTTCAAAACCGCCGCCAGCCTGATAAATCGTAATTTCCGGCAGATTATTCTCCAGCCATGGATCGGCTTTGGCCGTCCGGTGAATTACTTCGGTAAACTCATCAACCACCTGCTGATAGGACATTTGATTGGGAATATAATGAACGCAGGTAGAAAACTCGCACTCTCCGGCCACCGTTGACCCGGCTTCTCCGCCTTTGATCACGCCGACATTTAAGTTCGGCGGCGGCAGCAGCGGATGTTTATAGTGCAGGAGCCACTCATGTTCCTTTTCGCGCAGGGCTTCGATCAGCTTAATCGCCTTTTCAATCGCATTGACACCCTTGGTTTTATCTCCGGAATGGCAGGCCTTGCCCTTTATTTGCACCCGAAAAAAAACAAAACCCATATGCGCCAAAATCAGCTCATCGCTCGTGCCTTCGCAAACCACCACCCCGTCGGCCTGTTGTCCGCTCATAATCGCCTGCATTGAACCGTTGCCGCCGCCTTCCTCATCACAAACGGAAGTAATCGCCACATTGACCGGCAGCTCCTCCCAGCCGGCGTCCTTAAGCAGCTGAACCGCCATCACTGCCGCCATCAGACCGCCTTTCATATCGGCCGTTCCCCGGCCGTACATTTTGCCGTCGCGGATCACCGGCGCAAATGGCGGATTGGTCCAGTCCTCCGTGTTATCGGCCGGCATCACATCCATATGCCCGTTAAACATCAGGGTCGGCGCCGGCTGCTTTGCCCGAAACGTAGCATAGACATTAAACCGATCCTGATAATTATGCCCCAAATTCCCTTCCTGATACTGCTGATAACAGCGCTGAATGCTCTCTTCCGTCATCGGATCGGTCAAAACCTCCGCTCCCATCCGGCGGAACAAATCCAGCATGAACTCCTGGCCGGGCTTTTCCAGCCCCCCTAAAATACCATGCCCCAAATCATGGGTATCAATCGCCACGATCTGTTTTAAAGCCTCAATATACTTTTCCTGATTGGCCTGCAAAACTTTTTTTAAATCTTCCACTTAGCGTTCTCCTTTCTGCTGCCGACGTAAGTTTATGAATATAAGCGCAAGCCCTCTTCCACCATATTCCAAAACTTATCAACATCAATATTAATCGCTACGTCCGCCGTGGCTTCGCGTTTCATGTAGCCAAAATAATCGCAGTTGGTCCGGCCGTAGGATTGAATGCTTCTATGCTCAATTTCGGCGTTCATGGCTTTGACTGTCAGCACGGTCGGATCAATCAAATAAGCAATCGTAATCGGATCATGCAGCGGCCCGCCTTCCCAGCCGAAAATTTCCTTTTGCGTCCGGCAAAAATGCCCCATCAGATCGACAAATAAGCCCGAAGCCTTATTGCCGATTTTGCCCATTCGTTCGACAATCGCCGGATAACACAGCGCCTTGCGGGTGACATCCAAGCCGACCATCACCAGCGGCCGGCCGGCGCTAAAGCAAACATGCGCCGCATCGGCATCGGCAAAAATATTAAACTCCGCCGCCGGAGTGACATTGCCGTTAGTATAAGCGCCGCCCATCAGCACGATCTTTTTGATTTTTTCAATAATTCTTGGCTCCATCCGCATCGCCATCGCCAAATTGGTCATTGGCCCGGTCGTTACCATGGTAATATCACCGGCCGAATCCATCAGCGTCCTGACGATAAAGGAAACCGCATGTTCTTTTTCCAGTTCCCGGGTCAGCGGAGAAAAAACCGGGCCGTCCAAGCCCGTTTTTCCATGAATATCGCCGGCCGTCACCTTTTCCCGCACCATCGGCTGTCCGCAACCGGCGTAAACCGGCACGTTCAAATTCAAATGCTGGACTATGTTTAAAGCATTGCGCTGGGTATTATCCAAGGTTTGATTGCCGGCTACCACTGTAATGCCCAAAAGTTCAATGGCCGGACTTTTAGCCGCCAGCATAATCGCCACCGCATCGTCATGTCCGGGATCACAGTCTAATATAATCTTTGTTTTTTCCATTTTGTTCTCCTTTTTGTTAAGTGCTTTACCTTTGACGCCGCCGCTTTCCCTTATTTTCCGGCTGCCAAGGATAAGTTAAATAAACGATCCGCTTTCCGCCGCTGCCGATAAACCACATTTTGAGGGAGGCGGTTAATTAGTCATCAGCGACGACTCCTTTTTCTTATGCGCTTTAATCTTAATAAACATCGACACCGCCAGCACTAAAATCGTCACCAGATACGGCATCATTAGCACAAACTGAGCTGGGAAGCCATAGGCCTGCAGCCGAGCGCCGATCGAGTCAGCAAAGCCGAACAACAAGCACCCGACCGCCGTCAGCACCGGATCGGCGCCGCCGAAATACATGGCCGCTACGCCCATAAAACCGCGGCTATTTGTCATATTTTCCACAAACTGCCGGCTGTAACCCAGCGATAAATGAGCGCCGGCTAAACCGCCGATAATCCCGGAAATAAACATGGCCTGATACTTAACGGCATTGACATGAATACCGGCGGTCTGCGCCGCTACCGGCAGCTTGCCAACTGCCCGCAGCCGCAGTCCCCAAACGGTTTTATAAAACAAAAACTGCAGAAAGACAATAAACACCAGCACGAACCACTCGGTCAGACTCCAATCATTTAAAACCTCGCCAATCACTGGAATATTCTTTAGAAAAGCAAAGGAAACCCTCGGAATCGGCACAATTGACGGATTGGAAAAGGTTCCGTTAGTCTTAAAAATAACCTGCATTAAAAACTTGGTAACGGCGATTGCCAGTAAATTAATGCCCATGCCAATCGCGCAAATTTCAGAATTATACCGAATATGACCAACCGCCATAATCATGGCAATCAGCCCGCCAGCTAACATGGCCGCCAGCACACCGGCCAGCCAGCTGCCGGTAAAATAACTGACCGCCACTGCCGTAAACGCTCCCACCAGCATGATGCCTTCGGTACCGATATTTAAAATATTGGCCTGCTGGGTAATCGCTGCGCACAGCGCCGCGTAAATGATGGGAGTCGAGGCCCGAAAGGTTGCGTACAGCAAAGAAAGATTAAAGATTTTCGCCAGATTTTCCATTATTTTCGCTCCCTCCTTCGGTCTGTCCGCTTACCTGCGGCCGCATTTTTTTTAATTTAGAAAGAAATGAGGATCTTGCTTTCCATTGAAACAGCAGTTCCATCGTAGCCACAATGATGAAAACGGCGGAAATGGTATCCACAATTGATTTCGGCACGCCGGTTGACTGCTGCATGGCCATGGCGCCTGATTTGAGCGCTCCCAAAAAGAATGCCATAAAGGGAGTAAAAATCAAATTGGATTTGACGATCAAAGCTGCCAACATTCCGTTCGTTCCCAAATCGCGGGCAAAGTTATCCAAGTAATAACCATGCACCCCTAGCACCTCAATGCAGCCGGCGATTCCGCCCAGCACTCCGGATAAAATCATGGCCTGAATGAATACCTTTTTAGAAGAAATCCCGACATAATCGGCATGATACGGATTGGTGCCGACGGTTCGGATCTTGTAGCCCCATTTGGTTTTATACAGCATAAAAACTACCAGCCCGACAATGAGCGCCGCCAAAAAAATACCGGCGTTGGCCGAAGACGGCTTCATAATCTTAGGGATCGTTACCAGTACCGGATCCGACTGCGGATTGGCGGTACCGGCACTCATTGGCCCGCTGACCAGGTAGGAACCAATATAAAGCGCTACCGTATTCATCAAAATAGTAACGCAAACTTCAGAGACATCATAATATGCTCTTAAAAAAGCCGGGATGCAGGCCCATAATCCGGCCACCACCATCGCTCCCAAAAAGCAAGCCACGATCAGCAGCGGCTTCGGTAAAAAGCCCCAATTAATGCCGATATACGCAGCCGCGATTCCGCCCAGGCAGACTTCGCCTTCAACGCCGACATTAAAGGCGCCGGCCTTGGCCGCCACCGCAAAAGCTGTGGAGGTTAAAAGCAAAGGTGTAAAGCCGGCAATCGTATTGCCCAGACCCAGCCTGGTGCCAAATGCTCCCTTTAAAACTGCCCGGTAAGCGCTGATGGGATTTTCTCCAATTGCTAAAATAAAAATTGCTCCGATCGCCAGCACCAGGCAAAGAGTCAATCCTATTTTTATAATTGCCCTGACTGATTGATTCATGACTCTTCTCCTCCTTCTGCCGCTCTCGCCCCCATCATCAAAAGACCCAAATTATTTTCATTGGCATCTTGAGCCGGCATTTCACCGGTAATTTGCCCTTCATGCATCACCAAAATCCGATCCGACAGCGAAATAATTTCCTCCAGCTCAGCCGATACCAAAAGCACCCCGGCTCCTTCTTTTTTGGCTTTTTCCAAGGCGGAACGGATAATTTCAATCGCCCCGACGTCTATGCCGCGCGTCGGCTGGGAAGCAACCAACAGTTTTTTCTTCATGGAAACTTCCCGGGCAACCACTACTTTTTGAGCATTGCCGCCGGATAAGGACGAAGCTGTCAGCTTATAATCGGCCGGCCGAATATCAAACTGCTTGACCAACTCCCCGGCGTATTGAGCCTGTGCCTGCTGATTCCTTAGAATTCCTTTGGAAAAGCGGGGCTGATCAATCTCCACCGCCACCAGATTATCCTCTATGCTCATTTCTCGGTTCAGTCCCCGGACATTGCGATCCTCAGGGATATGCGCTAGACCGGCGCGCCGCACTTCCCGCGGGCTTTTGTTGGTCACGTCCCGCCCGTTTAACAGCACCTGTCCTTTTTCCGTCCGGCGTAAGCCCGTAATCGCCTCAATCAGCTCCGACTGGCCATTGCCGTCAATACCGGCAATCCCGACAATTTCTCCTTCCTTTACGGACAATGACAATCCTCTGATTTTAGAGGATTCCTTTTGGCTCGGAATCCACACATCTTTGACTTCCAGGATCTTTTCGCCGGGCCTGCCGTAATCCTTTTCAATATTCAGAAAAACCTCCCTGCCAATCATGTCCTTGGTCAGCGCCAGCGGATTGGTTTCTTCCTTTGGCACCGTCCGAATATAATTGCCCTGCCGCATGACGCTGATCCGATCAGAAATTTCCATGACTTCATTTAACTTATGCGAAATAAATACGATTGATTTTTTTTCTTCTTTTAAATTCTTCAGGATTTCAAACAGTTTTGCGGTTTCCTGCGGCGTCAGCACCGCCGTTGGTTCGTCTAAAATGATAACCTCCGCTCCCCGCATCAAGGTCTTAATAATTTCAACTCTTTGTGCCTCGCCGACGGAAATCTGTCCCACCTTCTTATCCAGCTGGATTTCCATGTTATACTGCTCAATATAGCGTCTGACGTCTTTTCTGGCCCGGTCAAAGTCAATGGTCAAGCCTTTTTTCGGCTCAAACCCCAAAATAATGTTTTCCAGAACCGTCAAATCATTAACCAGCACAAACTCCTGATGAACCATGCCGATCCCCAGCTGAATCGCCAGCCGCGGCTCCAGCTTCGGCATCATCTTGCCGCGCACGATAATCTCGCCGTCGTCAATCGGGTACATCCCGTACAGCAGCTTCATCATCGTTGACTTGCCGGCCCCATTTTCCCCGATCAGAGAATGAATTTCGCCTTTTTTCAGTGTGAATTCGCCATGCCGGACCGCTCGGACCTCACCGAACGATTTCACAATATTATTCATTTCTACGATATATTCGCTCATTTTTTCCCCCATTTGCGGCCAAGTTCAGGCAAGCAGATATTTAGCTTGCTCTGCCGGGAAAAGCTTGCCCTCCGGAGGCATATCAGGCATAAATATCCATTTGCTTAAGGCCGCACTCATATTCACTGATATATCGGCGAATATGAGTGTCTTGTCTGAACCATAACCTTTTTTTGTGCGGAAAAGCAAGCTGCTGCTTTGGGTAATTTTCTCGACTGACCGGCCGAAAACACCCATGGCAGCAGCTTTTTTACGCTTTATTTCGGGCCAAAGCCTTCGTAATTTTGAACCTTAATTTCTCCGGAAATGATCTTTTGTTCCAATTCTTTGCATTTATCCACAATATCCTGCGGGAATTTATCGCCTAACGCTTCCTTGATCACGGAAAAATCGGTTAAGCTGACGCCGCCTTCTTTTAAGCTGAGATACTGGGTGCTGCCGCCTTGGAACGTGCCTTTAACGACGGATTCGATAACCAGGTAGCAAGCGTTGTCCACTCTTTTTACCATTGAGGTCAGCACATGTCCGGGCTGATCGTTATCTTGATTTAAGTCTACGCCGATGGCATATTTTTTGGCTTCTTTGGCTGCTTCCAAGATACCGGAACCGGTGCCGGAGGCCACGTTCATAACGATATCTGCGCCCTGCTCATATTGAGCCAAAGTTAATTCTTTCCCCTTTAACGGGTCAATCCAGCTGCCGGCAAACGCCTGCAAAATCTTGATATCCGGGTCAATATATTTGGCGCCCTGTTCATAGCCAATATAAAAATCATGCAGCACCGGAATATCCATACCGCCGACCCAGCCAATAATCTTTTCCGAATTGACGCCGTCAATATCCGTTTTTTGAGTAAACATGGCTGCAGCTGCCCCGGCTAAGAACGAACCTTCGTTTTGCGCAAAGCTGATCGACTCAACCGTCGGCAGGTCAACCGTCGTATCAATAACCGCGAACTTAACATTCGGGTAGTTCTCGGCATGCTCGGTAATATAATCAGCAATATTAGACGAAGCACCGATCACCAGATCATAGCCTTCCTCACAGGCTGCTACCAAGTTTGCTTCCCATTCCTGAGCGGTCGTTCCTTCCAAAGATTTCAACTCAATGTCAAAATCAGCTTTGGCTCTTTCTGCTCCGGCGTTACAGGAATCGTTATACGATTTGTCGCCCAGATTTCCGGTATAAACAATACATACTCTGACTTTCTTGCCTTCCTCGGTTTTGGCAGTTTCTTCCTTCTTGCCTTCCTCGGTCTTGGCGGTTTCTTCTTTCTTGCCTTCTTCAGTTTTGGTGGTTTCTTCTTTCTTGCCGCTGTCCGTACCGCCGCATGCCGCCAAACTCAAACACAGCAAGCATGCCATTAACCAACTTAATACTTTTTTCATTTGCTTCCCCTTTCTTTTTTTGGCTTAGGAAAATGTTTTCCTATACTTTTTTCTTTATCGGTTTCATCTTAACGCTTTCCCTGACTCTTGTCAATATCCTTTTGTTTTTTTGTATATTTTAAGATTATTTCGATGATATTTTTATGCAAATTAACGAAAAATCCGTAAAAAAGTTTGTTCTTGCTTTGCCGGCTGAAATTCCGCACCGCTTACAGTTAGTCTTGCCGCCAACCATTTCTGTACTGCCGGATCATCTGCAATCAGACATATTACATTACCTTTTAAAATTTGAAGAACATAACATGCTTGGCATCGGCGATAGTTTTAAACTAAAGAAACAGGATCATAAAATAAAAAAAATCTTAATTGACAAAGCCTAGGAAAATGCTTAAAATAAAGATAAAGAAAGGAATCCGCCATGGCCAAAGCAAAGAAACCAGCCGTTTATCAGGCGCATGATAAGTTTTTTAAGCTGACCTTTGCCGATCAAGGAGTAAAGGAAAGTTTTATCCAAACCTACCTGCCGAAGGAGTTACTTTGTTGACATTTGGGAAAGCCAGTTAGCTAAGAAAGAGAAGCTTACACCGATTTTGCCGGTTGTAATTTATGAGGGTGAAAACAAATGGGACTATCCGCAGATTGGCGAATATTTTAAGGATTTACCGGACAAATGGAAAGTGTATTTGCCTCTGTATGAAACTCTGTTTTTGGACTTCTCCCTTGAAAAAAACGAAGATTTATTTGACCTTTTGAAAGGAGCCGATCCTATGAGAAAAACTAGTATCGAGAGATGGGAAGAGCGAATTCGAAAAGAAGTAGTAAATACCGCCCGCGATGATATTTTAGCAGAAGGAATGGAAAAAGGCCGGAATGTTGAAAAACAAAGCATTGCTCAAAAAATGAAAAGCATGGGTTTTACTTTGGATGATATTCAAAAAGTAACCGGCCTGATGCTGTAAGCAGTTTTCAAAAAGGCAGCCCCTTAAACACCAACTATTTAAAATTATGGGAAAGAGCAGGAAAGACTTATTCTTTTATCCAAAAGGATAGGTCTTTTTATAATCCTGCTGACTATCCCACCGTTAAACCGTTTTCCTTTATTTTCGGAAAACTATTTACTTTTGGCGGTAATTCGGGTATGATTAAATTACGGACTAATATGGATACGAAAAGTTAAATTAAAATAGATATGAACCATAAATACAGCAGAATGGAGAGGGATTGTTATGACGATCAAGGATATTGCCCGGCTGGCCGGCGTTTCGGTTTCAACCGTTTCCAAGGTGATGAACCAAAA
Organism: uncultured Lachnospiraceae bacterium; assembly: GCA_963550755.1. Classification (GTDB taxonomy): domain Bacteria; phylum Bacillota; class Clostridia; order Lachnospirales; family Vallitaleaceae; genus W11650. Next base: position 83,289 of record CAUVDV010000001.1, read on the forward strand.
GGACGACAGCATCAGTCAGGAAACGCGGGAAAAGGTATTAAGGATTGCCAAGGAATACAACTATGCGCCTTATTCCTTTCTGCCAGCGACCACCAAAAGCTTTTTGATTGGCGTGCTGCTCCGCTCGCATAAAACGCTTTCTAAAACCTTAAGCGGTATTTTAACCGTTGCCTGCGAACATGGCTACCAACTGCTTTTGGCTGAGTCAGACGGCGATTTAGAGGAAGAACGGAAAGCCTTGACCGGTTTTGGCAAAAATAAGGCTGACGCCGTACTATGGGAAATGGCGGCTGAAGAAAGCTTAGACTCGGCCCATGAACTGGAAAGCCGAAAAATTCCCTATCTGCTTTTTAATTCACCGTCGGCCTCGGCGGAAAACATCGACTATCAGGCTTTCGGTTATCAGGCCACCCAAACCCTGACCGCCTGTCATCACCGGGAAATTGCCTGTCTGCTCCTATCCGGTGCCAGAACCGAAGATTTTTTTTCCGGCTATAAAAAATGCTTATATGACCAGCAAATTCCGCTGCGCCAGGATTTGGTTTTTAACGAGCAAAACCTGCCGTCGTTGCTTCATAAAATCAGCAGCCGGTCTGTTACCGCCGTGGTGTCTTCCCATTATGCCGCCGCTGCCGCACTTTATGCCCAAAGCTTAGCCCAGCATTATCAAATCCCCTGGGATTTTTCTCTCATTTCCCTGCGGGATGATATCCGGCCGGAGGACAGCTTTCCCGATATTTCCGCTTTTTCGATTTCCCGCTATGACTACGGCCGGTTTTTAGGGCAAAAGCTGCTGCACCGCTTAGAAAATCTGCCGCTGCCGAGTGAACATTTTCAGTCCGAGTATCGTTTAAGCAGCCGGGCGACGCTCGATATTCCGCATTTTATGCACCATAAAAAAATTCTGGCGGTCGGCAGCACCAATTTGGATATTTATTTGAAAGTCCCGCAGCTGCCGACTTCCGGCAAAGCCATCCTGACCTCCCAGTCCTCTCTTTACGCCGGCGGAAAAGCCGCCAACGAAGCGATCGGCGCCGCTAAACTGGGGCACCGGGCGGCTATCATCAGCGCTGTTGGCAGTCAGTCTGAAGCCGATATTATTTATGACGCCCTGCATCAGCACACCGTCAATACCGACGGCTTAAAGCGCAGTGCGCAGTTTTCTACCGGCAAGGCCTATATTTTCGTCGAGCCCAGCGGCGAATCGATGATTACCATTTTATCCGGCGCCAATGACAGCCTGTCGCCAGCCGACTTGCTGCAAAAGGAATATTTATTTGCCGACACCGCCTATTGTCTGATCAGCACGGAAATTCCCATGCCGGCAGCGGAAACGGCCTGCCGGCTGATGCGCAAATACGGCGGCAAAACGATTTTAAAGCCGTCCTCCTGCAATTCTTTAAGTCCTGAGTTGCTGCGCAGCGTTGACATTTTGGTTTTAAACGCCAAAGAATTGTCTGAGATTTGTCCGGACGACCGGTCCATGGAAGAAAAAGCCGCTTGGCTCTACCGGCAGGGCGCGGCGGTAGTTATTGTGACCCTCGGCGCAGCGGGCTGCTATGTCCTGTCGGCGGAACTGACCGAGCGCTTTGCCGCCAAAAACTTTCCCTCCATTGACAGCACCGGCGCGGGCGACGCCTTTATTTCGGCGCTGGCTTCGTACCTGCTTTACGGTTATCCTTTAAAAAAAGCGGTTTCCATTGCCAGTTATGCCGCCGGTTTTTGCATTTCCAGGGAAGGCGTTGTGCCGTCACTGGTCGATAAAAATACCTTAGAAGCGTATATTTACCAACAGGAACCGGAACTGCTGACCGGCAGCGCCATCCTTAGCGATGCAGCCGACCTGCCACCCGGCCATAAAAAATAAGAAATATCGCAGCCGTCAGCGCCCACGACACCGGAAAGCAAAGCATTACCGTCATAAAACTGCGGTGCCGCGGAAGCACCAAATAAATCCACAAAATCCGGCTGGCACAGGTACCGAGCAAAGTTAAAATCATCGGCCTGACCGTTTCGCCGGTACCCTGAATCGCGCCCGGCAGCACGCCGCCAAAGATATATAAAAAATAAAGCGGCGCGAACAAGTGAATGATCCGCGACATAATGCCGATCACCTCCGCATCATCGACCAACGCATAGCCAAGCGGAATATGCCAGAAATAAAGAATCGCACTGATGATAAAGACCAAACCGGCCGCCAGCAGCAGCGCCGCCCGCACACCCTGCCGCGCCCGCTTATACTGTCCGGCTCCGTAATTTTGGGCAACAAAGGTCGAAACCGCCAGATAAAAGGCATCCGACAGCGACCAAATCAAAAAATCCAGCTTGCCGCAAACCGCCCAGGCGGCAATGCAGCTGACGCCAAAGGTATTGATCGCCGACTGGATAACAATATTGGCCAGCGGATAAAGGATCGCCTGAATGCCAATCGGCAGACCGAGCTTTATGATTTTGCGCAAATATTCCCCGCTAAAGCGCAGCCGGGCAAGTTTGATTTTACAGGGCAAATCTGTTTTCATTAAAAAAAGCAAAATCAAGACCGCGCAAACAACTTGCGACAGCAGCGTCGCCACTGCCGCTCCGGCCACTCCCCAGCCAAAAACCGCTACAAATAGCAAATCCAAGCCAACATTTAAAATACTGGCCAAAATCAAAAAATAAAACGGCGTCTTGGAATCGCCCAGCGCCCGCAGAATTCCGGCTCCAATATTATAAAGCATGGAAAAGGCCATTCCGCCAAAATAAATCAGCACATAAGTCAGCGCCGCTTCCTCAATCTCCGGCGGCACCTCAATCAGCCGAATAAAAAAAGGAGCTGCTAAGCAAGCTGCTGCCGACAGCGCCGCCCCGCCGGAAAACGCAAACAGCACCGCCGTATGACTGGCAGCCGCAATGCGGTCCAGCTTTTGCGCCCCGAAATATTGAGAAATGATAATGGTTGCCCCGGACGCCAAGCCGGTAAAAAAATTAACTGGCAGTTTCGTTAAAAAATAAACCGCTTCCAGCGCCGCCAGCCCGTCCCGCCCGGAAAACCGGCCGACAATCACTGCATCGGCAATGGTATAAAAGGACTGAAAAACCGTGCCTAAAAAAATCGGCAAAACAAAGAGCAGCATTTTTTGCCAAATGCTGCCGGTTGTTAAGTTTTGTGCTTGTTCTGACAGTTTCATTTTAACCCCTTGTCCGCGTAACTACTCCTCCGCCTTTTCTCCAAGCGCTTAGGAATTCACCATTACCCGTTTTCCTTTCCTTTAGCGGACTTTCATCACAGCTTCGCGATCTGCTCGGCGGTCAGGCCGGTAATCTCCTGAATCGTTTCCGCATCAAAGTTTTTGGCTTTCATGTTACGGGCGGTTTCGAGCTTTTCGCTGCGGCGGCCTTGCTGCTCACCGCGCTGGAGGCCGCGTTTCTCACCGCGTTGTTCGCCCCGCTTCTCGCCAATTCGAATCCCCTTATCAATACCCGCTTCCAGGAGCGTCGCTCGGTCAGACTCATAGCGCAAGGCCGCTTCGTATCTCAATCGTTCTTTTTTGTCCGCGTAAAACTGATTCATAACAGTATTGGCATATTGCATAACCGCGTTCCTCCTTCCCAATTCTTCCCGAACCGTCTGGTCTTCGGTTTGAATAAACCTTAGCCAGCACTCTAAATCTGTATCTTCTGAGGCTTTTAGCTTGGTCAAATCCAAAAAATGAAACTCCAAATCATCCGAAAACGGCTGCAAGGTTTTTACGTTCATTACCCGATAAATCGAATGAAGCTCCGCCGTCAGCGGAAACTCCTCACCTAAGATATGGATACTGACACACCTTATCCAGTTCCAGCACTACCGATAAAAATTCCTGTAAAATAATAATGTTTTCCTTCCGTCCGAACAGCTTTTTAAAAGCATAATCATTGCGCACGGTAAAGCGCATATTGTCAACCGGTTCAATGCTTTTCTGGTTTTCTGTGGTTTCCGCTAATTTCCGCGGTTTGAGATTTTTATGTTCTACCATTCCTTTCTCCTTTCATTATATAAGATAATTGCCGTTTTTTCAATTCTTATCTTACTTGAGTTTCCGCAGATTTATCCACATATCCTCATTTTCAAGGTTCTCTTATCAA
>CAUVDV010000002.1:0-57447 GCA_963550755.1 uncultured Lachnospiraceae bacterium
CCGGGCGGATTCGGGTCTTTCACCCGTTAGAAACGTGCGCCGCCGGGCGCACAAGGAAAAAGGGGCTGTTTTGCAACAGCCCCTTTTAATTGCTTTTTTTCTGCTTTATTTCAAATCGGCTTTTTATATTGAATGCTCAAGGGTTCGATATAATTATTCATGCCATATCCTGCCTAAACGTTTACACCAGCCGGCCGCCAATCCCGCCGGCTGGTGTATTTCCGGTTTGATGCTCAAAGCTCCTTTGACATCGGCAATAATTTCTCCGCCTTATCACCCTATTATTTTAGCGAATCGCTGCCATCAGCGCTTTGACCACTTCTTCTATTTTCTGCTCATCTTCCGGTTTGGGCGCACCGTTAAATTCATATGCTCCTACCACTTCCCAATTCAATCTGGCCGCCGTCCAAATCTCGTCCATTTCCTTTTTGGCGCCGCCCGACCAGCCGTAAGAACCAATAAACGCTACTTTCTTGGGAGCGATCTTTTTCCGCCCCATTTCATCCAGTGCCGCTGCCATTGCCGGGAACATTTTATTTTCATAGGTCGGCGCAGCAATCAACAGCCCGGCCGAACGAATGGCTTTGGATAAAATCTCGCCGGTAGCGGCATACGGCACCCGCAGAATATGATATGGCATATTTTCCTTTTGCAGAATTTCCTCGGCAAATCTCACCGCTTTTTCCGTCATGCCATACATGGACGACCATAGAATCGTAATTTCCGGCAAAGGTTTCCCTTCTCTGAAATCAACGATATCTTGATATCTTTGAATAATACCGGCCGGATTTTGGCGATAAATCGGACCATGCCCGGAAGCAATCACCGCCGGATCAAACTCTTTGGCAATGTCAATGGCTTTTTGCACCGGTTTTTGAAAAGTCGCCAGCACATTGGAAAAATACCGAATTTCCTCTTCATAAAAATGTGCCCGGTCTTCGTCCGTCATCTCCTCATCAAACACGCGCCCCTTAGCCTGGCCAAAACTGCCAAACATATCGCACGGAAACAGCGTCTTGGTGGAAAGCTCCATCGTCATCATCGTATCCGGCCAGTGAACGCCCGGCACCGCTGCAAATTTCAGTTTTTTGCCGCCGCCCAGATCCAGTTCATCGCCATTTTTAACGACATGCACATTTTCCGTCTGGCCATAAAAGGCTTTCAATAAGTCAGCCGCTTTGGCGGTACAGTATACCTCAAACTGACTGGTAATCTGCTTAAAGGATTCAATCCAGCCCGAATGATCCGGCTCCATATGATTGATGATCAAATAATCAATATCCTCCGGCCGAATCTGGAGCTCATCTAAAAGCTTAAACAATGTTTCCGGCACTCCGTCCCAACCGCAGACGCCGTCAATAATCGCTGTTTTTTCACCTTTGACGATAAAAGAATTCACCGTTACGCCATTGGGAATTTCCCACATTTCCTCAAACAAGAGCGCAGAATCCTCCAAATTGACCGACAGCATAAAAATATCATCCGTTACTTTTACTGGTTTCATTTTAACCTCCTCATCTATCCTTGATTTTCATTTACTGCTTTCCTGGCTTTTTTGTTTTTTATTTAACTAAGTTTGCCGCTAATCGGCACTTCCCGGCATATCAGCCTACATTTTTTCCCCGTTTTTAAAAGTTCAGTGTAGGCGCTCACGCCAATAGATATTTAGGCTTGATATGCCTCGCGAGAGCAAGCTCTCCCCGGCATATCAGCCCATATTTTTTCCCTGCTTTAAAAGTTCAGGGGAACCACTGATAATTCGCCGCAGGCGAATTATCAGTGTGCGCGTCCACGCCAATAAATATTTAGGCTTGATATGCCTCGCGAGAGCAAGCTCTCCCCGGCATATCAGCCTAAATATCTGCTCCCCTGAACTTAAGTCAAATTTCGCAGCCATTTTTTGCTGAAGGTTCGCCACAGGGTTAGGGTCACTTTGACCACTTCTTCCATGCTGATGGCTGCCACTACGAACCAAACATCCCATTTAAAATACAGCCCGCTTAAAAAAGCCAGCGGCACGGCGATCACCCACACGCCCAAGCCGTCAACCAGTGCGGTAAAGAAAGTATCGCCGCCGCTCCTTAAAATACCGACCACAATAATCGTATTTAAGGTTCTGGGCAGCAGCGCTATTGCCATCACGTACAGAGAGCGGACCACATACAAATGCACCGTTGGCGTGAGCGGGAAAAGTCCGACCGCTGCTTCCGCCAAAAGCGCCAGCGCTACCGCCAAAATCAGGGCGATCACTACCCCTAATTTAATAAACTCCATCGCTTCCTTATAGGCTTTCGTCAGTTCTCCCTGACCTAAGGTATTGCCCAAAATAATCGCCGCCGAATTGGATAAACCAATAATCAGGACAAAGGCCATCTGCTCAATGGTTTGATAAATCGTCATCGCCGACATGACCTCGGTTCCCATTTTGCCGAAAACAACCGCGTACATGGTGACACCAGTTGACCAAACAACCTCATTGACCACCGCCGGTCCAGCAATGATAATATATTTTTTGACCTGCTCAAAAGAATACGAAAAAATCTCCGCTAAGCGACCGGACGGCGCTAATTTACGCCGATTACAGAAAAATAACAAAATCAGCATTTCTAAAATTCGGGAAAGAAGCGTCGCAATGGCTGCTCCGGCTACGCCCATAGCTGGAAGCCCAAAATGGCCAAAAATCAAAATCCAGTTTAAACCGGTATTTAGGCCAATCGCCACAATTGAAACCAAAAGCGGCAGTTTTACTTCCTTGGTGGAACGCAGGGTAAAAACGGTGGCAAAACTAATCGCATTAAAAAAATAACTCAGCCCCACATAACGCAAATAAACGGAACCTTCACTGATGACCCCGGCATCCCCGGAAAAGAACCCCATCACCCACTCCGGCAAAAACAGTGCCAGCGCCGCAAAAATCAAAGAAATTATCATGCCAAAACTCAAAGTGATGCCGTAAACCTGCTTAATGCTCTTATAGTCTTTGGCGCCCCAATACTGGGCCGTTAAAATCGCCGAACCGCTGCTCATACCAAATAAAAACAAATTAAAAATAAAATACAATTTATTGGCACCGCCGACACCGGCAATTGATTCATTGCTGAGCGAGCTGATCATAAACACGTCAACCATATTCAAACTGGAAATAACCAGCTGCTGCAGCGCGATCGGTGCGGCAATCACCGCCACCTTTTTATAAAAATCTTTTTGCATCTCTTGCTCCTATGACCTGCCCTGATCGGGATTTTCCTTTAAGATCCGGCAATCTTCCCGTTCCCTGATATGAAGTCCCTCTTCTAAAATATCAAAATAATCAATTTTAAACTGATAACTTCCGTTTTTATAGTATTCTCTCGGCACTCGTTTGCCAATCAGACACATAATCTCATAGTTGATGGTTTGGCAAAGCTCCGCCACTTCCTCAATCGTGATGACCCGCTCGCCCTGCCGGCCAAAGAGTACCACCTCATCGCCGACTGTCGCTTCCGGAATAGCACTGAGGTCAACCATCATCTGATCCATGCACACCCGGCCAATCACCTTGGCATACTGCCCGCGAATCAAGACCCGGCCCCGATTTGACAGCAGCCGCTGATAGCCGTCGGCATAGCCGATGGACACGGTGCCGATCTTGGTCGGCTTATCGGTTTGGTAAATACCGCCATAGCTAATCGACCGGCCGGCCGGCACTTCTTTGACAAAAATCAGGCGCGAGCAAATGGATAACGCCGGTTTTAAAACGATTTGGGTTTTTTCCGTAAATTCCGACGGATAGGAACCGTATAAAATAATACCGGCCCGCACCATGGTAAAATAAGAATCGGCATAATTTAAAATCCCGGCGCTATTGGCGGCATGAATTTCCCGTGGACAAACACCGGCCGCCTTTAAACCGTCCAGAAAAAAAGCAAATTGACGAAGCTGCTCTTTGGTATAGCTTTCATCCGCCTCATCGGCCTTAGCAAAGTGCGTAAATAAACCCTCAATTTCAAGAAACGGCAAAACCGCGATCCGTTTGATTTCCTCTACGGAATCCTGATTAACGGCAAAGCCCAGCCGCCCCATACCGGTATCGGCCTTAATATGGACTTTGGCCTTCCGGCCAAACCTCGCCGCTGCTTCGTTAATTTCCGCCGCCATGTTCGGCTCGTACACCGTCTGCGCCAAGTCAAAGGTCAAAAGCGCCGGATAATCCTCGCGGCCGGTAAAGCCCAAAATCAGAATCGGCGTCTGCACGCCGTTCTTGCGCAGTGAAATTCCTTCTTCAATCGTCGCCACGCCGAACATATCAATTCCCTGTTCCACCAACTCTCTGGCCACCGGCAAAGCGCCATGTCCATAGGCGTCCGCTTTGATCACGCCCATCATCTTCACTTTTGCCGGCAGCTTTTGCCGAATGGCATTATAATTATGCCGGATCGCATCCAAATCTACTTTTGCCGTTACTCTTTTAAAAGCCATAATTTCCTCACAAATTGCTGATAATATCACTGGCCAGCATCGCCGCCGCTCCCTTTTGCCAATAGGCCAAATCACCGGCCAAGCTATGTCGGTAAACCCCGCAGAGAATGGCTTTGGCCTGATCTTTACCGGCCGCCGCCCCGGCCAAAAGACCAGTCAAACAGCCGGCCAGCACATCGCCGCTGCCGCCGGTCGCCATGCCTTCATTTCCTAAAGGATTAATATAACATTTTCCATCGGGAAATGCAATCACCGTTCGGTAATTTTTCAATACGATTACGGCATTCCAGCTTTTGGCAAAGCGTTCCGCCAATTCCAAACTATTTTCCTCGATTTTCTCTGCCGGCAGACCGGTCAGTCTTTCCATTTCTTTTATATGCGGTGTCAGGATTTTTAACTCCGCTCTTTGACTGCATAAATGCAAAAGCTTCGGATGCTCGGCCAAAAGCGTTAAAGCGTCCGCGTCAATCACCAGCGGCAGCTTGGAGGCCAGCACCAGCCGCAGCAGTTCATAAGCCTTTGGCCCGGTTGATAAGCCCGGACCAATTAAAACGGCATCCTTGCCTTCGATTTCCTGACTAAAGTCATACTTATCCTTTTCGGCCGGCATTTCCGGATAAACACTGATAATCGCCTCCGGAAGCTTAGTCAGCAGCGGAATTCGGTTGCTTTCCGTCGTATAAGCATATACCAGTCCCGCTCCGCTGCGGTAAGCCGCCTCCGCTGAAAGCAGCAGCGCACCGCCCATTTTAGAACTGCCGGCAATGATCAGCGCCCGGCCCATCACTCCCTTATGGGCAAAGGGGCGTTTCGGCGGAAAGCCCGGCCACAGCACCGGATCCAAGACAAAGGTCTGCGGCTTAACCGGGTCATAAGCCGCCAGCGGCAGCTCAATATCGGCCAAAACCATTTCGCCGCAGTATTCCTTGGCCTTGCCCAACAGATTTCCCCGTTTATAAGCCGCTAAGACAATGGTTTTATCCGCCTTTACCGCCGTTCCCATGACCGTTCCCCACTCTCCGCTTAAACCGCTGGGAATATCAATCGAATATTTCGGCGCCGCGCATTGATTGATCGTTTCGACCGCCTCATAGTATAAATCGGATAGCCGGCGATTGCAGCCGGTACCCAAAAGGGCATCCACCAAGAGCGCTGCCGCCTGCCATTGCTGCCGGATTTCTTCGGTCATACTGCCGATTATCTCACATTCCACGCCCAAAGCCGTCGCCGCATAATAATTAACCGTTGCATCCGGCGTTAAATCACCGGTTTCGGCCAGTAAATATATCTTAACCGGATAATCATGCAAAAATAACTGCCGCGCCAATGCCAGACCGTCCCCGCCATTATTGCCCCGGCCGGCAATGACCGCGACCGGGCTTCCCGGCTTAAAAGCCTGCCGGATCTCCTTTAGCACGGCATGCGCTGCGTTTTCCATTAAAATAATACCGGGAATGTGCAGGTCATAAGCCGCGCTTTTATCAGCCATCGCCATTTGCCTGGGTGTTAAGACATAATTCATTGCCGCCTCCCTTCTGCCGCTCCTTTCAGACTGCAGTTCAGACATTCTCCCAAATGCAATATAACTACAGCCTGTCAGAAAATAAATCGCGGCGAATCACTTATATGTGTCTTCAGCAAACCGATATTGATACGGCTTTTCCTCAAAGCAAGCCTCGTCATATCCGGCCGCTTGCCCAAACGGTAAAATGCAAGAAAGGATATACTTATGTATATCCCTTACTTTTCCAGTATTGCCGCCGCCATAATATGCCGGCTGGTGTCGGACAGACTAACATGAATCCTTTTGATCATCAGGCACCGGGCCGTCTGTTTCGCCCGGCCATATAGCCGAACATAGGGCTTACCCATGGCATCCCGCAAAACCTCAATATCCGCCGGGCTAAACCGGCGGAAGCCAAAACCAAACGCCTTAGCGACCGCTTCCTTAACAGCAAAATTATTAGCCAGTTTCCGCCGGCTGCCCAACGCCAGTTCCGCTGCCGTATAATATCTTTCCTGAAAACCAGGGCGCTCCAACGCTGCCTGCATTCGTTCCGTCTCCAGCAAATCAACGCCAATACCCCAGATCATGATCTCGCGTCTTCGCTTCCTTTGGTCTCCTCATTCAAAAAAGCCGAATCGTCACCGCCCTTTTCCTGTCCTTTTAAATCATAAATCTTGCGGTGCATTTGCCGGCCGATGAAAAACTCATCCAACTCATCCAAAATCTCTGCTCCCATAATCTGATGAAGTCTTTGATAAATCGCATCGTTTCTTTCTTCCAGTTCCACCCGGCGTTCTAATTTCGCGCGCAGCCGTTTTCTCAAATCATTAATTTCCTCGGCCAACTGCTGATATTCTCTGGTATTGTCAATTAGCTTAGGGTAAAAAACCTCAGCCGTTTGCAAGATCAGTTCTTTATTACATTCATCAATCTGCCTGGGCAAATCCAAAAGCAAATCTCCGTTCTCATCCATTCTGGAGTTTAAGTCCTGAATCAAGCTGGTATTGGTTTCCATTTTTTTCTCCAGCTGATCGGTGCTTTCCTCGGAAATACTGTTCATATCCGCCAGGATCCCTTCCAACAGCTGCTTTTTTAAGCTTTCGTATTCCTTTATCTCCTGCTTGACCTGGCTGTATTTCTTGACCAGTCCCTCTAATCGTTTTTCCGCCGCCTGGATCTTAGCCGGCTTTTTACCACCGAACAAATCATGCCAAGTCTTATTGACGATCAGCACCGGAATGGATTTTCGCAGCGCCGGTTTTCTTCTTGGTTCCTTTTTTTTTGAAAACATGGTTTTCTCCTTTATTAAACCTAAGTGTATCGCCATCTTTTGCTTGTCCCGCGCTGTCTTTTTCCAGTCATCTATGGATGTATTTGCTTTTGTCTTATCTGGTCAAACGGTTTCCATTTTGCAGTAAAGACCTTTCCTCTGCCGGCGCCTGCCGCTTAACGAAAACACCATTTTCGGCACATAATATGCTGAAAACCTGCCTGTCCGCTGCCGACAATCGGCTTGCCAATAAAAGGACTGCTCCGGCCTATATGGAAAGTCAAGTCATTTATTTAATGTTTTTCACCCTTGGCGGCCAGCTTTTCATTGATCGCATAAGAGAGCGTCATCAGGCTTTCCGACAAATGCACATTTTCAATACAAACCTTATCGCTTGAGGAATGCAGATCGATCGGGGCAAAGTTCCAAATCCCCTTAACGCCCCATTTTTCCAGATTAACCGCCATTTCCGGCGCTTTTTGCTTGGGCAGTGTCAACACGGCAATATCCACACTGTTTTCCTGCATAAATCTTTCAATTTCCGATACATCCCTGATCTCAATATCACGCACAATCATCCCAATCAACCGCGGATTAACGTCAAATAAACCCTTGACCTTAAAGCCCTTGCGCTCAAACTCAATATAATTGGCCAACGCCTGCCCCAGATTGCCGACTCCGATAATAATGATATTGTATTCTTTTTCCAGTCCCAAAATCTTACCGATCGAGGTATACAAATATTCTACGTTGTAGCCGTAGCCCTGCTGCCCAAACTCACCGAAGTTATTCAAGTCCTGCCGAATCTGTGAAGCCGTTACCCCCATCCGCTCGCTTAGCTCCTTGGAAGAAGTCCGAATCACATCGTTTTCCAATAAATCCCCCAAATATCGGTAATACCGGGGCAGTCTTTTAATGACTGCCTGTGAAATTTTTTTCATCTGCCTGCTCCTTTTTGCGTTATAAAGCTCTTCGCTCAGCTTCTCCTCATAAAAACGTCTTTCCCGTGGCCGAAAACAAAGGCAAAAGCCGGAAAATCAAACTTTCAGCCTTGGCCGCGGTGCATTTTTATGCCTCTGGCCAATGCCTGTCATGACTGCTCGCCATCAAGTTAATTCTATTATATAGTCATGTGAAAAGCCTGTCAATTATTTTTCGCTGGACTGCCGTTAAATTTTAAGCCGATTCGCCCAAAAAACAACACCCCTGCCCGTAAAGTATCGGCTCAGCGGGAAAAAGCTCCGCTAATCATTTAGCGAATCTCTTTGATTTTAGAAAAAAATTCTCGGTTTTCTTCAACTTTCTTTTTGCTGCCGACCGCACAAATATAATCCGTAGTCAAAACCTGCTCATAAAGCTTACTCATATTCTTTAGGCCGGTGAAAGTCGTATCCAGGATTTCCCGCCTGGTTTGGCTTTCTTCCTCGGCGCTTAACTCGCTGAAATACATGGCCATGATTTTGGCATTTTCCATTGACGGTGTCAGCGGCGTGTCCAGCCCAGCAATCGTTCCAATGATCGCATCCTTGATTTCCTCTTCACTCATATCCAAGTTCTCAAAGTAAGAAATGATTCCCTCATAGGCCCGGTAGGTTTCAGCGATATTCGGATCGCGGTAAGAAACCAGCATCATATCGCCCGAACGGCGGATAGCCGACATGCCGCCGTAAGCGCCGCCCTCGACCCGCACCTTGTTCCACAAATAATCCGTGTTGAGCAAATGATTAGCCACCTGGAACTGCCCGGAATAAGAATAACCAAAGCGCTTATAGTTCATGACCTTAGCCGCATAGTTCACATTGCCGGAGATAATAAAAGCTTCTTTTTGATTGCCTAAAACATTGCGCTCTGCTTCCGGCCGGTAGTCAAAGTCAGCCTGATGCCGGCTGATATAATCCGCTAACCGGCGGCGAACCTCGTCCTCCTCAGCCTGGGCATAGGTTACCGCCAGCGTCAGCTTGGACTGCGCCACAATTTCCGCCAAGATTTTTTTCATCAATCCGCCCAACTCACGCAAATCATTTTCCGAAGCCTGCTTCCAATGCTGAATAAAATCATAAAAAGAAATGCCGCTGCTTAGCTCGTCAAAATAAGCACTCTTGGAATAATAACTAAGCGCCCTGGTCGCCGCCGTGATATGTCCGCCGCTGACCAAAGTCATTTGCAGCTGCGAAGCCGTTTCCTTGATTAAATCGCTCAGCCGCTTGGCGTCGTCAAACTTAGGATCGGCCAGCAGCTCATCAAATAATTCCAGCATTTTGGGCAGCTTCGGCGTAAAGGACTTGCCCTTTAACTCCATGCCAATCCGGAACCGGTCGGTATTATCCTTGTAGCCGTATAGCAGAAGTTTGGCCGTAATCCCGCCGGTATGCTCATTGATCTCATCGTCTAACTGACTGTAATGGTAATTTTTGGAGCTGACCGAGGTCAAATAAGATGTCAATAGGCTGACTACCGGCACCTGCTCCTCCGGCAGCCAATTAATCTCAAAAAAGGCTTTTAAATATACAATGCCCGAGGTATTGGCCGGATGATACAAAACGTGAACACCCTCCTGATATTCGGCTTGATACTGAAGAACTGCTTTTTCCCTTTGGATATCGGATAATTCCAAAGTCGGAATCAAGGCCAAATCTTCCTTGCGGTCCGGCTCAGCCTGATAGGCCAAAAGCTCCTGATTCTTCTCGATTAAAGCCGCCCGCTCCTCAACAGATAAACCTTCCTTATAAGCCGCTAAGCGCCGCTCCAGTTCTGCTGCTTTTTCCGCCGCCATGGTCAGCGACGGACTCATCACGATAAAACAGCGGTAATTATTGTGCAGTAAATATTTTTCAATATACTGCTCAAACCTGCGCTCGGCCGCTGCCCGGCGAAGCTCCGCCAGCAGACCGTCATAGTCAAACAGCGCAAACGGCGGCTGATCATAAAGCCAGCTTTCTAAAACCTGAAAATTAAAAATAATGCCCTTGGGCATGCTGCCGAAGTCCGCTTCCCGCAGCCGGAATTCAAAAACGTTAATCGCCGCCTGCAATTTTTTCGGGTCAATCCCTTTTTCTGTAATCTGCGCAAGGCATTCCCGCACGGCGTCCAAAAACTCCTGCCGCCGCTCCAATTCAACATTTTTAGCCGTTACCGAAAAGGTATTTTCCCGAATATCGCTGTCAAAAAAGCCGTAAATTTCCTCGCCCAAATTTCTGGCTGCCAGTTCTTCTTTGAGTAAGGCCCCGGGCGCGTCCAATAAAATATATTCCAAAATTGACATGGCCAGCTTTTCTGCGACTGATAATTTCCCCAGACAATAATTCAAGCTGAAGAAAGCTTTTTTCTCCGGCGCTTCTTCCTCCGCCAGCGGGTACTGCAGCTGATGCTCCTTCGGCGCCTCCCAGGGCGCAACCGGCGGCAGCTCGGAGTCCGGCTGTTGATAGTCAAAGCCCTCTAAATAAGTATTTAATCGCTCCAATTCGGCGGCAATATCAATATCGCCATAATAAAAAATATAGCTGTTGGACGGATGATAATGCCGGCGGTGAAAGTCCAAAAATTCTTCATAGCTAAGGCTGGGTATTTCCTCCGGAATCCCGCCGGAGTCATAGCCGTATGGGTGCCCCGGAAAAAGCGCCGTTTGGATATTGCGGTCCAGGAGCTGCTCAGGAGTAGAAAATGCCCCCTGCATCTCGTTATAAACCACGCCCTTAATTACCACCGGATCCTCTTCTTTGAGCAGCTCATAGTGCCAGCCCTCCTGCGCAAAAATTTTGGGATTGGTGTAAATATTGGGGTGAAAAACGGCATCCATATAAACATCCATTAAATTATGCAGATCTTTTAAATTGCAGCTGGCCACCGGATAAATGGTTTTATCCGGCGAGGTCATGGCATTTAAAAAGGTATTGAGCGAGGTTTTGCCCAGCTGAATAAAGGGATCTTTAATCGGAAACTTGGCCGATCCGTTTAAAACGGAATGCTCCAAAATATGCGCCACCCCATTGCTCTTTTCCGGCGGCGTCCGAAAACAAATGGAAAACACCCGGTTTTCATCTTTGTTTTTTAAAATGCAAACTTTGGCCTTCGTCCGCGTATGCTCATATACATATCCCCGGCTCTCAATATCCGATAAATCCACTTCCTGCCTTAATTTAAAATATTCCATCTCCAGCTCCTATCTCTCAATCTTCCCCAATGACAGCTATTTTATATCCGCGCAGCTGCGCGCCAAAACAAACACTCTTAGCCTACACATGCCAAAAGCCGCCCTTTTCCGACAGCCACAAAGCTCACTGCTTAAAAGGCGGTTTTTTTATAAAACCCGCAAAAACCACACCCTCAGTTCCCCTAAAAAAGCTTTCCTTTTATCCGAGCCCATGACGCACTCAGCCGCCTCTTAAGCTTAAATGCCGCAGGCATTGCAAGCCGCCACGGAAAAGACTGCTAACACGGAAAAACCAAGTTAAGAATGTAAAAAATCATATTTTTTATCCAGCCCCCTCGTGCTTTCGATCAGGCACGACCCCAGGCAAACCTCCTCCTGATAGAGGGCTGCCGCCTGTCCCGGCGTGACGCCCTTGATTGGCGTGGCGGCATAGCTAATCTGAATCTTGCCGTCCTCTTTCGTCACCACCACCGGCACATCCGGCTGCCGGTAGCGAAACTTAGCCGTGCAGTGCAGCGGAAACGCCGGTTCTGCTTCCAGCGTCCAGGCCATATCCGTGCCGGTCAACTCCGTGCTGTACAGTGCCAGATGATCCTCGCCCTGCGCCACATACAAAATATTATGCACCAAATCCTTACCGGCTACAAACCAAGGCCGGCCATCACCGACGCCGCCCAGCCCGATACCTTTTCTTTGCCCCAAGGTATAGTGAATCAGCCCAGTGTGCTGACCAAGCGTCCGGCCGTCAACATCCTTCATTTCCCCCGGATTTGGTTTTAAAAAATGATCCAAAAAGCGGTTAAAATTTCGTTCGCCGATAAAGCAAACGCCGGTTGAGTCTTTTTTTTCGGCCGTCACCAAATCATACCGGCGGGCAATCGCCCGCACTTCGTGCTTTTGCAGATGTCCGATCGGAAACAGAGTTTTGGCCAAAGCCTTCTGCCCGATCCGCGACAAAAAGTAGCTTTGATCTTTGTCGGCATCCGCCCCGCGCAGCAGACAGTATTTGCCGCCTCTGTCCTCAACCTGCGCATAATGCCCCATGGCAATATAATCCGAATCCAAGCGCAGCGCGTACTCCAAAAAAGCGTTAAACTTAATCTCCTGATTGCACATCACATCGGGATTGGGCGTGCGGCCGTTCTGATACTCCCGCAAAAAATACTGAAACACCCGATCCCAGTATTCTTTTTCAAAATTAACGGTGTAAAAGGGGATTTGCAGCTTGCCGGCTACCTGCCGGGCGTCCCGCGCGTCTTCCTCAGCCGTGCAGATCCCGCTGTCATCGGTTTCATCCCAATTTTTCATAAACAGGCCGATCACGTCATAGCCCTGTTCTTTTAACAAAACGGCCGCCACGGAAGAGTCCACTCCTCCGCTTAGGCCCAGAATTACTCTTTTTGGCATCTTATTCAGCCGCTTCCAGGGCAATTTTCATCATATTTTGAAAAGCCGTCTGCCTTTCTGCGCTGGTGGTAATGCTGTCCTTAACCAGCGAATCGGAAATCGTCACTAAGCAGGCGGCCTGCTTGCCCAGTACCTTGGCGTTGGAAAAGAGCGCAAACGACTCCATTTCCACTGCTACGCAGTTATGCTGATCGCGAACTTCCTTAAAGCTTTGCGCATTGCTCGTCCGGTAAAACACATCCGAGGAATGAAGCCGACCGGTATGCAGCGGCAATCCCAATTCCGCCGCCGCCTTGGTTAATTTTTCATTTAAAGCCGGCGAAGCCGCCAGTACATTTTTATCACAGCCATCCTGGCACAGCGCATAGGTTGATTCCGACCAGGCATCCGTTGCCAGCAGCACATCGTAAACATTTAAATCCTCAATATAAGCCCCGGCCGAACCAATCCGGATAATATTTTCTACATCATAAAAGGCAAATAATTCATAAGAATAAATGCCGATACTCGGCATGCCCATACCCGATCCCATGACCGTTACTTTTTTGCCCCGGTATTCGCCGGTAAAGCCCAGCATATTCCGAACGGAGTTGATTTGTTTGACATTTTGCAAAAAGGTATCGGCAATAAACTTAGCCCGCAGCGGATCGCCCGGCATCAGCACCGTTTTGGCCAATACGCTCGGATCGGTAATTTCAATATGCGGAGTTGGAATCATCATCATTTTCTGAAATGCTTTTTCGCATTTCTCTCCTTTCCGTTTTTAATGGTGTTTGGCTGCCGCTTAGATAAGCGCCCTGCTTCCTTCGGCAAATTTTGAACTATTTATTTATTTTAGCCGCGAACGGAATAATTCGGGGCTTCCTTAGTGATTTGAATATCATGCGGATGACTTTCCTGGAGAGAAGCCGCCGTAATCTTAATTAACCGGGCTTTGGTTCTAAGTTCTTCAATGGTTGCGCAGCCGGCATAGCCCATGCCCGCCCTTAAACCGCCGATCATCTGATAGACCGTATCCTGAAGCTTGCCCTTATAGGCCACCCGGCCTTCCACGCCCTCCGGCACCAGCTTAGACACATCATTTTCCCCGGCTTGGAAATACCGGTCCTTGCTGCCTTTTTCCATGGCGCCCAGCGAGCCCATACCGCGGTAAACTTTATATTTCCGGCCTTGGTACAGTTCTGTTTCGCCCGGGCTTTCCTCTGTTCCGGCAAAGAGTCCGCCCAGCATGCAGACATAGCCGCCGGCAATAATCGCTTTAACGATATCGCCGGAATATTTAATCCCGCCGTCAGCAATAACCGGAATACCATAAGGCTTGGCCGCTTCGGCGCAGTCGCAAATCGCCGTAATCTGCGGGATGCCCACACCGGCTACTACTCTGGTCGTGCAGATTGAGCCCGGTCCGATCCCAACTTTAACCGCATCTGCTCCCGCCTCGATCAAAGCCACGGTTGCTTCGGCCGTTGCCACATTGCCGGCGATCAGCTGAACTTCGGGATAAGCTGTTTTCAGCTTTTTAACCGCCTCCAGCACACCCTTGGAATGGCCGTGCGCCGTGTCAATCACCAGCACATCCGCCCCGACCTTGATCAGTGCTTCCGCCCGTTCCATCATATCGGCGGTAATGCCCAGCGCCGCGCCGACCAGAAGCCGGCCATGCTCATCCTTAGCGGCATTGGGATATAAAATCATTTTTTCAATATCTTTAATCGTAATCAGCCCGGCCAGGTTGTTGTCCTCATCAACCAAAGGCAGCTTTTCGATCCGGTACTTGGCCATAATCCCCTTGGCCTGCTCCAGCGTCGTGCCAATCGGACCGGTGATCAGCTTTTCACTGGTCATGACCTCGGCAATCTTGCGGTTATAATCGGTTTCAAAACGCAAATCCCGGTTGGTTAAAATTCCCACTAATTTTTTGCTGCCGGCTTTCACAATCGGCACTCCGGAAATCCGATACTTGGCCATCAAATCATTGGCTTCGTATACATAATGCTCGGGAGTTAAATAAAAAGGATCAATAATTACGCCGTTTTCCGAACGCTTGGCCTTATCTACTTCCTCAACCTGCTGCTGAATGCTCATGTTTTTATGAATAATTCCAATCCCGCCTTGTCTGGCCATGGCAATCGCCATTCGGGCTTCGGTCACGGTATCCATTCCGGCGCTCATCAGTGGGATATTCAGTTTAATCTTTTTAGTCAGCTGCGTCGATACGTCGACCTGATACGGCAAAACCTCGGAATACGCCGGTACCAGCAGCACATCATCAAATGTAACGCCTTCTTTAATTATTTTTTCCATTTGTCCTCCTTTTTTCTATATTGCTTGTCGTTGAACCCTAACTCAATTTCTTCCTTAAAAAGGTCCTGCCTCTTGGCGCTCAGCCTGTTAAAAATTATACCTTTTTATGAACTGCCAAGGAAAAAGGTACTCCTGCCAGCCCTAAAAAATCAAGTTTTTGCTGTCAGTTTCAGCGGTTTTAGACCGCTGCGGAAAGCCGGCCAAAAAACCTCTTTCCAGCGCCGCCGTTTTATGCCCGCAGCAAAAGGCAAAACATCTTCCTTATAGAATAGCATTAAGCTCCTGTCCTGTCAATAATTATCCGGCAAGTCATTTTCAATCAGCAAAACGTCGCCGCTTTGAATCAGCTCCCGCACCTTGGCAAAACCGGCAAACACATCCTTGACCACAAAAATCGCCTCCGATGAAAAACCCGCCGCCAAAAGCCCGTCTTTAATTTTTTCAGTTTTTTTGGCGCCGACCAAAATAGCCACATCAGCGCAGTCCGCCATATGCCGGCCAAAGTCAAAATGCACCGCGCAGTCCGCACTCCCCAGTTCAACCATGCCGGGCGTCATAATAAACTTTTTCCCGCCGGCAAAACTTTTTAAGACCTCCAGCGCATTATTGGCACCCACCGGATTGGCGTTAAAGGCGTCGTCCAAAATATAATAATTGCCCTGCATCTTTAGCTCCAGCCGATGCGCGACCGGCTGCGTTTCCCGAATGCCAATGCCGATTTTTTCCGGAGCAATGCCCAAATAAAGTCCGGCCGCAATTCCGGCGGTCAAATTGGAAATATTATGTTTGCCCAGCAGCCGGGTTTGATAATTTCGGCTTTCGCCCTGATAAGTGACCGTAAACGCAGAACCCTGCGCCGATACCTTAACATCCGAAATCCGCACATCCGCGCCGTCCGCCTCCCCGTAAGTTAAATAATTAACCTCCGGATAGCGCTTCATTCCCACAAGGATGTTGGCATCATCGGCATTGACAATCACCACGCCGCCCCGGCCAACTGCCTCAGCCAATTCAAACTTGGTAGCAATCACCCGATCAATTGTACCGAAAGTTTCCAAATGCTGCGGTCCGACCGCCGTAATCACTCCAATCCTCGGCTGCACCAAATCGCAAATTTCCTTAATATCGCCGGGCTGCTTGGCGCCCATTTCGGCGACAAACACCTCAATCTGGCCGCTGAAATACTCACGCACCGTCCGCACTACGCCCAAAGTGGTATTATAACTATGCGGCGTCACCAGTGTCAAATACTGCTGTTTGAGCACGTTTTCCAAAATAAACTTGGTGCTGGTCTTGCCGTAGCTGCCGGTAATGCCGATTTTAATCAAATCGGGCTGTCCGGCCAAAATCGCCTGCGCCTGCCGGTAATATTTTTGCTTAAAATATTTTTCCAGCGGTGTCAACAGATAATTAGCCGCCAGCGGCAGAGCATAAGCCCCGAAAATAAAGAAAAGTCTTGCCGTTTCCGCTCCCAGCCGGAAAGCTTCAGCCGGCCGCAGCCATGGCCAAAGCAGCCGCCAAAGCGCCCCGAAAGCAAAATCCGTCAGCAAAAGCAACAGCAGCACAGCGCCGCATAGCCGGTAAATCCGCTGGGTATAAACCAAAGGTTTTTTGGCTCTTTCCCTGGTTTTGAAGCGCAAAGCCAAGGCCAGCAGCGCCCATAAGAAAAAGACTGCTTTTAGCGGCCAAACGCCCGCCATTTGTCCTGGCAACCCCACAGCCGCCGCACTTAACACTATTAACCCCAACCAAAAGCCAATCGGAAATCTTCGCTTCAGCATTTCTCTATTTTGCGCCCGCCAGCGCCGGTAACGCTCCGAAAAATAGGAATTCAGCTGAAAAATATGCAGATAATAAGTATAATCCCAAAAAAGCAGCAGCGTTAAAAGCAGCAGCAAAAGAAAATCCCCCGCATATCCTATTATCTCAACCATTTGTCTTTCCTCCTACAAAAGCATCCATAATCGTCAGGCAGCGGTTCTGCTGCTCTAAAATCGCATAATGACTTCCGCCCTCCAGCGGAATCAGCGCCCCGTCCTGCAAAAGCTTAGCCATCCGCTGCCCGTCTGCAAGCGGCGTAGCAGTGTCCTCCGTTCCCCACAGCAGAATCGTCGGCGTACTGATCTTAGCAATCTCCGGCGCTAAGTCCTCATTGATCACCTTAACCAAAACTTTTCTCATTTGCGAGCTGGCCTGCCGGTAATCGGCCGAACCGGAGTTTTGCCGCTTCTTTTCCAGCCAGTCGGGATAAAGCTTTTTCAGCAGGCTGTGCCGGTAAATCCATTTGGCCGTTTTAAACCAATATACCCGGATATAATAGGATAACGGCCGGCGCGGAACCAGGCCGGCGCTGCCGGTTAAAATCATTTTTTCCAGCGGCATTTTCCCCGCCAGCGCCAGCAGCACCCGGCCGCCAAAGGAATGCCCGAACACAATCGGCTTTTCTGCGCCTATCTTTTGCAGCAGGCGCCTGATGCAATCGGCGTAGTCATCCGTTCCCCAAACGCTTTTGGGCTCATCGCTTTGGCCAAAGCCCGGCAAATCAACGCTGATCACCCGAAAACGGTCAGAAAAATGGTCATGCATAAACTGAAACATTTCCTTGCTGCAGCCCCAGCCGTGCAGCACTACAAATGCCCGGCCTTGTCCGGTTTCCCGGTAAGATATGGTTTGATCTTCAATTTGAGTCGTCATAATTTTTCCTTAATCTGCTTTATCAGTCTTTTTGCTTTTGTCTGTCCGCACCTAATCTATGCTTCTTAAATGCTTTTTGGCAATCCTTTATTTTTCGGGAAAATGTGCGCCCCGCCCGGTGTTGTTAGCCGCTGAGGGAAACTTCCGCCAAGCATAGTTAAGTTTTTACTATCATACCTATTTTAAGCCAAACTGTCAATTGATTCCCCGCGTTTTTTTGTTTGCCGCTTGGCAGGGATGGTTACTTTATCTTGCCCTTCGGCAAATGGATCATTATTTTATCTTTGGCGAATGACTTGCCGGAACGATCCCTCCTTTTGCTCGCATCTTGACAAGTCTTTTAAAAATCTTTATACTGATTTACTATAATATTTCACTTAGCTTCCCCCGCTCATCAAACCGCCTTTTTGGTTTAGCGGTCAGCGGACAGGCAAAGCTTTCGGCATTTGGGGTTCGCCCTGCCAAAAGCGTGACTTTCCGCCGGGAAAAGCTGCGTATTCCGTTCCCCCATGTTTGACGGGGCTGTCTTTTGAGGCAGGCCGCGCGGAAGGCGGAGCTTTCAAGCAGGGGAAAGTGGTATCTTGTCAAGAAAGGAATCCTGATTATGGGACAGTTGATTATTCCGGAAAATTATTCTTCTTATATTAATTTAAAAGGCACAGAAAGCGCCATCAAAGCGGTCAAGGATTATTTTGAAAATACCTTGGCCTATAAATTAAATTTGCAGCGGGTGTCCGCCCCGCTTTTCCTGCCGGCCGACAGCGGTCTGAACGACAATTTAAGCGGTTCGGAAAAAGCGATCACTTTTACGGTTAACAGTATGCCCGAAGAACCAATGGAAATCATTCACTCCCTGGCCAAATGGAAACGTCTGGCCCTGAAGCGCTACCATTATGAAACCGGCGAAGGGCTTTATACCGATATGAACGCCCTGCGCACATTTGAGGAATTAGATAACCTGCATTCGGTTTATGTCGATCAGTGGGATTGGGAAAAAATCATTGCACCGGAGGACTGCAACTTTAAGTTTTTGAAAAAAACAGTGGAAACGATTTACGATGTATTTAAAGATACGGAGCTTTTTATTTCCCACCGCTATCCCAAAATTAAGCCGATCCTGCCGGAAAAAATTCATTTTATTTCCACTCAGGAGTTGGAGGATAAATACCCGCAGTTAAGCCCCAAGGAGCGAGAAAACCGGATCTGCAAAAAATACGGCGCGGTTTTCGTGCATCAAATCGGTGATGTGCTTGCTTCCGGTCAAAAGCATGACGGCCGTTCGCCGGACTATGACGATTGGACGTTAAACGGCGATATTCTCCTCTGGTCGCCGGTGATTGAAATGGCCGTTGAGCTTTCTTCAATGGGCATTCGGGTCAACCCGGAAAAATTAAAGCAGCAGCTAAAAAAAGCAAATTGTGAAGAACGCTTGCAGCTGGATTTCCATAAACAATTAGCCGCCGGCGAGCTGCCGCAAACCATGGGCGGCGGCATCGGTCAGTCCCGAATTTGTATGTTTTTCCTGCGCAAAGCGCACATCGGCGAAGTGCAAAGCAGTTTGTGGCCGGATGACATGGTTAAAAAATTAGCAAAAAATCAGATCACATTGCTATAAACCATATGGCCTGCCACTCCGATATATTAATAGTAATGTAGTAATAGCTGTCAGCTGTTTGTTTCCGTCTTCCCGGGCATCAAGCCGCCGGATTTGGCACTGCCGATCCGGCCAAAAAAGCCATCTGCTCGCTGAGTGTCAGCCCAAGCGCAGATCGAGGACGGAAACAATTGGCGACGCACAAACACCAAAGAAAAAGGAGCTTTGCCGTTTGCGCTAAAAATGGTGATTTCTCAAACCGGGAACAAATACATTTACTTTACGCAGCATGAAAAGACAAAATGAACAATACAAAAAGCACAATCCTTACTCGATTTAAAAACTTCATCTTATTTCGAACCATTTATTCTAAAATAATCCTTGCCTATGCTGTTTTTGCCGCGGTTATTTTATTTTTTGTGAATCTGACAGTGACCTCAGCCATTACCCGTTTGGTGGAAGATTCTATTGCCGGCCGATTAGCCGCTGATATCAACTATATTAAGGATTTAATCAACCCCGATCCTAACTCGGAATGGAACATCAAAGACGGCGCAATTTATTTCGGCGAGGTTCTGATTGGCGACGGCACGAAAGAGAAAGCTAATTTGGCGCCGTTTTTAGAACATGAACGAAATACCAATACTTTAGCCTATGTCTTCATTTTAGATAAGGAAGCTGAGCTTGGCTATGTCTCCGCCACTGATACCGCCGAAGGATATGAAGAAGGCCATTATCTGCGAGCTGCCGGCAGCACCAAAAGTCCGGACGGTAAGTCAATTATCGGCACTTATATTACCAAAAATATTTCCGATACCTTAGACCGGAACGGTACTTATTCCGGGGTCGCCAATGTAGCCGGCGGTATGATTTTCTGCCTGTATAACGCCCTGCCGGACAAAGATGGTCAAACCATCGGCGCGATTGTGGTCGGCCGCAATATCACGGAATTAAAAGCGCAAATTGCCGATTCCGTTAATAATATTACGGTTTCCATGGCCGGTATTATTTTAATTTGTTTTGGTTTTATCATTTTCTTAGTATCCCGCTGGACATCCAGCATCCGCACGATTACCGGCTATCTGCGGATTTTGGAACAGGGCATTATTCCCAGTCAGCCGCTTACATTAACCTCCCGCGATGAAATGAGCCTGATTTCCGAGAGCATCAACCGGATGGTGATTTCTTTAGGCGAAAACGCCATGCTCCGCAAAAAATCAGAAACCGATGCCCTGACCGGGCTCCCCAACCGTTTTGCCTATAACCATCACTCGATGCAGATCTACAGTCACTTAGTCCGGCAGCCGGAAAAAACGCAGACCATTGCCGTGGAGATCTTGGATATTGATTATTTTAAGGAATATAATGATAATTACGGCCATCAGGTCGGCGATCAATGCATCCAGGCAGTAGCCGCTGAAATTCAGGCTTTGACTGCCGGCCGCAACATTTTCGCCTGCCGCTATGGCGGGGATGAGTTTGTCCTTATTTACCAGGACTATAGCCGAGAAGAAATCGAGCGCTTTGTCCGGCAGCTGCAAGCCCAGATCCAGGCACGGGCCATCCGGCACCAATACTCACCGGCAGCTGACATAGTAACCATTACTCAAGGCATCTGTTTTGACTTGTTTTCGCCCCATCACGGCATTGACGATTATCTGCTGCATGCTGATCGGGCACTTTACGATGTGAAACGTATTTCCCGCAATAATTACCGCATTGTTTCGGCCAGTGAAAGCATGAATTCGCTGTCATAAAGCATGCCGCTTTTCGCGCCGAAGCTTCGCTTTTGAAGAATTCCCGCTATGTTTGGCTGTGTTTCGGCTGTGTTTCGTCAAAAATTCATTTACAGCCTTTCGCGTAAATGTTATAATAAAGATAAGTGGCCGCAAGCTCACTTGCGGCCGTTTTTTTTTGTAAGACCTTTGCCTTTTTCAGCCGTAGGTTTGTCAGCCTTTTGCAAAGACAAAGACTTAAAGGAAAATATCAATGATTTACCCGGTTTTCCCAGACCGGCAAACCATCTTTTTAGCGCTTGCGCGGAAACATGAAGTATTCCGCCATAGGGGATGCATGAAAAGACTATGTTTTTCGCTGGTCTATCCGCATCCGCAAAAAGCGGGGTGCTTTGGCGGGAAAAATGGAGTAACCTACTTAAGGAGGAAATTATGAGCAAAATTATCGTGATTGGGGCTAACCATGCCGGTACGGCTGCGATTCGGACCATGCTGACACTAAACAAAGACAATCAGGTCATTGTCTTTGACCAGAATTCCAATATCAGCTTTTTGGGCTGCGGTATGGCGCTGTGGATCGGCGGCCAGATCGACAGCGGCGACGGACTTTTTTATTCCAATAAAACAGAACTGGAAAGCATGGGCGCAACGGTTCATATGGAAACGCCGGTTGATCGGATTGATTTCAAGAACAAGATCGTTTACGCCACCGGCAAAGACGGCAAAAAATACGAGGAAAGCTATGATAAGTTAGTGCTGGCGACCGGTTCGCTGCCGATTCTGCCTAACATTCCGGGAAAAGAATTGGAAAACGTTCAGCAAGTTAAGCTTTATCAGCACGCCCAGGTGGTGATTGAAAAGTTAAAAAATCCGGATATCAAACATGTAACCGTGGTCGGTGCCGGTTATATCGGCGTGGAATTAGCGGAAGCATTTGAACGCCACCATAAAAAAGTAACTTTGATCGACGTTTTGGAAAGCACCCTCGGCACCTATTATGACAAAGAATTTACCGCGTTAATGGACGAAAACTTAAAGAAACATGGCATCGAGCTGGCCTTGGGAGAAAAGGTGGTTGAAATCAAGGGTCAGGGCAAGGTGCAAAGCGTAGTGACCGATAAGCGGGAAATCGCCACCGATATGGTCGTGCTGTGCATCGGCTTCCGGCCGAACACTGACCTGGCTAAAGATCAGATTAAGACTTTCCGCAATGGTGCTTATTTAGTTAATAAAAAACAGGAAACCTCCGTACCCGATGTTTATGCTATCGGCGACTGCGCGACCGTGTTTGATAACTCGATTCAGGATTCCAATTATATTGCTTTGGCCACCAACTCCGTTCGCTCCGGTTTAGTTGCCGCCTATAATATTTCCGGCATTCCGGTCGAAAGCATTGGCGTGCAGGGATCAAACGGCATTTCCATTTATGGCCTGAACATGGTATCAACCGGTTTGTCGGTGCGCAAAGCCGAAATGCTGGGGCTGGAGGTTGAGCATACCGACTTTAAAGATCTGCAAAAACCGGAATTTATGGATCCGGCTAAGCATATCAATCCGGAAGTACAGATTCGAATTGTATACGATAAGAAAAGCCGGGTTGTTTTAGGAGCGCAGATGGCTTCTACTTATGATCTGTCCATGGGCATCCACATGTTCTCGCTGGCTATTCAGGAACATGTGACCATTGACCGGATTAAGCTTTTAGATATTTTCTTCTTACCACACTTCAATAAGCCCTATAACTATATCACCATGGCGGCTTTAAGCGCGAAGTAGGTCCGTTTAAAATGAAATAAAAAGCAGCCGGACGGTGCGGTTTTCCAAAACAAAGTAAATGCTTGGAGGCCGCCAAGTTTCCGGCTGTTTTTATAACTTAATTTCCGGCTTCTTCTCTACCGCAAACGCGCAGCAGTCAAAAAACGGCCCGGTTTTGTTTGGGCCGCCATTTAAAAAATCTTAATTGACAATTTGCAAAAAAACGCTTAAAATAAGGCGTAGAATGGAAAAGGTTGATTCCTTTCCAGGCAAAGGATAGCCCTTTTATAAAAATTAAAAAGCCTATATAATCCTGCAACAGAAAGGAGCTGCAGTGCCTTCAGGCATCGTTTACGTTAAAATGAAAAAATTCATGAAAGAATTTAAGGAATTTGCACTCAAAGGAAATGTTTTTGATATAATAGTTACCGTTCAGGCACAGCCTGTTTTTTCGTATATTAAATTAAATCCTTTCCTTTGACCCTGGTTCTTATTTTGGGCAAAGAAAAGCAAGTTATTCTGTCTTTTATTTTCAGCATTTCAGGGAGGTGCTTTATGAGTTTATTTACCGGCTCCGGTACGGCAATCGTTACGCCTTTTCAGGCAAACGGCGAGGTTAATTATAGCAAATTAGAAGAAATGATCGACTGGCAGATAAAAAACAAAACGGATGCCATCATTGTCTGCGGCACTACCGGCGAAGCAGCCGCCATGAATGATGCCGAGCATTTGGACTGTATTCGCGCGGCTGTTTCGGCCGCCGCCGGCCGGGTCCCGGTGATTGCCGGAACCGGCTCTAATGATACCGCCCACGGCGTTAAGCTGTCCAAAGAAGCGCAAAAACTAAAGGCCGATGCACTGCTGCAGGTTACCCCCTATTACAACAAGACCACGCAAAAAGGGTTAGTTGCTCATTTTACGGCTATTGCTCAGGCCGTTGATATCCCGATCATGCTTTATAACGTGCCGTCCCGAACCGGTATGAGTATTGCGCCCGCAACTGCCAGAGAACTGGCCCTTAGCTGCCGCAATATCGTCGCCGTCAAAGAAGCTTCCGGCGATATTTCCCATGCCGCCGAGCTGGCTTATCAAACGGACGGGCTGCTTGATCTTTACTCCGGCAATGATGATCAAATCCTGCCGCTGATGAGTTTGGGCGCAAAAGGCGTGGTATCGGTTGCTTCCAACATCATGCCGGCTGAAATCCATGATATGGTTATGCTCTATCTGGAAAAGAAAACAGAAGAAGCCTGCCGGCTGCAATTAAAGCTGCTGCCGCTGATTCATCTGCTCTTTTGCGAAACCAATCCGATTCCGATAAAAGCCGCTATGAACCTGATGGGCATGGAGGCCGGGCCTTTGCGCCTGCCGCTGATTGAAATGAGCGAAGCTAATCAGGTTAAATTGGCCGCCGCCATGAAGGAACTGGGTCTGATCAAATAAGCAAAGAGCAACGCCTTAAACCGCCGTTCTCCATGTTCACCCGAACAATTTTTTAGGTAGTTTATCAGCTTGATGAGAAGCAAAGTTTTGACCCGTCGGGCTCCGCCCGCGCCGAAAGCAGGGCCTTCAAGCCGGAAATTTTAAGTTAAAAATAACAATAATAAAGGAGATGCTATGACCAAAATCATATTACACGGCTGCTTTGGCAAAATGGGCCAAGCGATTCAGCAGTTAGTAAAAGAAACGCCGGAGGTGGAAATCGTGGCCGGCATTGACCCCTTGGCCGGAACTGGAGAAACTCTTGATTTTCCTGTTTTTGCGTCTTTAAGCGATTGCTCCGCTGTCGGCGATGTGATTGTTGACTTTTCTACCGCGGCCGCTGTCTGTCCCCTGTTAACGGAAGCCGTCGCTAAAAAGCTGCCGGTTGTCGTCTGCACCACCGGTCTGTCGGCTGAAGATATCGCTTTGGTTAAAGCCAGTGCCCAAACCATCCCTCTTCTTTTTTCCGCTAATATGTCGCTGGGCGTTAATTTAATGGCCAGTTTAGTGCAAAAAGCAGCGCAGGTTTTAGCTGATTCCGGATTTGATATGGAAATTATCGAAAAGCATCATAACCGTAAAAAAGACGCGCCCAGCGGAACTGCTCTTTATTTGGCTGATTCGATTAATCAGGTGCTGGCGCAAACCTATGCTTATACCTATGACCGCTCGTTCCGAACCGAAGCCCGCCGCCCGGATGAAATCGGGATCCTCTCGCTCCGGGGCGGCAATATTGCCGGGGAGCATCAGGTCATCTTTGCCGGCGAGGATGAAATTTTAGAAATTCATCATAAAGCCGGCAGTCGGCGGATTTTCGCCGTTGGCGCCCTTAAGGCCGCCGCTTTTCTAAGAAAGCAAGCGCCCGGTCTATACTCCATGCGCGATGTTATTGCAGAGAAATAAATTTCGCAAATAATTTCAATATTTGTTTTTAAAATAAAAATTTCAGGAGGATTCCATCAATGAAAAGCTATTCCTCTAAAGAAATAATAGCCATTTAAAAAAAAGACGGTTGGTATAAGGTAAATACTTCTGGAACAAGTCATCAGCAATTTAAGCACCCCACTAAAAAGGGGCGCGTTACCGTAAAGCACCCTTGCAAAGATATTCCTCTTCCAACTTTGAAATCAATAGAAAGTCAATCTGGCTTATCTTTTCAATAACTCTGCTCTTTTATGGAGGTTTAATATGAAAAAAACAGACCGTTATGTTTATCCCGCTATCTTTACTTATGAACCGAAACAAGAAATCGCTGTTGTTTTCCCCGACTTAAACTGTGCAACCAGCGGAACAGACGAAACCGACGCTTTATTATCGGCCAGAGATTTGCTCGACTGCGTGCTTTTCGGTTTGGAAGAAGATAAAGAAGAAATCCCCAGTGCCAGCACCTTAAATGAACTAAAACTAAAAGAAAATGAAAAAGCAGTGCTGATTGATGTGTTTATGCCATCCGTTCGCATGGCCAACGCTAATCATCCCATTAACCGCACGGTTACCCTGCCCGCTTGGTTAAACGCTTTAGCCCTTGAGCATAAAATCAATGTTTCTAAACTACTGCAAGAAGCTATCAAAGCGGAACTGCATTTATAATTTTTCCAAAAACATCAGAAAAGGCAACCGGCTGTTTTCTCGCGGCCGCTTGCCTTTTCCATGCACACTTCAACTTTTAGTCTATTTGTCCATTTTCACTATCAGCCTTTGATACTTCGCTTCAGAAACTGATAGTGCTTTCTTTCAGCGCTTTCGGCTCAGCTAAGATTTCCGACAGCAAAATTGCTTTTTTTATTGAGTGATTCCCAGCTAAAAGGCTGGAAAACCGGCTTTTTTTATTGATTTGCTGCTTAAAGGCATCCTTATGTCCGGTTTGATATGCCTTTTCCCGGGCAATATCTTCCTCGTCATGCAAACTGCTTTGAATCGCTGCTGACGAATAAAAAGTATCATCTGCCGAGCTGCCTGCTTCGCCAAACTCCTCCGGCACATACTCCTCGACCCGTTCTACCGGAATAGGTTGGGTAAATAAATCCGACTGCCGCTGAAAATCCTCTTCCCGCCGACAGCTTTCTTCTTCTGAATAAGCACCAGTCAAGCCGCCTGTATTGACCTGATTTGACGGTACCGTCCGCGGCTTGACACCTGAATTCCCCTGAAACCGACTCATTTGCTGGCGAATCTTGGCATTATCCCACTCCGCCCGTTGCATAGGCGCGGAACCGGCCATCGGAGCCGCATTTTGCTCCGGCTGCGGCATTCTGTTTTGCGTTGACCGCGGCATATTTGAATTTGGCCAATTTCCGGGATTTTCAAATGGAGATTGGTGATTCGGCCAGTTATTTCCGGGCTGCGGGTGATTATTCGGCCAGTTCCCATTTTTCATCATGCCTTTTTTCTTAGCAACCGATGAAATCACTGAAGCAACGGTAATCAGCAGCCAGATAAAAACCATCAGCCCGCCGCTGCTGCCTAATAGAATCCGCATTTTTTTCCTCCCTTTTCCGTTTAGACAAGCGAATATTTATGCTTGATACAACCGGAAAGCTTAGTTTTATGAAAAGTATCAAGCATACTATGCATTGCTTAGCCCTCGCATTCGCAGCTTGTAAAAATATCGGCAAAATTGCGAATGTTTGGCCTGAATGCCTGAACTGCTCTTAATTATTTTCCTTGCTGATCGCTTCGCGCATGGAGGTATCGGCCTTCATGTTCTGCATCCGGTAATAGTCCATAATCCCTAAATTACCATTGCGGAAAGCTTCCGCCATCGCTTTCGGCACTTCCGCCTCAGCCTCAACTACCTTGGCTTTCATTTCTTCAACCAAAGCTTTCATTTCCTGTTCCTGGGCAATCGCCTTGGCCCGTCTTTCCTCGGCTCTGGCCTGCGCGATTTGCTTATCGGCTTCGGCCTGCTCAATTTGCAGTCTGGCGCCGATATTTCGGCCCAAATCAATATCAGCAATATCAATTGACAGAATCTCAAAAGCCGTCCCCGAGTCTAAGCCCTTGCTCAGCACCCGCTCGGAAATAGAATCCGGATTTTCCAAAACCTCCTTGTGACTGTTGCTGGAACCAACTGTGGTAACAATCCCCTCGCCGACCCGGGCAATAACCGTTTCCTCACCGGCGCCGCCGACCAGCCGCTCCAAGTTCGCCCGCACCGTTACCCGGGCAATGGCCTTAACCTCAATTCCATCCTTAGCCACCGCTACTACCGGCGGAGTTTCAATAATTTTCGGCTTAACACTCATCCGAACGGCTTCCAGCACATCGCGGCCAGCCAGGTCAATCGCCGCCGCCCGCTCAAAGCTAAGCGACAAGTTCGCCCGGTGCGCGGCAATCAAGGCGTCTACCACCCGACCGACTTTACCGCCGGCCAGAAAATGCGATTCCAGCTGGTCGATATTAACCGGAATATTGGCTTTGGTTGCCCGAATTAAAGGCAGTACAATTACCGCCGGCTTCACTCGTCTTAGCCGCATGCCGATCAAGGTAAAAATACCGACTCTGGCATTGGATGCAACCGCCGAAATCCATAACCCAACCGGCACGAAGCTGAAAAATACCGCCAGCACAATAACCACCAGCGCAATTAAAAGTAAACTACCTACCATGCCGGGCATCCCGCCGGACAATCCCATCAATAATTCTTTCATCGCTAATTCCTCC
Source organism: uncultured Lachnospiraceae bacterium (assembly GCA_963550755.1). GTDB lineage: Bacteria > Bacillota > Clostridia > Lachnospirales > Vallitaleaceae > W11650. The sequence continues at coordinate 28,021 of CAUVDV010000002.1, forward strand.
CTACAAAAATACGATTATTTTCCACTGCTGTTACTTCAACCGGCTCATTCGCGCCAATAAACTCACCTTTGGTCAAGACGTCGTAGCGTTCACCTTCCAGCTCAATTATGCCCGACGGCCGCAGCGGCGTAATCGACTTCCCTCCTTTGCCGATCAGTTTTTGATAATCCGGCAAAACATCCTCCTTTAAATTACTCTTTAAGGCAATCTTAGAACTGCCGATAAAGTGATAACCCAAAATCAAAAAGAGAACGGAAATACACAGCATAATAGCAAAGTACAGCAAGCCCTGGGCAAAACTGCGCGCCATCAAAATAATGCCGACCGTCATCGCCAAAAAACCGGCGCCGCCCGCTACGCCAAAGCTGGGAATAAAAATCTCAGCCACCATGCATAAAATACCAATTACTAAAACAATAATGCCTAACGGCTGAAAGCCCTCCATATCAAACTCCCTCCTTCCGACAAGCCCCTTGCGTTCCGGCTTTTAAAATCGCAGCGCCAAAGGCGCTGCCGCTCCTTGTTCTTTTAGTATAAGGGATATTAAATAAATTTTCAAGAAAAAGTTAAGAATCTAATCCAATTCTTAGATTTCAGCTTCCCCTAAGCGAAAAGTTCTTCCTTTCCCCGCGGGCAAGAACCGCCAAACCTACCGCGCCGCGTCCCGCCGGCCGGTTAAAGTCTCACTCATGATCCGGTGTACCGCCTCGACAAAATCACTGTCACCTTCCTGCCCCAGGCAGTTTTTCACAATATGCTCGCCGATTTGCCGCTCCAAAAGGCTTTGCTCAAAACTATGCTCTTGACTGGCGAATATTCGCTTGCGCTTTCCTTTTAAAATATTTTCCTCCAAATGCTCCAGCCAGGGGTAACGATTTAAAATTTCCCTTTCCTGATAGCATTTTTTATTGGCGGAAATACCACCCAAAAGCATCAGCTCGATTCCGGTTTCCTGGGACGCGGCCCAGCGGATAAAAGCATAAGCCAAGTTTTTATGCGCTGATTTTTTGCCGACTCCCAGCGCTCCACCGCCCAACAGAGGATGGCCGCCCGGCAGCGTGGCGTAATCAACATTGCCGGCAATGGCGGTCTTGGCCTTAATAATCTCCGATGCATGGTGAATATAAGCAATCGTCATGGCGATTTCTCCCCGGGCGAACAGGCGCGCCGCTTCGTTCCAGCTAAGCGTACTGCCGCCCGGCGTATAGCTGCGCGCTTCCCGCATATTCCGCAAAGCCTGAAAGGCCCGGCTCCAATCCATTTGCAAAAAACCGGCCGTATCATATTTTAACTCGCCATAGGACATCAGGCGCGGCAGAAACTCCGATGCCGCCGATGAATTATGCCCCAGCACGAGGCTGGTGCCGTATCTGGTTGGCGACGCCGGACGAAAGTCCCGCGTAAAAAAGGCAGCCAGTCTATTATATTCATCGAAACTATCTGGAATTTTTAGTCTTTCTTTATAGGTTTCATAAAAAAAGCGTTCCTGCTGGCTGTCAGAAAAAATATCCTTGCGGTAAAACAAAAGCTGAACGCTGACATCAAAGGGCAGCGCATAAAAAACAGAGCCGACCCGCGAATAATTTCGTGCCTGATTGTTAAAATAATCGGTTTCCAGCTGCTTTGCCGCTTCGCCGAAATGAGCGATCGGCTCCAGCACCAGCGGCGCAAAATAAGGCAAATACGATACATCCAGCCGAATCGCATCATAAGTCTCCTCCGGCCGCAGCAGGGTATCATGAATCTCGCTGATTGGCTGATAATGGATCTCCACCGCGCAGCCGAACTGCTTTTCAAAGTTCGGCAAAAGCAGTTCCAAGGCCTTGATCGCCGGCGTTTCCGAGGTCAGCAGCCGAATCTTTTCTGGCTGACTTACTTTCTTAAAGAAAAACGGCTTTCGCTGCTCCTGCCCCGGAAAAACCTTAGAACATAAGCTTTTTTGTTCCTCCAGGCTTTGAATCATATGGACGGCCGCTTCCATTCCTAATTTCCGGTAATTTAACTCATACGAAAAAAAGCGCTCCGCCCGCTCCGGCTTTTGCGCCGCCAAACAATAAATCTTCAAATCTTCCGTCCGGCCTAAAAAATGGCCGATATGCTCAATCAGTTCCGCCACTTCCCGGGAAAAAACCAAAAACGTCAGCATCCGCCCATTTTCATAAAATTTCTTATGAATTTCCTGATTAAAAAACTCCCGGCTGTTTAAAATTGTTTCAATCTGATGCGGCCGGTATTCACTCAAAAGGCCATCCGTCAGCTCCCGGCACAGTTTTTCTTCTCTGGCCTCGCACAAAAGGATCAGCTTTTCCGCTCCTGCCTGGCACAGCGCCGCCGCCAAAGCCCGGCCAGCCTGTTCAAACGAAAAGGTATAATAAACATAGCCCGGCCGTTCTTCCCGGCGCAGCAAAAAAAGCAGCTTAAACTTTTGCCCGTCATAATATTTTTCCGGATTTAAAAACGATGTGACCGTTAGAATGCCGGCGCAGCGGTCCGCTCCGACCTGATTTAAAATTTGCTTTTCCTTATAGGCATAGCCATCCGTCAAATAAAGCTTTAAGCTATATGCCGTCTGTTCGCAGGCTCTGGCGGCAGCGCTATAAATATGAGCGTAGCGTTCCTCCGTGATATTAGGCAGAATCATGGCAATCACTCTTGATACCGCGCTGCGCAGCATTTTAGCCTGTCCGTCGATTTGATATCCCAATTCTTTCGCGATTTTTTTTACAATCTCTATTTTTTCGCTGTTGACATTTCCCTTTTCATTCAGCACGTTTGACACCGTGGCCTTGGACACCCCGGCTAATTTGGCAATATCCTTAATCGTCGGCATATAAACTCCTTTATTTCAGCCATTGCGGCTTGGTCAGCAAACTGGCCGTAAACTCCTTGACTACTTCCTGCTGCCTCTTATTATACTCAAAATGATAAAATTCTTCCACTATTTCTTTTAATCTTTGCCAGGATTTTTTTTCTTCATTGGGAATGATCGGATAATAATAAACACCGTTATCCTTGGCCGCCGTATAATCGCCGATGGCGTCGCCGATCATCAATATTTTTTCCGGCGAGTAATACGCTTTTAAAGCGGCAATACAGCTTTTTTTGCTGCCGCTTTCCTGCCCGCAGATCGCCCTCACATACTGCGCCATATTGGATTCTTCCCATTCCCGCAGCAAAGCCTCCTCGGCGGTCGCCGAAACCACGACAATATCGGCCTTAGCCGTCAAATGGCGAATCGTTTCTTCCGATTTGGGGAAGGGCTTCATGCCGCGAACCATGGCCGTAATCCGGTCATTGCAGTCATAGGACCAAGCCAGGGCGATTTGATTGGTTTTTTCAGTCTGGTGCAGGGCTAAGTTTTGGTTATTCAGCTCGGAGTTGCCCTCCGCCCATTTTTTTAAAGGCGCCATATCCGGCAGCGAAGTTCCCATTTCCTTGACCTCCGGCCGCTCCGCCAGCAGTTCCATCACCTTAATCAGCGCCAAAAAACGGTTAATACCGCGGCTGGTCGAATACAAATTAACATAGTCCCACGCTTCCCGAACATACTTGGAAATCGACTGCAGATCCCATTTTTCCACCGTCGCCGGACAAAAACATTCCTTGTGCTTAATCTCCATGGTGTCAAACACGCAGCCATCCGAATCAATGCAAACTAAAAACTCTTTTTCCGGCGTATAGCCTTTTAATCCCATTTGTGCCATCTTATCCCTCCAATACCTGATTGATTGCCACTGATACTCCATTTTCCTGACAAGTTAAGGTGACGCTGTCAGCGTCCTGCTTAATCCAGTCCGGCGCGTTGCCCATTGCCACTCCCCAGCCAAGCCAGCGAATCAACTCAATATCACTGCTGCTGTCGCCGATAATCATGGCTTCCTCCGGTAAAATCTGCAAATGCCGGAGCAAAACCGCGACCGCTTCTTTTTTGCAGATGGCAGCAGCCGAAAATTCCAAATCCGGCCCCGCGCCCTCATTGGTGTGCCGGATCGCGCCGGTAGCGTTTAAGCGCTGATAAATCTCGGCCTGTAAGTTCTCCGCCATCCCGTAAATATTCACTTTATTAATTTCAATTTGATTTTTCCGGAAGTACTCGGACAGACAGTCCACGCCAATCCCGCGCCCCGCTTCCAAATACCAGACATGATGAGCCGGCACCGGATAATCCCGCCAGTTCTGCCAAATCGTTTTCTCCATATAAATCGTATTGTCCGCCGCCACCTCACAATAAATTCCCTTATTTTCAATAATTTCCAAAATCTCGGCCGACTTTTCCGCCGGGATCAGATTTTGATAAAGGCTCCTGGACGCTGAGGACGTCAGGTCAAGCACCCGGCCGCCATGACAGGTAACGGCATATTCAATCCCTTTGATGTTTTCCAAATCCGGCGGAAACATATCCAGTACCCGGCCGGTACAGGGAATGACTTTGATCCCTCTTTGCAGGGCGCTATGTATGGCCGCTTGATTTTCCGGCGAAATATTGATTTTATTTGGTTGCAGCGTCGTTCCGTCCAGGTCAAGCAAAATCGCTTTGATCGTCATTTTTTTCCTCCTATAGTTATGTGCCTTGAGCAAAAATTTTTGCCGCCAAAGCGCTTACAGCATTAAGCGCCGGCGATAGTGCGCCAAATATTTCTCGGCATAATCGGTTTGGATATAATTCGGCTTTAAGTCCAAGAGAAAGCCCCAGCCCTTATCCGGTTCACGCAGCGACAGCTCGTCATTATGCCCGTTATTGCGGCTGACATTCAGGGCGTTAATCCACACGCCGGCTGAGTCTTTTAAGTAGTTAATCGTTTCCGGCTCAATCAATTGCTCCCGATCGTCAAAAAAGGACAGCTCCCACAGCCGCGGCGCCAGTTTTTCTTTCATTTCCGGCAAGGCGGCCATGTCTTTATTAAAAATTTTATGCATGTACAAAAATTTGGCATCGGCTCGGCGCAAAAAGGCCGCCGCTTCATCAATTTCCGCGTTTGATTTAACAATCGCCTGATGAAAAGCGTTTTCCCGGCGCAAAATAAAATGCAGCTTTTCCCGGTATTCCCAGCCCTTATCAATATTAAACAGCGCCCGGTCCTTAAATGCCCGCAAAAGCTCGGCTAACTCCGGCACCTGAAAATCGGTTGCCGTTTGGCTGTCGCCGGAGCCTAAGTACAAACGGGCTTTTTTTATTTCCGCCAAGGTCAGGTCACAAATATCGCCCTCCAGGCCGGTCATCCGCTTTAAGCTTTGATCATGACTTAAAATCAAATAGCCGTCCCTTGTTTCCTGCAAATCAATCTCAATGAATAAAATTCCCTGCCGGATACAGGCCTCAACCGCCGGCAGCGAATTTTCCGGTTCTCTTTTCTCGGTCGAGTACAGCGCCCGGTGCGCTACCGGATAGCCGAAGTGTCCGCCTGTCCGCAGCTTTTGTAAAAAATCGGTATAATCTTTCATCCGCTTCTCCTCTTACTTTTTTGGGGGCCATAGGCAAATCGAGCCGCCACGCTGCTAATGATCATAATAACCACTGCGAAAACAAAGGTCAGCATCTTGCTTTCCGCGCCGGCATTAGGATCGGTCGCGCCGCGAATCACTACGCCCAGCGGTGTATACAGCGGATGAAATAAAAAGACTGACAGCTCATAATCGCCCAGCAAACTGACAAAGTTAATTAAGCCGACCGAAATCGCCGCCGGCAGCACGATCGGCAAAATAATCCGGAAAAAGGTAACCGGCCCGGAAATACCTAAGTTTTTGGCCGCCTCTTCCAAGGAATTATCCACTCCGTAATACGCCGCTTTGATCATCCGCAGGGTAAACGGCGTCTTAACGATAATATAGCCGATCAGCATAATCACCATCGTACCGGTTAAAATCTGATTGCCCAAAATCGGCCGGGCCACGTCATACGTCATGACCAGTCCCAAAGCAATCATCGTTCCCGGCAGGAACCACGGAATATGAAGAACATACTCCAAAAGGCTGACCGTCCAATGTTTTTTCTTCTGAATCAGGCGCCCTGCTAAAAGCATTAAGACCGCCGCAATCAGCACCGCCGTTCCCGCATATAAAATACTGACGATAATCGGCCGGAAAACATAAGGGTCGGAAAAAACGCGACGATAGTTATCCAGCGTAAAATCCTGGATTTTCCCGGCATAGAGGCTATTTACTTTCATAAAGGAAAATAAAATAATCATGATAATCGGCGCTACGTAAACCAGCCCTAAAAAATAGGCCAGCGCATGCACGATGACATTAACCACCGGATTTTGAATCTTTTGCTTTTTCAGCCGGGTCTTAACCTTGGACACCGACATATAATTGCCTTTTCTTTCAATATAATTCAAGGTGAAAATCAAAGCCATCGTTACCATGCCCAGCACCATTGCCATAATGGCCGCGTAATGCCGGTTATTTAAAGTTTGCGAAAAACTCAAAATCAGCGGGTTAATGGTTTGAAATTTCTCTCCGCCCAAAATCAGCGGCGCCGCCATGGCGTTAAAGCCATACAGGAAAATCAAAATCGTAGCCGCAAACAAAGTCGGCCGCAGGGTCGGCAGCACGATTTTCCATAAAATCTTAAACTGCGATACGCCCATGCTTTGCGCCGCCTCAATGGTCTGATTATCAATCGACCGGATCGAGTTGGTTAAAAACATCAAGTGATTGGTCGTCCGGCTGAAGGTCAGGACAAAAACCACCGCCAAATAACCGCTGAACCACTCGCGGTTAATGTCAAACACTCCCGCCAAAGCATTGGTAAAAAGCCCCTCTGACCCGTACATAAACTTATACGCGGTTACCATCACGATACTGCCACAAATAAAAGTAGTCATATAGCAAAGCTTTAGAATTTTGGCACCCGTAATCTCAAAATATTCCGTTACCAGCACCAGAAACACGCCGACAGCGTTGACCGTGACCGACAAACTGACCGCCAGCAGGAGGGAATTGCGAAAACTCATCAACGCCCGCTTGGAATTTAAGATCTTTGAAAAAGCCTCCAGACTGAAGCCGTTTTTGCCAATAAAAGAACTTTTTAAAATGTTAAAGTTCGGATAGAGCAGAAACGCCGTAATATTCCACCGCCGAAACTACAGCCTCCAGCTCCGCCACATTGCCCTGCGGCCGGCGGGTGCTGACCCGATTGGTGCGGATATAGCTTTTTTTCGCTGCATCCAGCTCTACTCCCGTTTGCCGGCTGATTTTCTCCAATAAAGGCGGTGTTACCAGGTTGGCGTCGCCAATAAAATTACATACGAATTCCGTCCGCGAGTGATTATAAATCTCCTTGGGCGTACCGATCTGCTCGACAAAGCCGTTGTTAAAGACCGCCAGCCGATCCGACAGCGTCAATGCTTCTTCCTGGTCATGGGTAACATAAATAACGGTAATGCCAAAATCGGTCTGCAATTTTTTCAGTTCCAGGCGCAGCTGTTTGCGCAGCTTGGCGTCAAGATTGGAAAGCGGTTCATCCAGCGCCAAAATCTTAGGCGACAAAGCCAGCGCCCGGGCAATCGCCACCCGCTGCTGCTGCCCGCCGGATAACTCGTCTACCCGCTTTTTTAACTGCTCCGGCGTTAAATTAACAATCCCCGCCATTTTCCGGAGAGTCTCTTCAATTTCATCCTTTGGTTTTTTCCTTTGCTTTAAGGCGAAAACAATATTTTCCTCCACGCTCATGGTCGGAAACAGGGCATAGCTTTGAAAAACCATACCGATTCCTCTTTTTTCAATCGGCTTATGGGTAATATCCTTGCCGTCAACTAAAATCCTGCCCTTGCTGGGTATGTTAAACCCCACCAGTGCCCGCAGAGTCGTGGTCTTGCCGCAGCCGGACGGCCCTAAGAAAGTAAAAAACTCTCCTTCCTTAATTTCTAAGTTTAAATCATGAATTGCCACAAAATCCTGGTACCGGATTTCCACATCCTGAAACTGAATCATTTTCCTCTCCTTTTCCTGAAATGAGGCTGCCGCATAATAGAAATTCTTATCAAGATATTGTGTCGATCCCAATCCATCTTTTCAATATCCTGTATAGGAACAAAAAAATGCAGCAGCCCCATTTGTTATTCTCAAGCCTTTTTTAAAGCAGCGTCTTATTCCAAGATTTCCAGCTCAATTTTGGAAATCCAGTCCTCGATATGATCGTTGACAAAATCCCAGTCAATATCCTGTGCTTTCATATTCTTACTTAATTCCTTCATCGCATCGGTCGCCTGCTCTACTGCTTCCTTATTGGCCGGCAAAATACCAAACTGCTGCGCGTAGCGGCCGATGGTTTCAGTGCCGCACAGCCAGTTGGCGAAGCGCTCCGCTTCTTCGGTTTTCTTGGCATCGTCTTTTTTAATGATACCAATATGATTGGTATTGCTGGGCAGACCAATGGCCGGCGTAATAATCAAAGGATTGTGATGGAAAGCATCGGCCTTATTTTTTAAGCCACTGGCAAAAGTAAACGTAATCGGCACCTTGCCTTTAGCCATATTCTCAAAGTCATTCTCGCCCTCCGGCGTGCGGTAGCCGTATTTAAAATATTGTCTGAGCGCTTCCCAGCCTTCTTCCGAAATTCCGGTTTCCGCGTCCTTATCCAAATAGCGAACTAAGATACCGGATAAAATCGCCCGATTAGTCGTACCGTCAAACTTGTTCGGCACCGCGTATTTGCCGTGAAACTCTTCCTTTTCCCACAAATCCGGATAATCTTTGGGGGCAGTTTCCGCCGTGTACAAATCTGAGTTAGCCAGCATAATCTTCGGCTGGATCTCATACGGATAGCTGATACCGTCTTTGACATAGGCCACGCCCTCGACCTGCTCCACCCAAACCGGCGTCCACTTGATTAAAATATCTTCTTTTTTCATCGAGCTAAACTGCGCCTCGGACGGTCCCCAAACCACATCGGCAATCGGCTGATTCTTTTCCGAAATCACTCTGGCCGTCAGCTTGCCGCCGCCCAGCTCAACCACTTCCACATCAAAGCCGGCCTTGGCCGCTTCTTCCCTGACCCATTCTTTGCGGCCGTCCGAACCATTATTGGTGTACAGCACGATCTTTTCGCCGGTTGGTTTATTGTCGGCCGTTTTCGGCTCATCGGCTGGTTTTTCTGCCGGCTTTTCCGCCGCTGATTCCTGCTTAGTTTCCGTGCTTTGCTGCGTTTCCTCTTTTGGCTTTTCTTCCTTCGGTGCCGATGAGGTGCAGCCCATCATTCCGGCCGCCAGTAAAAGCGCCAAAATCGTAACCCCAATTTTTCGTTTCATGATACCTTGTTTCCTCCCTGCATGGTCAAATCATTTTTCTTTTTGCCAAACTTCCCTGTCTAAAGCTTTGCTTTCTGTCGAAACAGCTCGTTCTGCCGAAACACCGGGCTTTGCCCAAGCGGCTGCCGCAAAAGAACCGTCCGCTGAAAAAGACCGCTTGAATAAACATAAAAAAGTTTAGTTTTAAGCGCCGGTTTTATATAAAAACCGTCAACTTCCAATAAAAGAATTATAACACGCTAATTAGAACGTGTCAATATATAATTGAAACGTTCTAATTTTTTGTTATTTTAGTGATTTTTTACCAAAAGCAACCATTTTATCCTTTGGGCTACGCTGTCTTAATTTTTCGGACCAGTATTCGGAAGTATGGCTGGACGATCTGTTGGCCATCGTTTGTGCCCGGCAGCGAATATACCAGATCTTTCCCATCATTTCCTTTTCTGAAAGCAACAATTTCAAACTGTTCCGGATTATATTTATCTAAAAACGTAATAGGAACCCCCATAACGCCATTATAATCAACCGGTATTTCCTTTGTCTTATCCACGTTTATTGCGTCGTAATTATCATATGTTGGATATTTTTCCGGGGCATACTTGGCATGCAGGATCAAATCTTTGTGTCTTTCTTTAAAGTCAAGATTCGTAAACCATCTCACCCCTTTAATTCTCACGTATTTTATTCCGTTTTCATCAACTCTGGAACCGACCGCTGTCAGCGGATAATCTTCCGGGACTCTAAACTCCCGGTCGCCGCTGTGGATACTATGCCCAAACCATAACTCATTCCCGGCAATCCGCGGAAATACATTCTTATAGGTTATGGCATTAACATTGCCTACGATAATGAACTTTTTATTGTATTCAAATAGTTGGTCAATATATTCCCTAAAAAGGGAAAACGGAGGATTGGTTGCCACGATATCGGCTTCTTTTAAAATGGCAACGCTCTCCGGACTTCTAAAATCGCCATTTTGTCTTAAAGGAGTTTTTATTTTATTTAACAGGCGGCTCTTATTCTCCGCTCGATACAATTCTAATTTATAGGTCGGTTTTTCATAGTTAAAATGGGTCGCGATCAGCTTCTTTAACCCCAATTTTTCAAAGTTTAATTCAAAGTATTTCCAAAAATTGCTTTGCTCCGGGTCATCACAATTACAAAATATAATTTTATCCCGGAAATGATGAGTATAAATCTGCATTTCTTTTTCTATGTCGGCAAGCTGAGTATAAAACTCATCTTTTTTCGCTTTGTTCGCCTTATGCAGCTCACTATTTTTCACCATTTTGCTCTCCTCTTATCCTTTTAGCTATATCTTCAATAGATTTATCTTCTCTTTATTTCCTTCCGGCTAATAAACGCAAGAAAGGCAGCCGCCAAAAAGCGGCTGCCTTCGTCTGTTTAATTCAGCTGCCATAAGCGGCAGGCGTTTTGCCAGGTAACCCGCTCGATCTCTTCCGGCGGCAGCATTTTAATTGCCGCCAGCTTAGCGACTACATAAGAAAGCAGCGAGGAATCATTGCGCCGCCCTCTATATGGCTCCGGCGTCAAATAAGGGGCGTCGGTTTCTAAAACAATATGCTCCAGCCCAATCTTTTCCGCCACTTCGACTAACTTTTTCCCGTTTTTAAAGGTCAGCACACCGCCAATGCCGATGAAAAATCCGGCTTTGACATAGTCCGCCGCCATTTCCGCGCTGCCCGAATAAGCATGAATCACACCGCCGGCCACCAAGCCAATGCCGGAGTCCATTAAAATATCAAAAGTTTCCTGCGCCGCTTCCCGGCTATGAATACTGACCGGCAGCTTTAAGTTCTTAGCCAGCTCCAGCTGACTGCGAAACCACAGTCTTTGCGCCGCCCGCGGCGAAAAATCATAGTGATAATCCAGCCCGATTTCACCAATCCCCACTACCTTGGGATAACCGGCCATCATCAGCAAATACTCCAAATCGTCCTCGCGCATATCCTTAACTTCATGCGGATGCACGCCAATCGTGGTATACATAAAATCATAGCGTTTGCATAATTCAATCGAATAACGCGAAGTTTTCAAATCCGTACCGATATTAACGACCGCGCCGACATTTTTATCTTTCAGCCCGCGCAAAACCGCTTCCCGGTCCGGCTGAAAACTTTCGTCATCATAATGCGCATGTGTATCAAAAATCATAGTCGTGTCCTTTCTCTGTCCCTTTTTATTGCTTTTCCTTTTATCCGGCCGCGCAGCTTTCTGTCGCTCGTTGCTTTCTTTTTAATGTGCCGCGGCATTTCAAAAGCTGTCCGCTGATTATGGCTAAACATTCGTTTTTCTTTTTTCAGTCGTTTAGCTAAGTAAAAAATATTGTCCAGCGCCCGCCGCCAGTCAAAGCAGCGCCCAATATGAAACAGCGGAAAGTCGCGTTTTCAGCGCTTTCCGCCTTTTTCTTTATTTGCTTAGCGTGTGCCGCGCCGTTTATTTTACCGGCATACCGCTTTCGACCGGACCGTCCAGAGTAACGGCTTTCAGCTGGCCGTCCGCCGTATCGGCAAAGAGCAGCATTCCCTGCGACAACTCGCCTCTCAGCTTAATCGGCGCTAAGTTCGCCACCACGACCACCTGCTTGCCGACCATTTCCTCCGGCGTATAATGCGCCGCCACGCCCGAAACAATCTGCCGCACCTCATCGCCCAGCTTGACCTGCGAAATCAAAAGCTTATCGGCTTTCGGGTGCCGCTTACATTCTAAAATATGTCCGACCCGCAAATCAATCTTGGCAAAATCATCAATTCCAATCTCCGGCTTGCTTTCTGCTTTTTCCTGTTCTTCCGGCTTTTTCTCACTTTCTTTTTGTCCGGCGTCCGCATTTTCTTTTGTAGCGGACAGAGCCGCCAGCGCCGCCAATTCCTTAGCCTCGTCAATCCGGGCAAACAGCACCTCGGCTTCGCCGACCAAGCTGCCGGCCGTCATGCCGTCAAAGAAAGCTAAGCTGTCCAAATCCTTTTTCTGCGAATTAATCTGCTTAAAAATCCGCTCGGCTGTTTCCGGCAGGAACGGCTGGAGCAAGACCGCCGAAAACCGAATCGCCTCCAGCAAATGATACATTACCGTCGCCAGACGCTCTTTTTTCGCTTCGTCTTTGGCCAGCAGCCACGGCTCGGTTTCATCAATATATTTATTGGAGCGGCGCAGCAGCGCCCAAATCGCGTCCATCGCATCCGCTACCCGAAGTTCTCTCATTCTTTCATCCACCAGCCCCGGCGTTGCCAAAGCCAGCGCGATCAACTCCTCATCCGCTTGGGTTTTGGAGGCCGGCGGCAAAACCTGGCCGTTAAAATATTTTTTCTGCATAGCAATGGTCCGATTGACCAAATTGCCCAAAACATTGGCCAAATCGCTGTTGATCCGCTGAATCACCAGCTCATAGCTAAGCGAGCCGTCGCTGGCAAAGGGCATTTCATGGAGCAGATAGTAGCGGACAGCGTCCACACCATAGCGGTCAACCAAATCCTTGGCATAAATCACATTGCCCTTGGACTTACTCATCTTATCTGCTCCCATCAAAAGCCATGGATGGCCAAATACCTGCTTCGGCAGCGGCACGCCCAGAGCCATCAGCATAATCGGCCAATAAATGGTATGAAAGCGCAGAATATCCTTGCCGATGACATGCACGTCCGCCGGCCAGTATTTTTTAAACTGCTCGCTCGAGCCGTCCGGGTCATAGCCAATACCGGTAATATAATTGCTGAGCGCGTCAATCCAAACATAAATGACATGCCCGTCCTCAACCGTGGTCGGAATCCCCCAGGTAAAGGATGTCCGGCTGACCGCCAAATCCTGTAGGCCCGGCTTTAAAAAGTTATTAACCATTTCGTTTTTGCGCGACTCCGGCTGAATAAAATGCGGGTTCTCCTCAATATGCTTCATCAGCCGATCCTGATATTTGCTGAGCCGCAGAAAATACGCGTCCTCTGCGGTCGGCGTCACTTCCGAGCCGCACTGCGGGCATTTGCCGTCAACTAACTGCGAAGCGGTATAAAAAGCCTCGCAGGAGGTGCAGTACATGCCTTCATATTTTCCTTTATAAATATCGCCCTGTTCATACAGCTTACGGAAAATTTTCTGCACGACCGCCTCGTGATCGGCGTCTGTCGTCCGAATAAACTTATCATAGGAAGTATTCATCATATCCCAAATTTGTCTGACCTCGCCGGCGATCTTATCAACATGCTCTTTCGGCGTGATTCCTTCTAATTCCGCCTGCTGCTGAATTTTCTGACCATGCTCGTCCGTACCGGTCTGGAAAAAAACATCCTCGCCCGCCAGCCGGTGATACCTGGCAATGCTGTCGGTCAGCACAATCTCATAGGTATTCCCGATATGCGGCGTCCTTGATGTATAAGCAATGGCCGTAGTGATGTAATATGGCTTTTTTCCCATGATAAACTCCTTTTTCTCTATTTAGTCTTTTTCAGCGCTTTCCCCCATTTCGGAAAAAGCGGTTTGTTCAGCGCTTATTCTTTTCTTAAACTTTCCCTGTCAAAAACCAGCGCTTCCTTTTTAACCGGTTTTTAACTTGCTAAAGCTCGGCTTGCGCTAAGGCAGGCTCTGCGCCCAGAACACTTTTTTATTATAGTCAGAAATCCGGCAAATGTAAAGAGCGAAACAAAAAAAAGCGGAATTTTCACTCCGCTTTTTTGTTCTTTTATATCTCCTCCCTGACCAACGGCATACTCATGCAGCGCGGGCCGCCCCGGCCGCGGGAAAGCTCGGAGCTGGTCATTTCCAGCACTCTGACGCCGTTTTCACGCAGCGTTTCATTGGTCACATAATTGCGGTCATACACAATAACCGTCCCCGGTTTGATGCATAAAGTATTAGAGCCGTCATTCCACTGCTCCCGCTCGGAAGCGATCGCATCTTTTCCCCCGCACTGAATCAGCGTCACCTTATCCAGCTCCAAATGCTGTGCCAAGATCTCCGCCAGCGAAGCGTTCATTTCTGCGACTTTTAGTTTGCCCTTTTGATCGCCCTTTTGGATTTTAAAAATCCGCAATGTCCCCAAAATTCCGGGATGAATCGTAAACTTATCATAATCAACCTGCGTGCAGACCGTATCTAAATGCATAAACGCCCGAATCGGCGGGATCACCAGCGCCAAAATAGTTTCAATCTCCGCCGCTTCATCAGCAAAGATATTCTGCGCCAACTGCTCAATCGCTTCGGCCGTTGTCCGCTGTGATATACCCATCGTCAATACCTTGCCGTTTAGGTTTAAAACATCGCCGCCTTCAATCGCATAAGGAAATTCCCGCTTGTAGTAGAACGGCACCTGACCGGCAAAATCCGGATGATTTTCCAAAATCAGCTTGCCGAACAGCGTTTCCCGCCTTCTGGTATGGGAATACATGCAGTTTAAGCTGACGCCTCTGCCAATGCAGGCAAAGGGATCTCTGGTAAAATACAAATTGGGAATCGGGTCAAGAATGAATTGACTGACCGCCTTAACCAAATCAGCCAGCGGCCGTCTGTGCTTGATGCTCAGCTCCCCCGCTCTGACCCCGGCCATCATTTTCAGAACCAACTGCTTTTCTTCCGGGATCTCATTAAAATAGGAAAACAAATATTCCCGCATTTTTTGATCGGCCACATCGCCTTCGGTAATAAACTGCTGAATAAACGGCGTTTTCAGCTCCGGATGGGCTTTTAGCGTTTCCGCCGTCAAATCCTCCAAATAAACGACCTCAATCCCCTCCGCCCGCATAATCTCGGCGAACTGGTCATGCTCCCGGCAAGCCGTTTTTAAATAAGGGATATCATCAAATAACAGCCGCTCCAAATCTCTCGGCACCAAATGCTCCAATTCCTCCCCCGGCCGATGCAGCAGCACCCGTTTTAATGTTCCGATTTCACTTTTTACTTGAATTGCCATTATTTACCTCCGCTTTCTATCCGCCAACCATCTAATTCCATTTTCCCCGGTTGAAGCACTCACCTTCAACCTGTCAAGCCTAAAAAAATCACCCTATAATTTCGCTGACTTCGTTGCAATATATGTTTTAATATTCAATTCATGCAGCCGGCCCACCCCATTGGTATCTTCATATATATCAAGCAGCGCAAAGCCCGCTTTTAATTGGCCGCCTATTTGCTCAGTCATAGTATGGGAAAACTGCATGCCGCAGTCTTCTTCCACCATGAAAGCTTTTGCCGTTTCGTCCTTTAAAGGATTAAAAGGCATTTTCCAGATAATTTCCTTTTCCTCACTATCGACCATATAATTGATCTCATTTCCCAGCCCGGCCAGAAAGATGCCGCCTTTTTTTAAAACCCGGTACGCTTCATTAAAGACATGCTGCACATCTTCAATATAACAGTTGGAAACCGGATGAAAGACAATATCAAAAGCTTCGTCCTCAAACGGCAATCTTTTGGTCATATCCCCTTCTACGGCTTGGATCTGGTAACCTTCTCTGGCGGCCACTAAAAGTTCATTTTCTATTTGCCGCGCAGAATAATCCAGCACTGTACATTCTGCGCCCAAGGCAGTAAATATCGGTATTTGCTGTCCGCCGCCTGAGGCTAAGCCCAAAATCTTCTTTCCTTTTAGCTCTCCCAGCCATTCATGCGGGACCGCAACGGTTGGCGTCAGCAAAACATCCCATTTCCCATTTTGAGCCCTGACATATTCCTCATGCGAAATCGGTTTCCCCCATTCCCAGCCTTCCTCAATCCATTTATCAATGGTTTTTTTATTTATATCCTGATAAGTTTCCATTTGGTATCTCCTTGCAACTTTCGATTTTGGTTCGGCTCCGCCATAAGTTCAGCCCGTCCGCATTTTTAAGCTGCCCTCTGCTCTCCTTATTCCGCATGAATAAAGGAGCAGGTTCTGCGGTTTTTCTCCTGCACATCATTGCTCTCAAAAACAGCATAAATCTGCAGGCACAAATTTATGCTGTTCATTAAAAGCTAAAAAACAAGCACAGTTCAAGCAGCTTATCCTTCATGACAATGAAAGATATTGATACGTGATATTGCTTTTGCAAGCAAACTTTCACCACCTCAAGCAAAGCTGCGGCTGCCGAACCGCCGCCAAATCAAAGCAGCGCCGCCAACTCATCCACCGAAGCGCCGTTTAAGTAGGCCTCAATAATCTGCCGGCCCAGCGACAGCAAATCAGGATGCAGGAATTTCTGCAGCTCTTCCTTAAAAAAGTCTTCCAGTATTTTGGCGCCCGCGTCATAGCCTTCCAAGCCAACCTCCGGCTGCAAATGTGTTTTTAAAAGACTCTTGGGCAGTTCGCTGCCGTCCACCTTAATGCTTTCCAGGCAATAGCCCAGCAAAGTACAGCGCGCCGGTGAAATTTGATGCTCTTTAAAATTAAAATTACCTTTTCTGGCTAAATATTCCCGATCCAGCCACTCCGTCATAAAGCCGACCTTATGCGCGCCGACATGCTGATTGGGAATTAACACATAGCGGGTATTCGGCGTATTTTGAATCTGCGTCAGCAAGAGATTGGCCTGATCAACCATCCGGCCGGTGGCAAACGGCCAATACGAGCCAACGCCTTCACTATGCATGCCGTCTGTATCCAAAATGCTGGGGTTGCCGTGACCGCGGGGCGCAACTAAGCGCCACAGCCAGGCCAGCGCCGGCGGCAGCAAATGCAAAAAGCCCATAATTCCGTAGCTCGGATTTTCTTTGGTGCAAACCGGCACCCGTACGCCAAAAGAGCGAATATCCACTCTGGCTGAACGTTTGACCACGCCGGGCACATAATCACGCGGCATCACTACTCTGGGATTGGGACAGCGCTTGGTTTCCGTATCCATGGTATGCTCCCAGATCAAGCAGGTCGCGTCCGGCCGGCCCATCATATTCAGAAAAATCAGCGGCCCCTGCGGATGAATCGTCAGCCGCTCAGTCAGCGGCGCCGTCCCGTATTGGGTGATATGATCTACCCGCCAAAACCAGCCGGTTTCCGCATCCTGGATGACTAACTTGCCGCTCCCATCCTGTAAGGACGAGTGGCACAAGGCCATATCATCAGTGATCGGGTGCAGCTCACAGCTATCGTTTAATTCCAAATAATACGCTTCCTGCGTAATGCTGTTGGTCGATACCTTGACCCGGCCGTCCGGTTCGCGGTGAATGGCTTCCAGCATTTCTGATTTTCCGCCGCCGCTGGCGCCCTCATGCAGCATCGTCAGCACATTATCATAGGGGGTAATCACCTCAACCGAAGAAGCATGAATCGTTGTCCAGCCCTCTCTTTCCCCGATATTTAACAGCATGCTGTAAATTCCCTTTTTGGCAGACGGTCCCGGATAGAGATTATAGGCGAAAATCTCATGCATTTTATCCAAACGGTTATGGACAACAACTTGTTTGCCGTTAAAATGCGTATGCCGAAAAGGCGGCGCCACAAATAAAATAGCCTGCGGCGTAAAATCAGCAGGAATCCTTTCCGCCGGAATAAAGCCTTGTAAATCAGCCAGCGCCGCCGCAAAAAAACCGGCATTTTTCGGGGCGATCAGCAGCGCCGGATAAGACAGCGTCAAATCAATCGCCGAACCGGCGGTAAAGGGCATAACAATCAATTCTCTTTCGCCCAGCCACTTTAAGGTTTCCGTCCGCAGCCCTGAAAACTCATAGCCGTACTTGTCCCGAAACCTGGGCTTATCGGTTGGCTTATCATCGGCGATCGCCATACAGTTCGGGTCGCGCCGGCGCATATACGCCTCCGGGTAGTTGACCACCGCTCCGTTCTTGGCCTTCATCACCGTCGCCTCGACTACCCGGCATTTTTCACCGGCATCATAGGCTACTTCCACCTCGCCGTTAACTGCGCCTTCATAAGTAAGATCAATTAAATGCTCTCTGTTTCTGGGCACGACAATACCTTTGCCGTTTCTTAACATTTCTTTCACGTCCGCAGGGATCGCTAATTTTTCAAGTATTCTTTTCATATCTTCTCCTTATGGTCAGCAGTAAACAGGTTCCTTTCCGTCATCCGCCTAAAAAGGTTTTCTCCTTTTGGAAAAAAGCAATATAAATTTACACTTTGCGGAGCCTTTGTGTTAAATTTTCTCTGTCGGACAAAGTATTTTGTTATCGCCTAAGCAAACCGAACAATTCGTTTGCCGAAAGGATAACCATCCTTTATCAACTCAAGCCACCCGCCAAACAAACACAGGGAAGCGGGATCACTAATTAGCTTTTAGTATATCATATATTTTTTTGCAAGTCAAACTTTTTAAACTTTCATTTTTGTTTTTCTTGCGCCGTTTTTTTTCTGTTTTTTTCTCGTTTTGCAATTTTGAGTTTCTATTTATTCATTTTTTTGTTTCAGCCAAACACTGCTTTGATCGCAAGTTCCTTTCTTCAATACTTACCATGCCGTAGTGGGACGAAAAACGATCATCCGAAGGGATACACTGGAGAATTTCATGACCATCAACTAGGGCAGGAACCTGCTCCATCAGGCAGACGTCCGGGAGGTGCACTAAGGAATGGATACAACAGAAAAAAGGCCTCGCCGTTTGAGAACGAAATACCCCTCGCACAAATCTGACGATTTGTACGAGGGGTATTTCGTTCCTACAGAAGGCCCGTGCCTTAAACCTCGGCGATAGAGGACTTATTGCCTATTTTCAATCACACATAATACTGTCAGTTCAACGTTCTCAATCCTGCTCATACCCATCTTACTTCAGCACCTCCCATCGGGGCTCCTGTTTGGAACCGACGCGTTGGATATAACCCTTGTCTCTCAAAGAATCCAAAGCTCTCTGTACAGTCCTGACCGTTTTAGAAATCTTGTTCGCAATCTCGCCTCGCGAAGAATCCGGCTTCTGTTTCAAGATAGCAAGCACAGCCATCTCTGTCTCGTTCAAAGTGACATCCAAAGTGACACTTAGAATGTCACTTTGAAGCTCCGGGCGATACAGGATGAACTTGAATCCAAGCTCATCACTCTTATATGAGAAGCGTATTCCGGCATCTTTGCACAGGCTGTTAATCCGCTTAAATCCGCTCCCAAACTGTTCAATCGACTTGTTGAGATAAAGGATCTTGGCAATCGTTGCGTTTCGGATCACAGACTCATAATTGCCCTTCATGTAGTCTTCCGGTTTATGAGTGCTGGCGTATTCACCGGGGCTGTAAATCGTGATCATGCCAGGATGGATGCAAATTTCATGGCTTGTACGTCCATTGTAGATAGCATGGGCGAAGCTGTTGGCTATCACCTCTCTGATAACCGCCACAGGGATTTCCGGTGTCTCAGTTCGCCCTGTGCCAATGATCTCGCTTTTCCATCGAATGTTTTTAAGTATGTACTCCTCAGCGATTCCGAGAAGATTATAGATGTTATCCTCAAACAGCTTCATGTCAAGGAAGGTGAGCTTCTCGTCCGTCGCAAATATGGCCGCTTTCAAAGTGACAGGAAGCGTGCTTCCGAATAGATATTCGCCTGCGTTATTGAGATTGTCTCCGTTGACAAGTCCATACCGTTTCAGAATAACGGGGCAAGTATATCTTCCTTCTGGGATTCTTCGGGCAGAAATGGCTTTTTGCCAAAATGCTTTTACAGCGTTCTTATCAACCTGTTTCACTGATGCAGTGGAAGACGTTTTCTCCCATTTCTCACGATATTCATTGGAAACGAAAAAGCTTTTTAGTTCTTCCGGCGTGACCTCCCGATCTTCGTCGGCAGTCCGAAGATAGTATCTCCCGGATGAAGAGTAGGGCGTATGATCACCGTTGAATTCAACCTTGATCAGGTGCTTTCCATCCAGAATGACTTCTTCGATAACAGGATAGATTTGAGGGAGTATGCTTTCATATACGGCGCGGGACACATCTCTGAGCGATGACTCAGAAACATCCTGCCCACAGACGTCTCCGTTAGGCTTCACGCCGAAATAGAGTGTTCCGATCCCATGCTTATTCAGAATGGACGAGATGGAGATCATCGCCTCTTTCATTTCGCCTGTTGTCTTTTTGAATTCAAGCATTTCTGTTTCTTTTCCTAAGTTCATGTTCTGTCCCTCGCTTTCCGAAGTGACATTATTACACCACATAGTGACAGAATTGTCACTATAACCGGTTTCGCGCATTGGTTGAAATTGAACAAGTTGAAATTGAACAATCTAAAATCAAGCGCCATAGGCTGCTTGTTCCTATGGCGCTGAATGCTTTCCTGTATAATATTAATCCATTACAATCATAGACTTGATCGTCTTACGCTCATCCATATCTTTATAGGCTTGGTCAATTTCTTCCAACTTATAGGTGTGAGTAAAAACCCGTCCAGGGTTAATATCGCCGTCAAGGACGGCCTTCAGCAAGATTTGCTTGTCATAAGTCGTTACGGATGCTGCGCCGCCGCCAATCGTGAGGTTTTGAGCAAACGTTGATCCAATTGGGTGTTTCGCATTGTGCGGTACACCGACAAAGCCGATCCGGCCGCCGTTATGAAGCACACCCAGCGCTTGATCAATTGAGGCTTCTGTTCCCACGCATTCAAGCGCTGCGTCTGCACCGCCGCCAAGGATTTCCCGCACCTTGGCAATTCCTTCTTCGCCGCGTTCTTCTACAATTGCAGTTGCGCCTGACTCCAGAGCCATTTTTTGACGTTCTTTGTGCCGACTCATCAGAACTATTTGAGAAGCGCCGCGCATTTTGGCCGCTATGACAGCACACTGTCCGACAGCGCCGTCACCGATGACAACGACCCTATCCCCCGGCTTAACTTCTGCCATATGAGCCGCATGGTAGCCTGTCGGCATAACATCTGCTAAGGTTAAAAGAGATTTCAGCATCCCTTCCGTGTAGTCAGACGGCTGCCCGGGGATTTTCACCAAAGCCCAGTTGGCAAATTCAAAACGAATATATTCCGCCTGCACACCATTGGACCAGTTATTTCCAATATGATTGTCGCAGGTACCGTCAAATCCGGTGTGACAGGCGTCACACTCTCCGCAGCCATGGGTAAAAGGCGCAATCACAAAATCACCGGGCTTGACCGTTGTCACATTAGCACCGGTCGCTTCAACGATACCAATCGCTTCGTGCCCGCTATTCATGTGGCCGGCTTTGATGTCCTTATTTCGATAAGACCAGAGGTCTGATCCGCAGACACAGGTACGGACGACACGAATAATTGCATCATCAGCGTCTTGGATTTGAGGATGGTCAATGTCAGCTAAACCAACTTGACCAGCTTTTAAATAAACAGCAGATTTCATAATATTCTCCTTAATTTATATAGTTTATTTTAAAATAATACAGCTCAGCAAAAACGAAAGCAAAAGTGACCAAACCGCCTTTTAATAACAGCCGCTTAGCCAACATATCCGGTCAATATTTTTTGAAAAAGCATTGTCAAATGAAGTCCTAGCCTAAACCGCAGCGATTAATTTTCCTACTAATAATAAAAACTAAATATGCCTGCTGATAATATCGTTCTTTGTCATGATCATTCAACATATTTCCAAGTACTGTGCACTTATTGTGGTATTTCTGTTTTTTATAGTATCATATTATATATATAACGTCAAGTCAGACGCTTAGAATTCATCCAATTTATAAATTAATAGTAACTTTTCTAATTTTGCGCGGCCAAAAACAGTAAACCTCATTTTTTTGATTTACTGTTCCCTGAATTACCATTTTGTTAAAGCTTTTCTAAATCAAAAACTATCCTATCCGGTCAAGAGCCGCCCATAGAAACGATTATAGGAAAAACCGCCGTTTTTGCGCCAGCCTTTCCGCCAAGCTGTCCCGGTACGCTTGCCATTCTTTTGGCATATCATAGCGGCTGATTTTATCGGCCTCCACTTTTTTAGAAATCGAGCCGGCGCCGATCGCAATAACGGACTGCCGCTCCAGCATGGTTTCCATATTGTAAATGCATTCCGCTCCCGGCAGGCTGTAACCGACATTTTCAAAATAAATATTTTTTTGCCGGTACAAATAATATGGCTGCCAGCCGCCCTGCCGCATATAACTCCGCCAATTATCCAGCATGGCGCCAATGCCCTGACCGCCCTGCCAAATCGCCTGTTTCTGCTGCTGCGACAAGTCGGCGCCGCGCTTCGGCGTCAGCGTATGGACGGTGATATTGTCCGGCCGCAGCTTTTCTATTTGCCGAAAGGAATTTTCCGCATCAGCCAGGCTTTCCCCTTCTAGGCCAAAAATCAAGTCCATATTGATGAGAAAGCCGCGCTCTCTGGCCGCCTCATAGGCGGCAAACACTTCGGCCACCGTATGGCTGCGGCCGATTCGAATCAATGTTTGATCCGAAAAGCTTTGCGGATTGATACTGATTCGTCTGGCGCCGAACTGCCGCAAAATATCAAGCTTTTCCGGGCTGATCGTATCCGGCCGGCCGGCTTCGACTGTAAATTCTTCCAGCCCGTTTAAATCAACGGCTGCCGCCAAATCCGTCAGCAGCTCCCGCAGCAAATCGGCGCTTAAGACCGTCGGCGTGCCGCCGCCAATATACACCGTCCGCAGCTTTTTTTCCTGCCACAGTTCTTTTAGTTCCGCCAGTTCCCGGCCAAGCAAACGAACATACTGCGTCAGCTTATCATCACCCGGCTGCACCACCCCCGCCGCAAATGAGCAATAATAGCAGCGGCTGGGGCAAAAGGGAATCCCAATATACAAATGCTGTCCTGCCGCTTGTCCGCGGCCTTGCAAGTATTGATCCTCGGTCCGCAAAACCTGCCACAAAAGCTCCGCCTTTTCCGGACTGATTCGGTCAATTTGCCATAGTTTTTGCTGAAAAGCGCCTAAATCAGCTGTTTTTTCTTTTTCCCGAATTTGCCGGGCCAGCTTCGTCGGCCGGATGCCAGATATAATTCCCCACGGCAGCCGAACTCCCTCCTGCCGGAAAAAATAATCATAAATCTCCCGCTTAACCGCGTACAGGTCAGCCACCAGAACCTTTTTATTCTTTCCCCGGCGCATGGAAAAACCCTGCTCCGCGCCCGCGAAATACCAGTCTGCTTGTCCGCCATCCGCGCCGGTAAACCACCGGCTGTCCGGATCTATTGTCAAAAACAAAGGATGCAGGGCGTGATGCAGCCTTTCCGAGTCATATCCTATTATCATACCATTTCCTCCGCCGCCGGCCTCATGGCCGCTCTCCTCCGTTTACACGCATGAACATACCAAATGCACCGCAAATACCTCTATGGTATCTCTTTTGTGCCAATGTCTGCAAAAAAGACGTTTCCCGTAAGAAACGCCTTTTTGTTAAAACATCCACAATCCCTCTTCCGTTAAAAACGGATTGGTTTCTTTTTCCGCTTTGATGGTTGTGTTTAAGCCATGCCCGGCATAAACGACCGTATTTTCCGGCAGAACTAATAATTTTTCTTTAATATTATTCAGCAAGTCCGTAGCCGGTCCATCGTACAAATCAACCCGGCCGACGCTTTGCCGAAACAAGGTATCGCCGGCAAAAACACAGCCGCTGTCCGGCATATAATAACAAATGCTGTACGGCGAATGTCCCGGCACCAGCAGCGTTTCAAAGCGCAGACCGTCGCCGAAGTCCAGCGTTTGTCCCTCGTCCACCAGTTCATCGGCCGCTGCCGTAATAGCCGTATCGGCATAAAGCCCGGACAAGTTTTTCATCGGATCGGCAATCATTTCCTGCTCGCCTACCGGGACATAGGACTTGACCGCAAACTCCGCCCGCAACGCGTCAACCGCCCCAATATGGTCATAATGCGTATGCGTCACTAAAATTGCTTTTAGCTGTACGCCCAGCTCTTTGATCCGTTCAATCAAAAGCGCTGCGTTATCGCCCGGATCAACGATAACTGCTGTTTTCGCATCGCTCAGCACCAAATAACAATTTTCCTGAAGCATACCGGTAATCTTTTTTTCTACCTTCATGCCAACCTCCTTACTCCACCGCCGCTCTAACCTGCCCGCCGATCGCTTTTCCTGTTCAGTTCAGGCATATTTTACTTAGTAAGCAGCGGCTTCTTTCGTCCTGCACCGCCGTTTTTCCGCTTGCCGGCTTTCCATACCGCTTGCCGGCGGTATCTTCCGGATTTTCCACCGCATAGCCTTCATGCCGGCTTGGTATCATATTTATCGTACTTCCATCCCCGCGCTAACCCTTGGTCCTTATCACTTCATAAACGCCTTCAATCCCGCTCAGCTTACGCAATAAATTTTCCAGTTCCTGTTTATTCCGAATTTCTAAGGTCAAGCTGATCACCGCATGGGTAACGTCAACCTTGCGGGCGCTGAAGTTTACCATATTGATGGCCGAATCGGCAACCACCCGGCTGATATCCACTACCAGCGCCGGCCGGTCGGCGGCAATCACCTGAATATCGACCTTGTAAATCATCTGGTCTTTTCTGGTTTCGCTGTCCTGCTGCCATTCGGCGTCAATCAGCCGCTCTCTTTCATCTTCAGTCAAATTGATAATATTAACACAATCCGTCCGGTGAATGCTGATCCCTCTGCCTCTGGTCACATAGCCGACAATCTCATCGCCCGGAATCGGCGTGCAGCACTGGGAAAAGCGAACCGCCAAATCTTCAATTCCTTTAACCACAATCCCGGACTTGGTCTTTTTGGGATGAATCTTTTGGGTTTCAACAACTTCCTTTAAAATTTCTTCGGGCTTACGTTCCTTATTTAGATCTCTTTCATAATATACCAGCAGTTGATTTAAGACCTGTCCCTCTTTTAAACCGCCGTGACCAATCGCCGCCAAAACTGAGTCCCAGTCAAGAAAACCGTAGCGCTGCATGGCTTTCTTTTGGTACTTAACCGCAGCAATCTTATCCATCGGCAGGCCCTTTAATTTGGCTGCTTTTTCCAGCAAATCCTTGCCCCGCAGAATATTATCTTCCTTGTTTTCTTTGCGGAACCAAGCATTAATCTTGTTTTTGGCCTGCGTGCTCTTGGCGATTTTCAGCCAGTCGCGGCTGGGGCCTTTGGAATTCTGCGAAGTCAAAATCTCAATCTGATCGCCGTTGGCAATCGTGTAGTCAAAGGTCACGATCTTGCCGTTGACTCTGGCGCCGACCATCTTATTGCCGACCGCACTGTGGATCATATAGGCAAAATCAATCGGAGTCGAGCCGCTGGGCAGATTATAAACCTCACCCTTGGGCGTAAAAGCGTACACCTGATCATTAAAAATATTCAAGTCAGTCTTTAAAGCGTCCATAAATTCTTTATTGTCCGACATATCCCGCTGCCATTCCAAAATCTGGCGCAGCCAGTTCAGTTTTTGCTCTTCCTTCACCGCCGTGCTGATGCCGCTTTGATTTTCCTTATATTTCCAGTGGGCGGCGATACCATATTCGGCCGTCTTGTGCATTTCAAAGGTTCTGATCTGCATTTCAAACGGCTCGCCGCCGGGGCCGATCAGGGTCGTATGGAGCGACTGGTACATATTGACCTTGGGCATGGCGATATAATCCTTAAACCGCCCCGGAATCGGTTTATACATTTCATGAATAATTCCCAGCACGCCATAGCAGTCCTTGATCGAATCAACAATCGCCCGAATGGCAAATAAATCATAAATCTGATCAATCGTTTTATCCTGATTGACCATTTTCTTATAAATACTGAAAAAATGCTTGGGCCGGCCCATGACCTCGGCTTTGATGCCGGCCTCTGCAATATGTTTTTTTACATCCTTAACAATATCCCGGATAAAGTCTTCCCGCTCGCTGAACTTTTTAGCCACCTTTTCCTTAATATCATGATAGGCCTCCTCGTCCAAATATTTCAGCGACAAGTCCTCCAACTCCGCCTTGATTTTGCTGATACCCAAGCGATTTGCCAGCGGCGCATAAATATTCAGCGTTTCAGTGGCGATCCGCAGCTGTTTTTCTCGCGGCATGGATTTCAGCGTCTGCATATTATGCAGGCGATCGGCCAGTTTAATCAAAATGACCCGAATGTCCTTGGCCATCGCCAGAAACATTTTCCGGTAGTTTTCCGCCTGAATTTCTTCCTGCGAAGCCGTATAGGGAATGTTGGTCAGCTTGGTCACGCCGTCAACTAAGAGCGCCACGTCGTCGCCGAACAGCTCCCAAATCTGGTCGATCGAATAAACCGTATCTTCCACTACATCATGCAGGATCCCGGCAATAATCGATTCTTTATCCAGTTCCAAATCCGCCAAAATGATGGCGACCGACAAAGGATGAATGATATATGGCTCGCCGGATTTGCGGAGTTGTCCCTCATGCGCTGATTTGGCCAGATGATAGGCTTTTTCAATCATCGTCACGTCTTCCGACGGATGATATCTCTTAATTCTGGCAATTAATATTTGATATAGCTCTTCCGGTGTTTTTGTCTGCATTTCCATTCCTCCTTTCTCTGACGTATCATCAATTAAATAAATCATATAGCCTGCTCGCCAAAAACGCTTAGGTATGCGGGGCATACCCGCGTTTTTAACTCACACCTTGTACTCGCTGGCCGGGTGGCGTGAGCGCAATGAGAAAATCCTGACGGATTTTCTCTCCGCATCGCCGCTCATATAGCCTGCTCGCCAAAAACGCTTAGGTATGCGGAGCATACCCGCGTTTTTTGACGAGCAGCCTGCACTCACGCCTTTACTGCGCAACATTATATCATATTTTTTTGGGTTTCGCTACAATTTTTTGCTTATCGCTTGGGCAAGCAGATTTCGCCGAATTACGAATGGCTTGCCTGAACTGTAAGCAATATAGCAATATTATATTTAGGCTGGATATGATCTGAAAGCTTGCTTTCGCGCATAAAGCCGGTCAAGCGCTTACTATTGCCCTGGCCATTTTTTGCAGTTCCGGGACGACTTCCTGCTCAAACCATGGATTTTTAGCCTGCCAGCGAAAATTAAGCGGACTGGGATGAACAATCGGAAAATATTCCGGCAAATAATCCCGATAACGCCGAACCGTTTCCGTCAAATTGCGCTGCGCCCTATCTTTCAAATAATATTCCATCGAATATTTGCCGATCAAAAGCGTCAGCTTAATCTGCGGCATTTGGCGCAGCAGCAGCTGATGATACTCCTGGGCGATAAAAGGCCGCGGCGGCAGATCGCCGCTTTTGCCTTTGCCGGGATAATAAAAATCCATCGGCATAATGGCTACCGCCGGAGAATAAAACACATCTTTGTCAATGCCCAGCCAAGCCATCAGCTTTTCGCCGGACTTATCCTGAAACGGAACTCGCGACTCCTCCACCTTTTTCCCGGGGGCCTGACCAATAATCAAAAGCCTGGCCTGACCGCTGATTTGAAAAATAGGTGGGATCCCCTTTTCCGTGTAGGCCTTATTTCTTTCGTCCTGTTTCAGTTTTTCTACGATCCGCTCTATAGTCATTTCCGCATTCAACTGGCTGACACCTTCTTTCCCTTACTCAAAACAATTCGCAAACCGCCGGCGGATAAACTCACCGCACTGTATTTTTTTAAACAGCACCTTATCCCGCTGCTCAAAAAAACATTTCTCAACTATTTTTACCGCGGTTAAAGCTTCCCCAATAGCCAGCTAAATCCCTTGGCCATCCGTTCCTCGGACGCGGTAAAATGATTGCCGGCGTTCCATTCCAAAACGCAGTCTTTACCGGCCGGCGAAGCCACTAGGACTTCCTGCTGCTTTCGAATATTGGCTCCGACCCGGGCCATCGTTTTATTTTTGGTTTTTTCTTCCTTATCCCCCAGGCTTAAATAAATCTTCTCCGCCCAAGCCGGCCGCTGGTCTATATATTCTTCCCAGCCGGGGAACCAAACGGAAGGCGAAGCCGCCGCTATCCCCCGGAATCGGCCGGTTTGATACGCCGCCCATAAAGCAAACAGCCCGGCCAAAGAATAGCCGCCCAAACCAATACTTTGCTCATCCAAGTTTGGCTCAGACCGTAAAATTTCAGGCAGTAAAACACTTTCAATATAAGCCAGCGTTTCCGCAGCGCCGCCGGCAAAGCCTTTTTCACCAAAAACCGCCCGCGCCGGCCACGGAGAAAGATCATCATTCCAGTCTTCTATCAAAAACGCCGTCAAATAAAAGGCCTGCGGAAAAGACTCCCGCATCAGCGCCGCCTGCCTGTCCAGCAACTCCAGATCATGTGCGTCAACCGGCTGAATCAGCAGTTTTGACGCGCCATTTTCATGATAAAGAAAGCAGTGTTTTTTCCCTATGATTTTTTCCTCACGCATGCGGCCTTCCTTTCCTAAAATACTTATTGCTGCGCCATGCACTCATAAATCCCGATCTGATAATAGACGTCATCATCAGCATTATACTGCCATGCGCCGCTGTCAATTTTGGCGAGTCCGGTAATCACATCGGAAGTGCTTTCATTGGTCGTCGTTTGCGTGCTTTGGTCATCGGCGCTTTCCGTTTCCTTGTCCTTGTTCGTGTCTTTGATTTGCCCTCCGCAAGCGGTCAAAATCAGTGCCGTTAATGTCAGCAGTAAAGCCAGCCATTTTCTTTTCATAAAACAATTCCACCTTTCATTAAGCTGATCCGTTAACTTTCCTCAATTTTAAGTGCTCCTATTGCCGTGATAGTAGGCAGCCAGCCAAAAAGAGCCTCTTTTTATGGCTAAAAATCGCCGACTGCTTTTCCGGCAGAGCGGTATGCCCTGTCATAATTCTTTGGCTTTATCACCCAGAGACAGCATCCTGCTCAAATAGCTTATTTTCAAAAGAATTAAATAAATTCTATCATTTTAACCTATCGCCGTCAATCTTTTTTTCCATTTGATTCCCACTTTAGCCTTTAAGGGGTCATTTATCGCAGATAATTTATCACAATGGCTAAATCCCGCTTTATAAACAGCTGTTTCTATGATATACCATATTTATTGTCATTCCCCAGACCGACAACGGAAAGGGGGTGTTTTAATCTTGGAACTTTTAATATCTTTCTCCATTTCTGTTATGGCAAGTATAGCTGGTTACTATATTTGCAAGTGGTTAGACAGAAATCATGATGACAATTAGCCCACACAAAAGTCCCCGAAGTTCACGGCTTCGGGGACTTTGCTAATCTTGGATTTAATATCCTTCTTGGTTACCTTTATTATAACATTCCTATCTTTTAAATGCAAGTAAATTTAATTCAACTTTCCTCATTTATCCCCGTCTTCCGTCGAAGTACTATGAATTTTCCGAAGTTTTAAATTTCCATTGCGC
>CAUVDV010000003.1:0-57319 GCA_963550755.1 uncultured Lachnospiraceae bacterium
CCACCCAGTCGGCAATTACCGTAAACGGTGTCTTTACCTATGGAGCAGCAGAAACGGCTACAGAAGTAGCGATTAAGGCGACTTTAAAATATGATTCGACTAAAATGGCTAATGCAGTGGTCAAGCTAGGGGCGAGCAGCACTCCCCCGCTTAACGGCTATGACAATGGCAGTAGCAATAACAATAGCAGTAACAACAGCAGCAACACCGGCGGACCGGCTGCACCTGCACCGCAGCAGCCGAAGAAGGCGGAAGATAACAAACCGCAAGACAATAAGATGGATAAGACCAGTGAAATTATCGGGCGTTTTAAAGATATCGCCGGACACTGGGCACAAAAAGCAATTGTAAAAGCCATAGAAAAAGGTATCTTTAAGGGCGTAACCGAAAATAGCTTTGCGCCGGAGCGGCAAATGAGCCGGGCAGAGTTTATCACCGTACTGGGCCGGATGAGTGAGCAGACGGCTATGCTGCGGGAAGTTCCGTTTAAAGATGTGGACGCCAATGCTTACTATGCGCAGCATGTGGCATGGGGTGCGGCACTTGGTTTGATGAAAGGCTTTGAGGACGGCACGTTCCGGCCGGAGGCCAAGATTACCAGAGAGCAGGCGGCTGTCATTTTCGCCAATTACTTAAAGGATAAGAAATTGCCGGAGATGGCGATGACAACATTTGCCGACGAGGAAAGCATTAGCAGCTGGGCGAAAGAAGCCGTCAAGAAAGCGGCGGCCTTGGGTCTGTTAAAGGGCAAGGACGGCGGCCGGTTTGCACCGAAAGACTTGCTCACTCGGGCGGAAATGGCACAGATTTTAGAAAATCTCAGCCAGATGCTGGGGATGTAAGAAAATATAGCGATTTTATTAACGAAAATCAACCGGCGCGGGTCTTGACTATTACCTTGAAATTCCTTATAATAAAACAATAAGACAAGCAAACAATATGGCGCGAAAGAATGGAGGAATAAAATGGCATTACAATTTACAGACGCGAATTTTGAACAGGAAGTATTAAAGTCGGATGTGCCGGTATTGGTTGATTTTTACGCTGACTGGTGCGGCCCGTGCAAAATGATGAGCCCGGTTATCAGTGAGTTGGCGGATGAATATGCGGGCAAGGTCAAAGTCGGCAAGCTGAACGTTGACGACAACGGCGAAACAGCCAGAGCCTACCGGGTAATGAGCATTCCGACGATGATAGTTTTTGTTGACGGCAAGGCGGTTGACAGTATTATGGGCGCGGTGCCGAAGCAAAAATTAGTGGAAAAATTAAATGCGGTGCTGTAAGGCAGACGAAGTAAAATAAAAAGCAAAACCGGCATTTTCGGATCGTTCTGAAAATCGTCGGTTTTTGTGCTGAATAAAAATTAAGCCTAAAAGGCGGACGGTTTCAGCAGCCAATATCAGCGCTTTTGACGGCTGGCGGTGTGCGCCGTGGCGGATCAGCAAAAATCCGGCAATGGGAGGAAATTATGAAAACAATAGGATATTATGTTTCGGATACAGGCTTCGGCCATATTACCAGATCGCTGGCTTTGATTGAGCGGATTTTGGAGGAAAGCGATTATCAGGTTTACCTCGTCAGCGGCAAGACGCAGATCGAATACGCCAAAATATATTTGATTCCCTATGAAGACCGGGTGATTTATCAAATCACGGAAACGGAAGCAAAAACGGTTTATTTTGAAAATACTTTGACTACCGATGTCAAGACCACTGAAAAAAACGTGGAAAAGTTTATTCATAAACTGCCCGAGCTTCTGGACAAGGAACTGGAGACGCTCAAAGACATCATGCTTGACTGCGTGATTACGGATCTTTCCCTTTTGGGTATTGAAGTTGCTAAAGCGCTGAAAGTAAAAAAGATTGGCCTGTCCAATTACACCTGGTATCACCGGTACCGGAAAAAGGGAATTAAGGAAGAATATATTGGTTATTATTTAAACTCGTATAATGAGCTGGATATGTTTTATCAACTGGCGATGGCCGATAAAATGGACGGCCTGACCTGTCCGATCGCCGCCGGCGGTCATTTGATGCGGCGGGTTAATTTTTTGGCGTCGGTCGATCTGAAAAAAATGTACTGGCCGGCGATGTATCTTTCAATTGGCCAAATCGCCCACAAAAAGGATATGATTATCAATTTTCAGTCCGGTCATGTCTTTGCTGCCGGAGCGCTGACCGCCAGCGGCGATGCGCATGTCATCAATCTGCCCAATAAAATCAGTCATAGTCAGGACTACCTGATGGCCAGTTCCCTGGCGCTGATCAAACCGGGCTGGGCGACGGTGATGGAATGTTTGATTTTGGGCAAGCCCTTTGGCATCATTGTGTCTGAGGACACTGAGGACGAGGAACTGATTGAAAAGCTGCGGCTGATGGATTGCTGCTTTTCGCTGCATGAGGATGCGCTGGATTATCTGGATGTGAAAAAATTAAATATCAAGGCGGTTCATACCAAGCGGGTCAAGGTGCCGGATGATACGGCAGAAACTGCGAAAAAACTCCTGAAGTTTATAAAAAGCGGCAAACTCCAAAAATAAAAGAAAAGTAATAAAGAAAAAAGCCAGCAAGGAAAACCAAAGCTAAGGAGAAGGAAATAAAGCACTTGACAAAATCCCAATGAAAATGATACAATGCAAATGTAAGAAACAGTAAAAATTATAAAAATGTCTATGCTTTTGACGACAAAAAAAGGCCAAGCGCTGCTATCGCTTGGCCTTTTGCTTTAGTCATCTTTATCCAGCCATTTAATCACATAGTGTGATAAAAGATCTGCCAGTAAAGATACTAAAACAGTAAAAATTATGTCGTCCATGCTTTTCACCTCCTCCCTATTGGTCAAAGGTTGGCGACGACATGCCTATTATATCATAAATGGATGACATGCGTAACCTCAAAAAAACTTAACTTTTTTCACTTATCCATGATAAGAATTACCGATTACCTTAAGTAAGAAAATTGTCAGTGTAAAACATAAGTAGGTTGAAACACAAGGCCTACAGGAGGATTTTATACTGATGAAAAGAGAAGAAAAATTAGAGAAAATTTTACAGCTTGATAAAAGCAAAGAATGTATGTTAAAATATCTGTATTATAAGGAAAAGAAAGCTTTAAAGTTATTTCGCATCAGCGTGGCCGGAAATAGACAAAGTGAAGCCATCGGCAGGATTTGAGAAAGGCGAAAAGGGGAAATGATTGAATTCATTTTAGGCAAACCGTACTCGAAGAAAGAAAAATATATACAGGCGCAGGCGCTGGCAGCGGCGGCGCAAGACCCCTTTGCGCCGGTCTGGTACTTGGTGCCGGAACAGTATACTTTGCAGATGCAGCGCCAGCTGTTGGCGGCAAACCACAATCAGGGACTTCTAAATTTAGAAGTCCTTAGTTTTAATCGCTTAGTTTACCGCCTGCAAAATGAATTGCCGGTAGCCGGTAAGCTGACGCTTAAGGGCAGCGGACGGGCGGCTTTGATTTACAGGCTGCTGGAGGAAGGGCAGGAGCGCTTTCCGCTGCTGGCGGCCAAACGCAAGAGTCATGCCTTTTTGCAGAATCTGGTTAGACAATTGACCGAATGCTATCAATATCAAATGACTCCGGAAAAGCTGCGGGAACTGGCCGGGCAAATATCGGGCGAGCTGCTGCGGGATAAGACGGCGGATTTGGCCGAGTTTTTGGATGCTTACCGGGCGGCTTTAAAAAAAGAGTATTTCGCAGTGGAAGCGGCCTTGGAGGAAGTTTGCGGCTTGCTGCGGCGGTTTCCCTTATCGGACACCGAGATTTTTGTGGATGGCTTTTATGGCTTTGTGCCGGTGCAGCTGGAAATTTTATCCATTTTAAACGAAAGGGCAAAAGCCGTGCATATCGCCCTGCCCTACGCATGGTCAGATAAGAACAGCTTAAACTTAAACGATTTGCGTTATCCGGCGGAGCTTTATTTTGATGTTAAAAACTCAATCAGCAGGCTCCGCCAGAGGGCGGCGAAAGAAAAAATTGTGTTAGTGGAAGAAACGGCGGAAAATATTCCGCCCGAACTTTTGAAGCTGGAAGCCGAGCTCTTTCAAAGCCCCGGCCGGCCGGCCGCCGGAGAAAGCGGGCATATTCACTTGGCGGAAGCCGGCACGATTGAGGAAGAACTGCGCTATACGGCCGAAACCATTCTTTCTTATGTCTATGAACGGGGCTATCGCTTTCGGGACATTGCTGTTTTAACCGGCAATTTGGAGGAATATGCCGAAAAAGCCGAGCGAATTTTTCGGGAATACCGGCTGACCGCCTTTTTAGACAGAAAAGAAACGATTCGCCGACATCCGGTCATGACTTTTATTGAGTCGGCACTGCAAACGGCGCGGATGGATTTTCGCTATGAAGAATTAATGCGGCATTTGAAAAATATTTATATTTATCCGCTGGCTGGAGAGCCGGGGCAAAAAGAAGCGCTGGAAGCGGAGATCAGTCGGCTGGATATTTACGCCGCCGAGCATGGCCTGCGGGGCGCGGCTGCTTATAGCCGCTTAGAGGGACTGTCGGCGGAGCTGACGGAGATTTTATCGGATCTGGCTGAATTCTCTAAGGGATTAAAACGGGAGAAGGATTTCGCCGGGAAATTAGCGGTTTTTCAGAACTATCTGGATCAGCGGCAGGTATTTGTCGCCATCGAGCGGCAGGCAGAGGAGCTGGCGGCGCGCGCCGACTGGGTCAAGGCTTCGCAGTACCGGCAGGCCGGTGAGAAGTTAAAGGAGTATTTAGCTGAAATGCAGCGTTTTATGGCGCTGCCGCTAAATAGTGACGGCGCGAAAAACACGGCGAGCGTAAATCAGCAGTCAACCGAAACCGGTGCGTCAGCCGAGCAGTTCCAAGCGGCAGGTACGGAAAGACAGCCGACTGAAATAACAAGCAGCGCGTCAGCCGGACAGTTCAAAACCGCGGACGAAAGAGCAGGCAGTATTTCATTACAGCAAACAGCCGACACTGCCAGTCAAACGGCCGAAAGCCTTGGCACAGAAACGGTCAGCGCTGCGGGCATACCGACCAAACAACCGGCGGCGATAGCCGCTGAATTGTTAGCAGGCAAAGAAAAAGGGCAGACAGACCGGCAATGGATTTCAACCGATGATTTCGCAGCGCTGCTCTTGGCGGGAATGAGTGAACTGGAATATGCCGCCGCTCCGCCGGTACCGGATCAGATTGTCATCGGCAGCCTTGAGCATACCCGTCTGCCGCAGACAAAGGTGGTTTTTGCCATTGGCCTGACCGAAAGCAGCGTGCCAAGCGTCCAGCCGGATAACGGCTTTTTTTCCGACTGGGAACGGCAGGCACTGAAAAAAATCGGCGCCGGGTTAGCTGAGGATCAGCGGACCAGTATCTTTAAAGCGCAGCTGACGATTTTTATGAGCCTGTTAAGCGCCGGTGAGCATTTGCATCTGAGCTATGCGACAAGCGGAGGGAGCAGCCGGGCAGAGCGGCCGGCGCAGCTGTATTATCAAATCAGCCGCATGTTCCCGGAAAATAAAATTAAAAATTTGACAAAATGGTGGCAGGCACATGAACAGGTAACCTATCCGGAGCCGACCTTAGTTAGTTTTATGAAACAATGCCATGATGGCGGAACAAATCCCGGCTTTGCAGCGGTTTATCAAAGCTTAAAGGCTTCGCCGCTGGGGGAGGTAGTCAAGCGGTTGACCCAGCCGCCGTTTCAGCCGGTGGAAAAAATCGCGCCGGCACTGGCGGATCGGCTTTACTCCGGGCAGCGGCGAATGAGTATATCGCGGCTGGAAAGCTATAACGCCTGCCCCTTTCGGCATTTTCTCCGTTATGGCGTTAAGGTCAGAGAGATTGTGCCGTATCAGGCGGAACGGGTCGATATGGGAATTTTCCTGCATAAGGTGCTGGAAACCTTTTTTCGGCTAAGCCGCCGGCAAAAAAAGCAAATTTTTGAGCTGACCAGCGAGGAATATGATCAGATTTTAAGCACTGCGGCGGCCGCCGCGCTGCAAACCGACCGCCGTCATATTTTCGCCGGCAGCGCCCGCAATGGCTTTTTAGCCGACAGACTGACGGAACTGGCTGATCGGGCGGTTAAAACGGTGCAAAAACAAATGCAGCGGGGCGAGATGAGTTTTTATCAGGAAGAAATTCATTTTCGGCCGGAGGACTTCGCCCAGCTTCGCTTTTTTACCGAGGATGGCACGGAATTTTTCTTAGAGGGGGTCATTGACCGCATGGATATCAGCCGTCAGGGCGAGATTATTTATTTTTCGGTCTTGGATTATAAGACCAGCGAGCATAATTTGGACTATACGGCAATTTATTACGGCTTGCAGCTTCAGCTTTTGCTTTATTTAGAGGCGGGGCGGGAGTATCTGCAAAACCGGCAGAGCTTATCGGCGGTGCCGGTCGGGGCGGCTTATTTTCACTTAAAAGACCCGATTTTTAAACAAACCGAAATTGACGGCGCTCCGGCGGAGGAAGATTTTTTAAAGGCCATGCGGCTAAGGGGCGTTTTTGCCGCCGAAAGCCTGACCAGGCTTGATCGGGGAGCGGCCGATGGGCAGCCGGTGGTGATGAATGTTCAGCTGAAAAAGGACGGCATCCCCCATGCCGGTAATATGGTGCTGGCGGCGGATGAGCTGAAGCGCCTGCAGGACTTTGCCCACCACCGGGCGGAAACGGCCGCCGGCCGCATTTGGCAGGGGGATGCGGCGATTCGGCCGTATGCTTACAAAAAAAAGACGCCCTGTACCTATTGTCCTTACGCCGGTATCTGCAAGTTTGACCGGCAGGAAAGACCGTACCGCTATCTAAGACCGAAAGAGAAAGAGGATGTAGTGGGGGAAGAAGAAATTTTTTAGAAAAATAAAGAAACGCCGCCAAGTTGTCGATTGATTGGCGGCGTTTTTTTGCCCTGAGAACGTAACTTTATTTTCTTACTTTTGGCAGCCGGCGGAAAGTTCCGGCCGGGTTTCACTAACCCCCTATTTGG
The DNA here is from genome assembly GCA_963550755.1 of uncultured Lachnospiraceae bacterium. Taxonomy (GTDB): domain Bacteria; phylum Bacillota; class Clostridia; order Lachnospirales; family Vallitaleaceae; genus W11650. Next base: position 6,979 of record CAUVDV010000003.1, read on the forward strand.
TAATTACCACGCTGCCGCAGCGATCCAAAATTGGGATAAAACTGATATTGTTTTGGTCGCAGTACTCATCAACCGCTTTTTTACAGCCGGTCCATTGAAAAGTATATACGTCATGGATAAAAATATAACCGCCTTTTGCCAGGCGCGGATAAAAAAACTCCAAGCCGCGTAAAATCGGCAAATACAAATCGGCATCCAGGCTGACAAAACAAAATTGATCTTCTATGCCGGCGGCTGTTTCCGGGAAGTATCCCTTTTTAACGATGATGTTGTCGGTAGATTTCATTTTGGCCAGAACCTGCTCCACAGTTGTATCCTGAAAATCAGACTGACGGCCCGGCAGGACGTCGCTGGGGTGATCATCTTGTGAGTCGAAACCGGAAAAAGTATCAAATAGATACAGCTTTTTTTCCGGGAAAGCGAAGTTTAAGTATTTGGCGAAGTCGCCTTGATAAACGCCGAGCTCGGCCATGCTGCCGGGGATTTGCTTTTCCCGAATACGGTCCAGGCATCTTCTGGCCAAGGCGACCCGTTCTTCGTCAAACAACACCTGCGGATGAAAAAAGGTAAAATCTATGATCTTTCCGGCGGGAACGCCAAGCTCCAAAAGCTGCGAGCGCATGGCTTCGGCATAAATATTTAAGCATAATACGACATAATCGTATTCATAATCAAGAATCCGCTTGGGCGGTTGGACTAAAACGCCATGTTTTTCCTTACCCCATAAATCTTGACTGTTATCAATAAATAAAACCACTTGATAAGACTGCTCCGGCAAGGAATAAAATACTTTATCGCCATAGCCGCTGGCGCCGAAAATTACTATCTTTTTTACAATCTCCATTCTCCTCGCAATAGATATCTTGATGATAAAACGTTATAGTTGCCTTAGCTGCCGGCTTAGTTAAGCCATAAACAATTATAGCAGAAATGAAATCCTTTTGCAAGCAGGCCCGGCGCGGATTTCTGTAGGAAAGGGAAAAGGTGAGGGAAAAAACATTGCCATATAGTATAAAAAATCATAAAAAATGAATAAAAAACTATTGACAAAATGCGAATAAGTGCTATTATTGCAAATGATAATAATTATTATTCTCGTAAATAAAATAACAAGCGGGAAACCAGAGGTTTTTCTGTATTATTTCCTCAACTTTTTTCGGCCTAGGACAGTCGTCTTTTTTTTATGGTTGGCCAGGCCGGTTTTGGGGCCGAGCAGGCTATGTTTCTGCGCGAAATACGGGGAAGCCGAGGTATTTAGACTGACAGCGAAAGGAGAACAGAGAAAACAAGCCGGCTATGATTTAGCCGACGGGGCAGACGGAAATATAAAGGGTTTGCGGCGCTGGCGGCGCCGCGAAGAAAAATTCAGCAATGGGAGGAATCAGAATGTACAGTAAAGTAAGAAAATATATAGCGGCCGTCATTAGCTTGGCGATCGTATTTAGCTTTTGGGTCCCGGTTAAGGCGGAGGATTTTGAGATAGAAAATAATGTTTTGGTCGCGTATCACGGGACAGATACAGATGTTGCCATTCCGGACGGAGTGGAAAAAATTGGACAGGGCGCGTTTAAAAACAAGCAGATTACGGCGGTGCAAATTCCGGACAGCGTTACGGAAATCGGCGAATCGGCTTTTGAAAGCTGCAAAAATTTGGCGCGGGTAGCCATTGCCGGCAATAATTTGCGGCTGATTGGCAAGCAGGCGTTTAAAGGCTGCAAACAGCTGAAATATATGGCTTTGCCGGAGGGCTTGGAAATTATCGGGGAAAAAGCCTTTCTGTCCAGCGGCATTGTTTTTGCCGAAATGCCGGCCAGCCTAAAGAAAATTGAAAAGAGCGCCTATTATAATACGCAAATCAAAGCGGCGCATTTAAATCAAGGCTTGGAAAGCATTGGCAGCAGCGCGTTTGAAACCTGCTATTCTTTGCAGGGTCTGCGGGTGCCGGCCAGCGTGACCGAGGTTGGCTCCAGTGTTGCCGGTGACAACGGCAGTCCGTTTAAATGGCTGCTGTTTGAAAATGACGCTACGGTGATTGGCGCCAATCCGACTGACGCGATGTCAATCGTTTATTATGGCGGGGAGCCGTCAACGATTCAGGCGGTTTATCAGAAGATTTATAATAAAAATAATAAAACCAGAATAAAGTTTGCCCATAAGGACAGTTTTGAAAGCTTTGATGATTTTAAACTCGATGAAACGGAAAAAACGATGACTCCGGACGAAGAGTATCAGATCCAGCTGACAGCTTCGCCGGCGGCCATTACTTTTGGTACGGTTAATTATTTGTCAACAGATCCGCAGATTGCCGAGGTCACGGCTGACGGCAAGGTGATTGCGCATAAGGTGGGCGAAACCAAAGTCTTAGTGTTCCATGCCGATAACCGATTGGCCGCTTTAGACGTGGAGGTTATTGGCAGCGGTAATTTATTTAAGGTCGATGCCGCCGGCCGGGTGGTTAAATATTACGGACATGAGACCGAGATTGTTTTGCCGGACGAAGTTGACGGCAAAGCGGTGACGGCGCTGGCCGCCAATGCTTTTAAGGGCAACGGCAAAATTACCAAATTAACCCTCGGCGCCAATATCACCAAACTGGAAAAAGGAGCTTTGCAGGACTGCACCGCTCTGCGTGAGATTGTTTTCAACCAGGTTTTGCAGGAAGTCGGCGAGTCAGCGCTTGCCGGCTGCAGTCAGCTGCTGGCGGTTGATTTGCCGGAAAGCGTAACGACCATCGGGGCGTCAGCTTTTGCCGGCGACAGCTCGCTGCAAAAACTGACCTTACCTCGGCAACTACAGGTGATTCCGGAAAAAATGTGCAGCAATTGCTATAATCTCCGGGAAATTACCATTCCCGAAGAGTGCCGGAAAATAGAAAAATCTGCTTTTTTGGCTTGCCGCGGGTTAGAAACCATTTCCTGGAATCAAAAGTTGACGGAAATAGAAGACGGGGCTCTGCAAAATTGCTTGAAAATTGAAAAATTAAGTTTGCCCGAGGGCGTGACCACGATCGGCAAACAGGCTTTTTTAGGCATGGATAGCATGACGGAGATAACGCTGCCGTCAAGTTTTACTGAGTTTAAAGCAGATACCTTGGCGGATTTGTTTGAAAGCTTTGACAGTGATTCGACGGTCAAATTACAGGCGATTCATATTGCTTCGGGAAATCCCAGATTTTACAGTGAGGACGGCTTGGTTTATGAAGGCCAGACTTTGCTTTATATTCCGCAGGGCTTAACGCAGGTCAGCGTCAAGGCGGGAACGGAGACAATCGGCGAACGGGCCGGCAAGACGCATATGCGTCTGCAAAAAGTAATTTTGCCGGAAGGCGTAAAAACGCTGGGCGTCAGCGCTTTCCAAAATTGCTTTGCCTTAAAGGAAATTAATTTGCCGCAAAGTCTCCGCCGGGTTGAGCCTTTTGCTTTCCTGGGCTGCGAGGAGCTGGAAGATATCAGCATTCCGCGGGATGTGGAATATATCGGCCGGTTGGCCTTTTATGAGGTGGAAAGCGTTAAGCAGTTGATCATACCGGAAAAAATTGAAAAAATTGAGGAATACGCGGTTGGCGGCAATGATGAGATGGAGCATTTAATTTTGCCCCGCAATTTAAGAGAAATTGCCAAATGCGGCGCTTCTTTCTGCAAGAGCTTAAAGGAATTGTACTTACCGGAAAAACAATTGCTTTCCATTGGCGCTCAAGGTTTTGGCGCCTGCTATGAATTGGAATATTTGGAGCTTCCGCAGAGTCTGCAAAGCATTGGCGAAGAAGGCTTTAGCTTTGGCCAAAAGCTGAAGTCAATTTATCTGCCGGGCAGTGTTGTTTTGGGTAAGAATGTTTTCAAGGAAACCTTGCCGGGGCAAAAGGTGTGGGTCTTTACTCATGATGAAAATGACACGATTAAACAGCTGACCGCTAATCCGGCTCGCTTCCAAAAGGTTGATTTGGATTATCAAAAAAATACCGACGGTAAGATTGAAGTGCAAAAGCTGGAAGGCCTTTTAAACGGCAGCAATGAAGATCATGCCTTTGTTTTGAAGATTAATGAAAGCCAGCCGAGTGCGGCAATTCGCCGGTTCAGCGTATCAGCGGAGGAAGAAGGCCAGCCGCTGGCCAAGCCATATCAGCCGATGACCTTAGTAGTTGAACTGCCGCTGGCAGCCGAGGGAAAGAAGGTCAAACTTTATCAGCAGGAGAATGGTCGGTATAAAGAACTGGCCGTTGATCGGCTGAATCGGTTCCTGCGCGCTGAGATTGACAGCTTTGGCGACTTTATCGTGGCTGAGGATTTTGCGGTTGTTTCGCCGTATGTACCAAGTACGCCGGGAACGACAACAGCAAGCGAGAATTCAAATAAACCGGTCGTTTTGCCGGAAGAAACCAAGGTTCCGGCCGGACCGTCCGATACGGCCGGATTTCAGGATGTGCAGCCGCAGGATTGGTTTTACGCTGATGTCAGAACCGTTCAGCAATTAGGTTTGATGCAGGGTGTGAGTGACCATGATTTTCAGCCGCAGGCGACCGGCAGCCGGGCAATGTTTGTCCAAATTTTATACCGGATGGCCGGACAAAAAGAGGAGCAAAAAGCAGAGAATACTGCTTGGTATCAGGCGGCTATGGATTGGGCGGCGGCTAATCAGATCGTCAAAGGCCGCGGCAACGGCGATCAGCCGAACGCAGCTATTACCCGGGAGGAAGTCGCTGTCCTGCTGTACCGTTATTATTCCCAGCAAACGCCGCAAAGCGCCAAAGCGGAATTGACCTTTAACGATGCCGGTCAAATCAGCGTCTGGGCGCAGGAAGCAATGCAGTGGGCAGTGGCCGCCGGCATTTACCAAGGCCGGGGCGACGGCACTCTTCAGCCGCAGGCTTTTATCACCAGAGCAGAGCTTGCCGCCATTATTTTACGGGCGCAAAAGCTGGAGAGATAAGTCAGGAGCAGACCGGCAGTCAGTGGTAAAAATTCTTTGCACTGCTGTCTGGTTTATGCTATAATAAATCTAGGTGTATTCGATTTTAATAAAAGCCAGGAGCGCCGCTTCTGGCTTTTGTTTGTGCGCCCGGCGCAAAAAAGTGAAGCCCGTCAGCAGCAGGAGATCCGAGCGGGAAAGGCGCTGCTGGGAGAAGCAAAAGCCGGGGACAGCACCCGCAAAACGGAAAACCTAATAGCCGGGCAGGGTGAAATCCACGGGCAATAAGCCATGTCCCGTCGGCTTCGGCTGTTTGCAGTAACAAAGTGAGTTCGCGACCATCCTCACTTAAAACAAAACTAAGCGTACGCGGGAATGTTTGTATCTTTTAAAAGCGGCGCCGGCAGGTGAATGGGTTATGTTTCCATGCCATAAGTATGATGGCAGACCCTATGGCCGGATTAGCGGCGGCAGCATCGGCAGTACGCGCGGAGGAATTAAAAATGAAAAAAAGTACCAAGTTTATGACCCAAGCGGCGATGATTGCCGCGCTTTATGTTGTGCTAGTGGTAGCCTTTGCTCCGATTTCCTTTGGGGCGCTGCAAGTCCGGATTGCCGAAATGCTGTCGGTTCTGCCATTTTTTACACCGGCGGCGGTGCCGGGGCTGTTTATCGGCTGTTTGCTCGGCAATATCTTAGGCGGCGCGGATATACTGGATATTGTTTTTGGCTCGTTAACCACGCTGGCGGCTGCGGCTTTGGCCTGGCGGCTGCGGGCGCACCGCTATTTGGTGCCGGTGCCGGCAGTCGTTTTAAACGCGCTGGTGGTGCCCTTTATTTTGCGCTACGCTTATCAGGTGCCGGATGCTTTTTATTTTATGGTGTTTACGGTTTTTGCCGGGCAGTTTATATCGGCTCAGCTCTTAGGCACGATTTTACTTTTGACTTTGGAAAAAATTGGTTTCGGCAAGTTTTTTTCTTTAGAAAAAGCTAAATAAATCCGCCAAGGGAGGCAAAGATGCATCAAATCAATATTTTAATTGCAGAAGATGAGGAAAGGCTGCGCAAAATAGTAGCCAAATACCTGGCCAGTGAGGGCTTTCATGTCTGGGAAGCGGAAGACGGGGCTAGGGCGCTGGAAATTTTTGACAGCCAGGACATGGATTTAGTTATCCTGGACGTAATGATGCCAAAGCTGGACGGCTGGAATGTCTTGAAAAAAATCCGGGAATATTCGGCTGTGCCGGTTATTATGCTGACCGCCAGGGATAGTGAGGAGGATACCTTATTCGGCTTTCGGCTGGGAACGGACGATTATGTCACTAAGCCCTTTCGGACGGGCGAGCTGGTTGCCCGGGTCAAGGCGCTGTTAAACCGGGCGGGGAAATTAAATCGGCAGGAACTGATCGTCAGCGGCCAGATCACGGTCAATCCTCTGGCGCGGTCGGTATCGGCCGGCGGTGCGGAGGTGGAACTGACGCCCAAGGAATATGATTTGCTGCTTTATTTTTTAAATAATCAAAGGCAGGCGCTTAGCCGCGATCAGATTTTAAACCGAATCTGGGGCTATGCCTATGACGGCGAAGATCGGACAGTTGACACCGTGGTTAAGCGGCTGCGGCAAAAGCTGGGCAGTGAGGGCGAGCGGATTAAGACCATTCGGGGGATGGGCTATCGCCTGGATTAGGAGGCAGGATGAAATCACTTAAAGTTCGGGTTTTACTATCCTTTGTGGCTGCTTTTTCCGCGCTGGCTTTGATTTTCAGCTTGGGTTTAAATACCTATATTGAAAGCCGTTATTATCACCAAAAAATTGATAAAATGATTCAAACCGGCAATCAAATCCGAATGCAGCTACAAATGGCTAATACGGACAGCGAAATAAAGGAAGGTCTTGATTATCTGGGCTATCAGTTTGAGGGCCGGATTACGCTTGTCGATATCACGGCGGATCGGGCGCTGATTTTGTATAAGAATCAGCGTTATATCTATAATCAGGGCACAACGGTTCGGGAAATTCGCTATGGCGATCAAACTGCGGTAGTGATTCGGACCAATTATCCGGTGGCCAATTCGCTTTGGCTTGGTTATTTGAGCCAAATTGACGAAACCCGCTTTGCCTGGCTGGAAATACCGGTCATTACCATTGATGAAACGCTGGAGGTTTTTCGCTCGTATATTTGGAAGGGGCTGGCCTTGGGCTTTGCGGTCAGTTTAGCGGTGGCCTATTGGCTGGCCCGCTCCATTACCGACCCGGTGGCGCAGTTAAGCCAACTGGCCGGAAAAATCGGCCGGCTTGAGTTTGACGCGGTTTACACAGGGCGGCGGACTGATGAAATCGGCCAGTTAGGCGCGACTTTAAATGAGATCACGCAAATTTTGAAAAAAACAATCAGCGACCTGACGGCGGAGCTGTCCAAAAAGCAGCAGCTGGAAAAACTGCGTAAGCGCTTTGTGGCACAGGTTTCCCATGAACTGCAAACGCCGATTTCAGTGATCAGCTCTTATGCCGAGGCGTTAAGTGATGGTTTGGCTGAGCCGCCGGAGGAGGCGGAATATTACGAGATTATCTTAGACGAATGTCAAAAAATGAGCAAAGTGGTCAAGGAGCTTTTGGATTTGTCTGGTTTGGAATCCGGCTTGACTGAATACAAAAAGGAAGAAATTGATTTGGCCGGCCTTGTCGGGGAGTTGGTCAAAAAACAGGAATGGATTGTTAAAGCCGAGGACAAGGAAATCAGCCTTCAGCTGGCGCCAGTTTCGCTGTGGGGCGATGCCTTTCGCTTAGAGCAGGCCATCAGCAATATTTTAAGCAATAGTATCAAGCATGCGGCGCGCCGGATTGACGTAAACCTGACCCGGACGGCGGAGGAAGCCGTTTTGCTGGTGCGCAATGACGGCGCTTTGATTGAGCCGGCCGATTTGCCGTATATTTGGGACAGCTTTTATAAGGGCAAAGATAAAAAAAGCGGTACCGGACTGGGGCTGGCGATTGCCTCGGAAATTTTTAAGGCGCAGCAGGTAAAGTATCGGGTCTATAATGACGATATAAATAAGGAAGTAGTATATGAGTTGATTTTTCCGCTAGCCCAAAACTTTCCCCGGCTTGAGCCTTTAAGCGGGGAGCGGCAAGAGAGTTTTCGGAAGTTTCGGGGAAATGAATGATTATGCTCAATTAAGAAATGAAAGAGCCGTATCGACGGCAGTGGAAAGGAAGAAAATGGACGAAGGAACAATTAGTGCAATGAAATTGGCGCAGACCAGAAGCGATTGGGCCATCGGCTTTGCCAAAAACGTCAAAGACGTGATGAAGCAGGAAGGCCAGGCGCTGGTTGAGATGATTGAAAAAAGCACCGCGGCGATGGAGCGCAGCGTCAATCCTCACCTGGGCGGTAATATTGACGTTCGCTTATAAGCTGGCTGCCGTTTAGGCAAGCGGACAGTTGGGCAACAAGCTCCCCGGCAGATTAAGCATAACGATCTATTTAACGTTCCCGCTTATAACCTGCTGATATGTCGGCGGATGAACGGTAACGAGTTGTTTAAAAATCAAAAAAATTACAGTTTGGCAAATTATTCTGTAATCAAAAACCACTCTTTACAAGCTTTAAGGCTTGAGAGAGTGGTTTTTAGGCGTTTAAAGCTATTATTATCTATTATCAGGCCTGCCTTTCTTTGAGCCAAGCACGAGCGAAAGCCTTGCTTTCTAAGCGGGTGTTATCTGTGTTTGTTTACCGAACGTTTCCGCCGCCTGCCTGGCAGTGACAGGTCTTGGAAAGACTGCTCCGCCAAACAGGGCAAGGGATGATTGGATAGTGGTAAAATTTTGCTCGGAGGGTGAATGCTTGAAACGAATGGCTTAGGTTTTTGAGATGGGTTTTTAGTAAAGGAAAATTATGGAAAAGTTAAAACAATTGGGAATTATTTTGGGCATTACTTTTGTTTCCGAGCTGCTGTACCGGCTGTTGGGCTTGCCGGTGCCGGCCAGTGTTTACGGTCTGGTGATTTTGTTTCTGCTCTTGCAGACCGGCGTGCTCAGGCCCGAAAGAGTGGAGGGAGCCGGTGATTTTTTACTGGTTTGTCTGCCGGTGCTGTTTATTGCGCCGGGAGTTAATCTGATGAATATTTTTGACGAAGTTAAGTCGATCCTGCTGGAAGCCTTGGCGCTGATCTTTATCAGTACGATTGTAGTTACCGTGGTGACCGGCAAGGTGGCTGACCTGATTTTGATAAAGGAGCGGGGCAATGAATGAGCTTTTAAAAAATTCGCTGTTTTTTGGTTCTTTTTTATCAATCGGGGCTTATTGGGGAGCGATGAAGCTCCGCCAGCGCTGGAATACGCCGCTCTTAAACCCCTTGATGCTGTCGATTGCTTTTATTATTTTATTTCTGCGGCTGACCGGGATTTCCTATGAGCAGTATGACCGGGGAGCGCGGTATTTAACCTATTTTATCACACCGGCCACGATTTGTTTGGCTTTGCCGCTCTACCGGCAGTTTCATCATCTGCGCAAAAATTACAAGGCGATTTTGCTGGCGGTTCTCTCCGGCACGCTGTCGGGGCTGATTTGCATTTTCGCGCTGGCCTATGTGATGAAGCTGAATCATCAGCAGTATGTTACTTTTTTGCCTAAGTCGATTACCACGGCGATTGGCATTGATTTAAGCGAAGAATTGGGCGGCAACTCAACCATTACGGTCACAGCCATTGTCCTGACCGGAATTTTGGGCAGCGTTTTGGGAGAATGGATTTGCAAGGTGTTTAAAATTAAGCATCCGATTTCGGTTGGCTTGGCTTTGGGGACGGCCTCGCATGTGATCGGCACCAGCAAGGCGATGGAGATCGGCGAGATTGAAGGAGCAATGAGCAGCCTGTCGGTAGCGATTGCCGGTATCATGACAATTGCCTTTGCCAGTGTATTTGCCGGATTTTTAGGGTAAATACGGAACCGATAAATACTGAACAAAAAAACTTCTTTTTATTTTGCGGAAAATCAAGTATAATAAAGGGCAAGGTAGGGACAAGAATAGAAAAAAATCAAATACCGGCGGTACTGGCTGTATTTTGCCGGTGAGAGAAGTTGTTTTATAGCTGTTTGGTTCGCAGGGACGAACAAAAAGGCGGAAGCGTGAAAAATGTCGCCAGAAAGAAAAAAGCAGGATGTAGCTTGCGGCAGCGTCAAAGAAAGGTCTTGGCGCGCAGTTTTAAGCTTTTTGGCGATTGATCAGGTTTGGTTAAGAAAGGATAAAAAAATGGAAAGAAGAACAAATGTGGTTACTTTTGCCGGAGCGCCGGCGGTGCTTTTGGGAACGGAAGTGAAGGTCGGCGATATAGCGCCGGATTTTAAAGCAATCAAGGGCGATTTAAGCGAGTTTCATTTATCGGAGCTAAGAGGCAAGACTGTGCTGATCAGCGTGGTGCCATCGATTGATACTGATGTGTGCGAAGCCCAGACCAAGCGCTTTAATGTCGAGATGGATAAGCTGGCAGATACGGTAATCCTGACCATTTCCACCGATTTGCCCTTTGCCCAGAGCCGGTTCTGCGCCGCTAAAGGAATTGAAAATCTGATTATGCTCTCGGATTATCGGGATTTAGACTTTGCCCATAAATACGGCTTTGAGCTGGAGGGGATGCGTCTGCTCAGCCGGGGAATCGTGGGAATTGATAAAGAGGGCGTTATCCGTTATGTGGAATATGTGCCGGAGGTAGCCAATCATCCGGATTATGAAAAGGCGCTGGCGGCGGTTAAGAGCTTTTAGTGTTAAACGTGTTTCCGATACTTCTGATTTTTGCTGTTTGGCTTATCGGGAATTGTGCGTTCAATCAGGTTCTGCTCCAGAGCCGGATTTAGATAGTTTTTACGGAAGGTCGGTCTGTGAGAAAGACCAAGCCGCTCCATAAGCTCCGCAGCTGAAAGCGTATCATTACCGAGAGCGGAGAGGAGACGATCGACCGAAGTTTTACCTTGGTCGGCCACTTGGTCGCTATCTTGGTCGGTGGAGCGACCAACAACCATCACTTCCTGCAAACTGTCTCTGATGATTTCGAGCATCAATTCTACAAAGCCTGCGCTGTCGGCTTGTTTGTCCGCCGCTCCGAGGGCATCATAGTATTCCTTTTGCCGTGACTGAATCAGTTCCTCTATGGGAAGCCAGAAGAACAGTTCCTTCCATTTGCCAAGCAAGAGACTGTGCCACATACGTCCCATGCGGCCGTTGCCGTCAGCAAAGGGATGGATGAATTCAAATTCATAGTGGAAAACTGCGCTCTTGATCAGCGGATGAAGCTCAGATTGCTGATACCAGGTGAAAAGATTATGGATATGCTCCGGCACAAAATCTGCTGGAGGAGCCATATGGATAAGCACCTCGCCATCGAATACACCCACGCCGCCGGAGCGGAACTTGCCGTTTTCCGGCACCAGATTGTTCATCATCAATTTGTGTGCTTTCAGGAGATCGTCCACGGAGGACGGGTCTAACCGGAGCATAAGCTCGTATGCCTCGTAAGCGTTCTTCACCTCTTTGATTTCATTTGGCTTGCCAAGGACTCGTTTACCGTCGAGTATAGCCGTCACCTGCTCCAACGAGAGAGAATTATGCTCGATGGCAAGAGAGGAGTGGATCGTTCGGATGCGGTTCTCTCGCCGCAGGTGCGGACTGATCGTTCCCTCCTGCAGAACCGTGATGCGTCCGACCTGTTCGCTGATCTCCGCAATCAGGAATGTCATTTTATCCGTCATATGAAATGGCGGTTTGTAATCGCTCATCAGCGTTCACCTCCAATAAATCAATTAATCCACCAGACTGTCATCAAGGAACAGGGCATTTAGCTCCTGTGTAGTCTGTAACGGCATAACCCTTGCTCTGACTGCACTCTTGGCGAGGTCAAGCCGTTTCATGCGTTTCTTGCCTGTATATATCTTTTCAATCACTCCTTATTCGGTTTTCCCCGGTTCTTCGATGAGTTCCATGATGCCCGGACGGGTCGCAGTCGAGGGCGTTGCAAATCTTCAGCAGGACCGCCGTGGTGATGTTGTTTCCCTTGCCGAGTTTGGCGATGGAGACGATACTGTAATTCGCACCGTCCGGCAGCTCATTTTCCTATAATTTTCTTGTGATTTGAAGTGCGTCCTGCGTTTGGGGACAACCCCAGCTACACTACATTTTATTATATCATAAAATGGCGCGAATTTTAATAAAAATTTTACGAACGTAAAAATTATTTTTGCCAAATTCCCGCTGTCAAGCAGTGCGCTTATGCAGGAGCGCCCGGCCTGTTTACAAAAGAGAAAAGCAACCATTTTTTAGCTTAAATGAAAAAATCTACAAGCTGATGATCACCAAACCTCGATAAACAATCCGCAATCAAATAATATATCAGAAAGTTTTGCGGTTTATAACCGCAAAACAGATTGATTTTTAATAAGAATTGCGGTATACCTTCTCGGCAAAATCCATCTCGGATTACCTGAAAGCGGAACACCGTGCGTTGGACAACGAAACAGTCTACAGTTACTTGGAAAAGCTGGAGAAGGCTTATCTGCTTCACCGTTGTTCTCGCTTTGATTTGCAGGGCAAGGGGCTCTTGAAAACGCAGGAAAAGTTCTATCTTGTGCGGTCGTTCTTGGCTATAATGCTGACAGTGTGGCATCCAGCCTTGAGAATGTCGTGTACTTGGAGCTTTGCCGCCGAGGGTACACTGTCCATGTTGGCAAATCCGGCAGCGGCGAGATCGACTTTGTTGCTGTCCGCCAAAACGAAAAGCTTTATGTGCAGGTCACGCTGGAGCTTCGTTCTCCGAAAACGGAAAAACGGGAATACGACCGGTTGCTGGAGATTCACGACAACTACCCAAAGTATGTTTTCACAACGGATGCGTTCTCGGGAGGAAACTACGAGGGCATCAAGACAATGCATATAGCAGACTTCCTGTTAAGCTCTGAATATTAAATCCTAGAATTGTAAAATGCTTGCTTGGCAACAGGCGGGCATTTCATATTTCTAATCATTTTCTAATTATATACTAATTAATTTCTAATCAAATTCCACAACCAGCGGACGACTTTTACCGGTCAAAATGCTAAGATAAAAAAACAAGGAGAAAAGCAACGCCGAAGGGCTGGCGTGGCAGCGGCTGAGAGATTTGCAGCGGCGAATCGGCCGGGGAGCCTGCGGCCGCAGCGCAAAACGAGAAATGGGGGCAGAAATGATTCAGATTTATTTAGCCTTAAATGACCGGGCATATCAGGAAAAATTAGCAGAGGGGCTGGCTTGGAAAAATAGCAGCTGGGAGATTCACAGCCTCCGGCCTGAGGACGAGCCGCTGACCGGACTAACCGAAAAAGCAATTTGGCTGGTGCCGGCGGAAATGGCGGGAAGCTTGCAGCCGGTAAGGATCATGCTGAAAATGAGCCAAACGCCGACCCAAGCGGAAGGAGAATGCTTTTGCTATCAGTCGTTAAATAGGATTTGCCAGCGGCTGACGGAACGGCTGTATCAGCTGGGAATTGCCGAGGCGCTGCCGGATGGGGAAACCGAGCCGGAACGGATTTATTTGTATTCGCCGTTTGGCGGGATTGGCGTATCGGAACTGGCGTACCGGCTGGCTAAGGAGTTTAGCCGCTGTCAGAAAACTTTATTGGTTTCCTTTGATGCTTATCAAAACTTCAGTCAGGAATTTATTCCGTTTCGGTTATCCGATTTGTTATTTTACTGGAAAACACTGAAGCAGGTTAATATTCGGGACTTTTGCCTGCATGAGGGCGATTTGGACATTTTGCACGGTCCGGCCCGAACGGAGGACTTAGAAGTGCTGCGGACGGAAGAAAAAAAGGATTTTATTCGGCTCTTAGAGCGGGGCGGCTATCAAAGGCTGGTGTTTGATTTATCCTCGTCCGGACTGCTTAACTGGTGCGGGCCGGCGGCAGAAAGGGAAAGGCTGTTTGTGGTTAAGCGGCTGGCGGAAAAGTGGAAGCAGTTCGCGGCGGCGGCTAAGTTTGACTATATGGCGGTGAGTGAAGAAGGGGCTTTCGCCGAGATTTTAAAAGCCTTGGGCGAGGAGAGCGCATTAGCGAAGAAAGGTGTGCGGCGAGCATAGCTGCCGATTAGGAAAAAGCCAGAAAAGGCCTGACGCTGCCTCGTTCACGTTTTTTGCAAACCGTTTTATCCCGTTATAGAAATCTTAGGCCAGCGAGCATGCCGCGCCTTTTTAGGCGGACAGGGGCTTTTCCGGCGAATCGGAGCAGTAAGCTCAAGATAGCAATCATTAGGAGGAAGGCATTATGCTGATGGATTATTATTATCAGATTATTGAAGAAAATAAAGAAAACCGGATGAGTGGGGAAACGGAAGGAGAGAAGGATGAGCGGCTCCGGCAGCGGATTAGCCAAAAGCTGCAGGCGGAGGAGCTGGGGCTGCCGGAGAAAATCAGGCTGGCGCAGCAGCTGTTTGACATGCTGCGGCGTTACGGCAGTATTCAGCCGTATATTGAGGACGCGGAAGTAAATGAAATCATGATTATCGGCGAGGGCAAGCTTTATCTGGAAAGACGGGGAGAAATGCAGGCGGTGGACCACAGCTATTATTTTGCCGGAGAGCTGAGTCAAATCGTGCAGCGGATGGTCAGCCGGCTGAATAAGCAGGTCAATGAAAAAAATCCGATTTGCGACTTGTATTTAAGCAGCGGCGAAAGGGTCAGCATCGTGCTGCCGCCGGTTGCCCGGCAAGGGCCGGTGGTAACGATTCGGAAGTTTGCCCGGCAGCCGTTGACTTGGCGGGATTTAATCGCTAATCGGACACTAACCGAGGAAAGCGCTGCTTTTTTGCAGGAAGCGGTGCGCAAGAAATATAATATTTTTGTGTCCGGCGGTACGTCATCCGGCAAAACGACGTTGCTGAACGTTTTGACATCGGCCATTTCGGAGCGGGAGAGGATTATTACCATTGAGGACGCCCGGGAACTGCGGATTGATCAAATCCCTAATCAGGTCAACTTGGAGTGCCGGGCGGAAAGCTTTGCCGGCGGCGGAGAAATTAACGCTCGGGAACTGATTAAAGCGGCGCTGCGGATGCGGCCGGATCGGATCATTGTCGGCGAGGTGCGGGGCGAAGAAGCAATTGATATGCTGCAGGCGATGAATACCGGCCACAGCGGCTCACTTTCGACCGGGCACAGCAATTCGGCGGTGGATATGGTCAAGCGTTTGGAAACAATGGTCTTATCGGGTGTGGAAATTCCGATTGCGGCCATCCGCAGTCAAATTGCCTCAGCCATTGATTTATTTATTCATTTGGAAAAAATTCATGGCCGGGGCAGAAGAATTGTAGAGATTTGCGCGGTCAAAGGGATAAGAAACGGCGAGGTTGAATTAGAGCCGATTTATCGCTATGCCTTTGCCGCTGACGCTTTGCAAAAGATAAAATCAAACTTTCAATTAAAGGAAAGGTGGGAGCGAATGGATGGAGATATGGAAAAAAACGCGGCCGAAAAGGCAGACGGCCGAAGGCGGCGGACAAGCAGCCGAAAAGCCTGAAACAAAAGCGGCCGGCAGCAGCTTGGGAATAACGGAAAAAATAAGGCAAAGGGCGAAAATGGCAAAGGCTGGCTGCTTTTGGCGCAAAGGCAGAAGCGGGCCGCCGGAGCCGGAAAAAGAAAGAGCGGAGGAAGCGAACGGGAACAGTCAAAGCCAAGCGGTTAAGGCAGCCAAAGCAAAGGCTAAGCTGACAAATAAGGAGAAAGCCGTTTTTTACGGGGTGGGCGGAACCATCATTCTGCTGTTGGGCTGGCTTTTTTTTGAAAATCTGCTTTTTGGCGCTTTGCTGCTGCCGATCCTCTTTTTTACCGAGGAACGGGCGGCCGAGGAAATGGAGCAGCGGAAAAAACAAAAGTGGGAGGAGGATTTTGGCAAATATTTAACGGAGCTGGACAGTCATATTCGCTTAGGACATTCTTTGGAGGCGGGAATGAGCGAAGCGCTGCGCAGCGGCGGTTTATTCGCAGCCGAGGAGTGGATAGTGCAAAAACTGGCGATGAACGTTGCGGCGGCGGATATTTTTAACGAATTGGCAGCCCGAAAACCCATAGAAGATTTGCGGTATTTTGCGGCGGCGCTGGATTCCAGCCTGCAAAGCGGCGGCAATTTGCATGAATTGATGCAGAACAGCCTGATCCAAATTCAAAAAAAACTGCAAATAGAAAAAGAAATCAACAGTATGCTGACCAAGGCCAAATATGAAAGCCGTTTGCTGACCTTATTCGTGCCGTTTCTACTCCTTTATTTAAAGGCGCTGTCGCCCAATTTCCGGCAGGTGATGTATCAAACCTTGCAGGGCAAAGTGGTGATGGGCGTGTGTTTGGGGATTTATCTGCTGGCGGCGTACCTGTGTTACAGTATGACGCAGGTGGAAATATAAGAGCAGCGCGCTTTTGCCTAAAAAGACGGTTCGGACAAATTGAATTATAAAATAGCGCAGGCAAGGAACAGGAAAGAGGATAAGGATCTCTCGAAATCTTAAGAGATCATGCCAGTGAAACTCTGGTGAGGAGGTTGAAAAGGAAATGAAAGCCCTTGATTTTATTAGGCTAAAGATTCTGAGAGATTATGATCAGAACAGGGAGGAAACAATGGCAAAGATACAAAATCAGGTGCGGGCAGTGCTGCAATTCTTTTTTCCGGAAAGGCAAAGGGAAATTTTGCTTTTCCTGTTGTTTTTGCCGCTGATTGGGGCGCTGTCTTTTTGCGGCCGCGACCAGCAGGAAATCGGCGCGCTGGCCAGACCCGGCTTTCAGGAAACGGAGAAAAATGTGATTTTAAGCTATCAGTATCAAGGAGAAAAGCCGTTTTCCGGGAATCTGCCTATTCATTTGGGAATAAAGGACGAAGAAGGAGCCGTCATTCGGGAAAAGCTGACGCAGGCGGCGGCGGAGTTTCAAGCCACGGTCTTGCGCCGGGACACCAAAGATAAAATTGAAAAAGCCAGATATTTGCCGAGTCAGTGGCGAGGGATTGAGGTGGAGTATCAATACCAACCGGCGGATTTATTTTTGGCGGAGGGGGAGTGGAATTATTTTGAACTGTTTCGGGAGGAGCGGCAAAGAAAAATCAAAATCAAAGCGGTTTTGCGCTATCAGACAGAAAGCGCTGCGGCGGAAATAACCGAAGACTTGCGGGCGGAGGACTTTGCCGACGAATATGTGCGGGAGCTTTTAGCTAAGCGGCTAAAGCAGACAATTACCGGCTTAGAGCAGGAGAAAACGCAGGAACTAAACTTGCCGGCAGAATTAGAGGGCGGGCGGCTGCGCTGGACGGCGCTGCAAAGCGAGAGCAGCCTTGGCAGTATGGTACTGGGCTTTGTCGTGGCGGCGCTGTTTTTATCGATTTTGTCGCGAGCGGCGGCCAGAGAAAAGCAAAGAGAACGGGAAAAGAGGTATTTAAGGGATTTTGCGCAAATGATGCAGCATTTGGTGCTGCTGCTGAAATGCGGTAAAAGTCCATTTGCGGCGGTTAGCGGCATTTGCGGCAGTACGGCCGGCTTTGGCCCGGAGTTTGCGCTGGCACTGGAAAGCTGCCGGCAGGGGCTTTACCACCAAAAGCCATTTGCCGCCGTGATTCAGGTATTTTACCGGATTTGTCCGCTGCCGGATATTCAGCAGTTTGAACGGCTCCTGCTGATGGCGCAGGAAAGGGGGGACGAGCAAAGCATTGTCTATTTGGAGCAGCTAAAAGATAAGCTTTTTGCTGACCGCTTGCGGCAGGGACATGAATATATGCAGAAAACGACCTCCCGCCTGCTGTTTCCAATGCTGCTGTTTTTAATAATCATTATTATTTTAACCATGTTTCCGGCCTTTGAAGGGGTGTAAGGTATATCCTGATGGTGAAAACAACATAGAACGAACATTTAAATAAGCAAACAGGAGGAAAGTGCAATGAAAGCAAAATTAGGAAAAAATTATACGAACTGTAAAAACTGGGCAATTAAGCAGCAGTGCCGGTGGCTGGCTTGGCAGCGGCAAAGCGCGGAGCGGATAGAGCGGGCCTTAGGGAATAACAAGGGGATGGGGATTGTGGAGATTGCTTTGATTATCGTGGTGATCGTGGCGCTGGCCTTTGCCTTTAAGGTGCAAATTTTTAGGCTGTTAGACAGTATTTTTAACGGTATTGACATTAAAGAATTGGGAGCGCAGCCAAGGCCGTAAAAATGGAAAGAACTTTTCATACTAACTGCACAGGCAAAACGCCGTTCGGCGTGCGCTTTTGGGCAGCGGAGGGTTATGACTAAAAGCCCTTGATAAAAGATGATAAAAGAGGAGAACTTAAAAAGACTACGGCGGTTTGTGCCGTGAGCAGAAAAATGAAGTGCTTTAGCCGGTAAGCAGAGCAAATAAGGAGAACGATATGAATTGGATAGAAGAAAGGGCGGAGGGAAGAACAAAAGAAAAAGCAGACAAAGGCGAGGGAATGGAGAGAAAAATGAACGAGCTCAAAGCAAGAGCAGAGGACAAAAAAGAGGAAGAAACAGAGGGGAGAGGCGAGGACAGAAATCCGGCAAAAAGCAGCCAACCAATTATGAAATCGGAACAGGGAGAGATGATTATGGACTGCGGGGCGCGCCAAATCCGGCGCTGGCGCTTTGACAGGGCGGAGATTCAGGAATATGAACTGAAAATGCTGCAATACTGCGAAATCAAAGGCCTGCACAAGCCGGTAATTCATTGGCAAGGGGAAGAGGCGCTGCTGGATTTTGATTTGACGGCGGCGGAAAGCAGCGAAAGGCAGACGGCTAATCAGGCGGAACAGTACGTCCGGCAGCTGATGGAACTGGAGCGGATTTTGCCGGAATATCTTTTAACCACGGAAGGACTGCAAATTGGAGCGGGGGCGGCGACTTATTTTCCGGAGAGTGGTGAGTGGCGGTTTTGCTATTTGCCGCTCAAGGTCAAAGAAGGCTTACAGGATTTGGATTTTTTTCGCGGTTTGTTTCAAAAACAGGCGCGGCTTTTTCTGCAAATGGAAATGATGAGAGAAAACCGGGAGCTGCGCCTGCGGGATTATCTGGCGGCGGTCAGGCAGGCGGGGTGGTGAGGATGGGGGAAGATAAAATTTCTCCCGATTCGCTATTGTCAAATTCTAAAAAACAGGATAAAATAAAAGGCGGATCACTATGCGGCAGCTAAGGGAGCGCAGGGCGTGAGGCAATGCGCGGCGGTGTAAGGCGGAAAGGAGAATAAGCCATGGATTATGAAAGCTGCGTCAAACAAGGCTTAAACGGCGAAGCCAAATTAAAGCTAATCCTGTGCGGCGGCGTGGAAAAAGAGGCGGATAAGAATATTGGCGTGGTTTCAGTGGTTTATGCGACGGAGGACAGTGCAGCGGCCAGAAAGAAACTGGCGGAATTAAGCGCGCAAAATCCTCGGAATTACTATATGGTTTACAGTGTGCCGCTGGATATGGATTTAACCAAGTTGAGCCATTATCCGTCGATTGCCATCGCCCCGGAGGACTTGGCAGAGAAAGAGTAGGCGAAAAATTTGGGCAGAAAGAGAGAAAACAATGACCGCACAATTTGACCGGACGGCGGCGCTGATCGGAGAAAGCGGGTTGCAAACGCTGCGCCAGAAAAAAGTGGCGGTTTTTGGCTTGGGCGGAGTTGGCTCGTTTGCGGCGGAAGCGTTAGCCCGAGCCGGAATCGGCAGCCTTTTGCTGGTTGATAAGGACGTGATTGAGGAAAGTAATTTAAACCGGCAGCTGTACGCGCTGCATTCAACCGTAGGGCAACCCAAGGTAGAAGCGGCCAGAGCGCGCTGCCTGGACATTAACCCGGCTTTGCGGATTGACGCTCGGCAGGAATTTTATTTAAGCGCTGGCCAAATTGATATCAGCGACTGCGATTATGTGGTGGACGCGATTGATAACGTGACGGCTAAGCTTCTGCTGATTGAGGACGCGAAAAAGCAAAACATTCCAATTATTGTGTGCTTGGGTACCGGCAATCAACTGGATAATACCCGCTTTCAAATCGCTGATATTGCGCAGACTTCGGTTTGCCCGCTGGCCAAGGTAATGCGCCGGGAATTAAAAAATCGGGGAATCAAAGACGTGAAGGTCGTATTTTCTACGGCTGAGCCGGTGCTAAAACGGCAAATACCGGCCTCCATCAGCTTTGTGCCGCCGGTAGCCGGCTTTTATCTGGCCGGCGAAGTAATCCGCGAGTTGCTTACAGTTCAGACAAGCAGATATTGAAGTTTATGGTGCCGGAGGAAAGCTTGTTTTCCAGAGGCATCATAAACATCAATATCTATTTGCTTAACGCATACACTCATAATTCGCGTTCAGCGAATTATGAGTGCCTTGTCTGAACTGCAGAACAGGACGTACAAGCAGATATTGCTGATCCGATGCCGGAGGAAAGCTTGCTTTCCAGAGGCATCATAAACATCAATATCTATTTGCTTAACGCATACACTCATAATTCGCGTTCAGCGAATTATGAGTGCCTTGTCTGAACTGCAGAACGGTATGCAATAAGCAGATATTGATGTTTATTGGTTCAAAGGTGGTGTTTTTCCATGCGAACCGGCGAAATGATACTTGCGGCGCGCTGCGGGTAAAAAATCATGCTGACAAATTGAGCGAAAGAGTTAAAAAGAGGAAATCAAATGGAAGTAGGACAAGTAATAGAAGTAAAAGACGATCAGGTTATTTTGCGCATGGTCAGGAACGCCGCCTGCGGTTCCTGCCACGCTTGCAGTATGGGGGCGGAAAGCCAGACTTTAAAGTTGCAGGCGCTGAATTTATGCGCCGCCCAAAAGAATGACATGGTTGAGATTCGATTGGACGGCGACAGCTTTTTGTCGGCAGTCAGTATTTTATACGGCATTCCGCTGATCTTTCTGCTGCTTGGCATTATCGGCGGGAGCTTCTTAGGCGAGGCCTTTTTTCCGGCGCAGAAGGAACTGGTGGCAATTGCCTTGGGCTTAGGCCTGACGGCGCTTAGCTTTTTGGCGATCAAAAGCCGGGAAAAGAACTTTCGCCGGGAAAAATATATTCCCAAAGCGGTGCGGATCGTGGACGCCTCAATGATTGATAAATAAATAACAAAATTTGCCGAAACAGCTTTTATTCAGCGATTGGCGAAATACTTCATTTGCGGCCGAACGGGATATTTCATATTTTCTGTTTGCGGACGGAATTTCTTTTTGCTGGTCAAAATTTTTGATCACCCAAGGCTTGGAGCAGACAGCTTTTCATCACAGCTAAAACGCCCTGCGTTTGGATCATAGTCAAATATTCGCTGACAGCGGCGGAAAAGTTCGGCAGCAGGCTTAAATCCTCGCCCCAAAAATCAACCCGGCGGCAGACGGCGTTGACATAATCCGTCGTTTGGGCGTTTGCCTGATCAGCAAAAAATTGCAGGACAGCCGGCTCGTCTTTAATCAGGTACGCGTTGGCCGGACGCTGATGGCGCAGGCCTTCGGCGGTCATTTCCCGGCCGTGGTAAAAGGCCAGATAAAAGGCAAAGGCGGCGGTCAAACAGGGCGGCAGTTGCTGCTTCATTTGCCAAGCGGTTTTCAAAGACGGCAGCAGCCGGGCTTTCCATTTGGCGGTGGAGTTCAGGCTGATCGCCAGTAGCGAATGCTGAATAAAGGGGTTTTGAAACCGTTCCAGTACAGCATCGGCAAAAGCAGTGCAATCGGCCGGCGGCAAAGACAGCGTGGGAATAATTTCCTGATAAATAAGTTGCCGGATAAAGCGGAAAATGGTTTCATCCTGTAGGCAGCCGCCGACAAAATCCTGACCGGCCAGATATGCACCCAAAGCAACGGCGGTGTGAGCGCCGTTTAAAATTCGTACTTTTCGCTCTTTATAGGGCTTATGATCGGCGGTAATCAGCACCGGCAAATCGGCTTCGGCAAAGGGCAGCTCTTTTTTCAGCCAGTCCGGGCCTTCAATTACCCACAGTCCAAATAACTCGCCGGTATCTAAAACTTGATCAATATAGCCGTTGGCCGCTTCCAAGGCGGCGCTTTCGGCGGCCGGGGAGCCGGTCACGATCCGGTCGACTAAGGTAGAACAAAAGATATTCTCTTTTTTTAGCCAGTCAATAAACTCTGTTTCTAAGTTCCATTGCCGGGCATAGTCCAAAACATATTGCCGAAGCAGCCGGCCGTTGTCATCAATCAGCTCGCAGGCCAAAATAATGAAGCCTTTTCCGGCCGCACCAAAAGTCTTAAACCGGCGGTATAAAAATTGCGTCAGCTTGGCCGGATAGTTCTGCGGCGGCGTGTCCTCCAGCCGGCAGGCAGGATCGTAAACGATGCCGGCTTCCGTCGTGTTGCAGGCAATATAGCGGAGTTCCAGGTTTTCGGCGCAGGCTAAGACGGCGGAGTAATCCGCGTAAATATTTAAGCACCGGCTGACGCAGGAGATAATTCGGCGTTCCTCCCGCTTTTGCCCGGTTTGGCCGCCGCGCAAATATAAAGTATAAAGCCCTTCCTGCTCATTCAAGGCTGTGCCCGGGTCAAAACCGTCTGATTTCGGAATCGGCTGCACCAGTACAACCTTGCTGTCAAATCCGGTTTTTTCATTTAAGATATCAATAAAATAATCAACAAAGGCCCGCATAAAATTACCCTCGCCAAATTGAATCACTCGCTCCGGCGCTTGTCTTAGCAAGTAACCGGAATAGCCCTGCTCCCGCAAAAGCGAATAAGACAGCTTTTTCATTTTATCCTCCTTCCGCCGTGACGGCGCAAATGCTATAAACTCAACTTTCTTCCCGACTAAGGACTGCATACTTCTACCCGGCGGGCAAATTTTCTTGCCAAAGCGCCGTTTACTTCTGGGTCAGTAATGCAGCCTGTCAAAACGGTTCGTCTTTCTGCGCAGGCGCGCAAACTGCTAAAAAAATTATTTGAATGAACAGGGAAAGCTAAATTACAAAGTAACGCCCTGCTTAAAGATGGCCATATCATGAAAGCCGGCCAGCTCGGATTTGACTTTTTCGCCGGAAGCAACCGCCAGAACATAATCAAACAGCTTTTGCCCCAAAGAATTTAAGCTTTCCTTGCCGCTGACCAGTTCGCCGCAGTTAAAATCAATCCAATTCCGCTTGCTTTCGTACAGAGTGGAATTGCTGGAAATTTTAACCGTCGGAACCGGACAGGCAAAGGGAGTGCCGCGGCCGGTGGTAAATAAAATAATATGCGCGCCCGAGGCGGCTAAAGCGGTGGAAGCGACCAGATCGTTGCCCGGAGCGCTAAGTAAGTTCAGTCCCTTGTGCCGGACCGGTTCGCCGTAAGCTAAAACCCCCTCAACCGGAGCACTGCCGGATTTTTGGATACAGCCTAGGGATTTATCTTCCAAAGTAGAGATTCCGCCTTTTTTATTACCGGGGGAAGGATTTTCATAAATCGTCTGCTGGTGAGCCATGAAATAATGCTTGAAATCGTTAATCAAAGCCACGGTTTTTTCAAATAATTCCGGGCTGGCGCAGCGATTCATTAAAATCGTTTCGGCTCCGAACATTTCAGGAACCTCGGTTAAAATAGTGGTTCCGCCGGCCGCGATCAGCCGATCGGAAAACGCCCCGACCGTAGGATTGGCGGTGATGCCGGATAACCCGTCCGAACCGCCGCATTTTAATCCGACCACCAGTTCCCGGCTGGAAATCGGCTCTCGGCGGCGAGCAGCGGCGTAAGCAATCAATTCTTCCACCAGAGCCAGGCCGTCCGTTATCTCATCGTCGCTGTCCTGCGCGGTTAAAAACTTAACCCGCCGCTCATCATAGGGACCGATCAGTTTTTTCAGTTCCTCAATATTGCTGTTCTCACAGCCCAGCCCCAGCACCAAAACACCGCCGGCATTGGGGTGATTGATCAAATCGGCCAAAATGGTTTTGGTATTTTCCTGATCATCGCCCATTTGCGAACAGCCGTAGGGATGCGGGAAGGCGGCGATCGAGTCAATACTGCCTCGGCGCAGGCCTTGCGCCTGCCGTTCAATCGCGCTGACCACGCTGTTTAAGCAGCCAACTGTCGGAATGATCCAAATCTCGTTGCGGATGCCGGCTCGGCCGTCGGCTTGGCGATAGCCGGAGAAAAAGTGTTCACTGGTCTTGAGCGGCGGTAAGTCATTCGGCTTATAAGTATAGGACATAATTTCGCCCAGCCCGGTTTTTAGATTATGGGTATGGATCCATTCGCCGGTTGCGGCGGCGGCGGTCATTTGACCAATGGGACAACCGTACTTGATGACGCTTTCGCCCGGCGCTAAGGGGCGGAGAGCGAACTTATGCCCCCGGGCGATGTCAGCCGGCAAAAGGAAACGACCGCCATCTATAACAATCGGAGTTTGCGCTTTTAAATCCGTCAAAGCAACGGCCACATTATCGGCCGGGTGAATTTTAATAAAGTTAAGCATAAAAACCTCCTGAGATTTGTCAAGCAGGGCTTTTTCACTAATTTTGGCCGTTTCGTCAGGCTAACTGTACGGTGTAAGGATGTCAGCGGCTGACAGCTTTTTCGTCAGCTGGCGGCGGCCGGCTGGACTAGAACTGTATTTTTTGGCCGGCAGCTGCCCAGGGCAAGCTCATTTCCGAAAATAGGGCCTGGCGGCTGGCCGCGGACTGCACGAAGTTTTCAATACCGGTTAAAGCGCGGCCGTGTTCGCCGTTTTCTTGATAGCTTCTAATAAAATTATCGGGAATGCTGTGGATTTCTTTAACGGAACGAAAAGCGGCATCGGAAACCAGCACGGTGTTCCGGCAGCTGCTGAGCGGACTAAATAGGGGCGTACCATTTAATAAAAATTCACATATATTGTCCTGTATTTGATCGGTGGGGTTTTCTTCAACCGGGTAGTTTTCCTGACCGGCAGCGGTTTGCAGATAACCGGGATATTTCCATAGAGCGGAGCCTTTGCTGCCCGTGACCGTAATTTGAGCCGGAGTTTGCTCTAAGCTGCATAAAGTTGCATAAAACAGAAGCCGTGTGCCGCTTTCGGTGACAATGCGCAGACAGGAAGTATCCTCGCCGCTGATTGGGTATACCCGGTAAAGCTCAGCTTCGACCGAAACCGGCCGGCCGCTGCCGGAAGCGCTGGCCAGTAGTAGCATATTATTGAGCAAATGGGAGAGCGGATTATTAATTGTACCATCGCGCAGCGGATAATTTTTATAGGTTAAGTGTCCCAGCCAGGGAGACCCTAAATAGTAGCTTTGGTATCTTTTGTAAAGACCGCTGCCGGTAATGGCATGAATTTGACCGAATTCCCTGTTTTTTAAAAGTTCTATCAGTTTACGAAAAGCCAGATCGGCCGTCATGGTATAATTAACAGCGCAAATCTTACCGCTGGAGGCCTGCGCTGCGGTCAGCCGCTTAAATTCTTCCGGTAAAATAGCCGGCGGCTTTTCCAGCAATACATGGATACCATGCTGCAGGCAGGCGGAAGCAATTTCGCTGTGAGTATGAATCGGTGTTGATATGGTAATATAATCAAGGTCGGGGATTGCGCTGAGTAAATCACGATAATCCGTGAAGAAGGTAATGCCTTTGGACTCCAATTCCGGCCGAAAGCGAGCTTCTACATCGCAAACAGCGGTTAATTTGATTTTTTGCTGACTGGCTAATTTTTTTAATGCAAGCAGGTGGCAATAGCCAAAGCCTCCCGCGCCGATTAAAGCAGTGTTTAACATAGTATCCCTTTCTGCGGCCATAGATTTTACCGCCGGATGGTTAGCAGGATTAACTTTGCCATGGTGAAAGGCTCGGCTTCCGCTCAGGCGCGTGCCAAGCCGGAAGGCGGCGGCAAAGGTTGTATGGTCGACGCCAGCCTAAAGACTTCTGGATGGCGTTAATTTATTTTGCTTAGCTGCCGGTCCTATTTTGGCTCGGCTAAGAGCGAGGCGATCGTAACGGGACGATTTTCAACGATGGAACGATTGGCGGCCACGCCGATCAGGATAGACATAGCTCCGTCAAAAGAAGAGGCCTGCTGATTTAAGGGATCGTCAAAGTTGGGCTCAAACAGGGCTTTTTGCAGCCGGACATCGCCGCCGCCATGGACGCCGACGCTGGGCGGCAAATTGTAAACGACCGCTTCGCCCTGACGGTTAAATAGGGTAATCTGCTCAATTCCGCTTTCCGGGTGAAGTAAATTGGCATAGGAAGCGGCTTCGATTCGTCCTTCGCGGCCGTTGAAGGTAACTTTGTAGCCTTCGTAGGGGCTGTGGGCAATCAGCGAATAGGTCAAATAAGCGCCGCTTTGATAGCGGACATTGACGGACATGGTGTCATAGGTGGTAATTTCATCAGCAAAAACGCATTGATCCCGAAAATAGCCGTCTTTTTCTTCGGCGTCTAAATAAAGAGCTTTATAATCCGGATCTTCGCTTAAATCAAAATAAAATTCACAGGAACTGGTATACGGGCAGCCGGTGCAGCGCAGGGAACGCCGCTCCCGGGTCGGGCCGTAAAACTTAGTTGAACCGTAAGCGAAAACCTCCTCCGGTCGCTGATCAATCAGCCAATTGACCATATCAAAGTGATGGGTTGATTTATGAACCAGTAGGCCGCCGCAGCGGTCAAGCCGCCGGTGCCAGCGGCGGAAATAGTCGGCGCCATGGGAAGTATCCAGCAGATATTCCAAATGAACACTTAAAATATCTCCGATCGTGCCTCCGGAAATCATTTCTTTCAAGCGCTTGACATAGGGAACGAACCGAACATTAAAGGTTACCTTAACACTTTTGCCGGTTTCTTTTTCCGCTTTCAGGATAGCTCGGCAGCGGGCATCGTCAATGGTCATTGGTTTTTCACAAATCACATCGTAACCGGCATATAAGGATTTTAAAATGAACTGGTCGTGGGTATCATCAGTAGTGGCGATAATAATGGTGTCAATTTCGCAGGATTTTAACATAAGATCAAAGTCAGTAAAATGAGGAACACCACCGCAGCGTTCGGCAACGTAGGCCGCGCGGGCGGGGTTGCTGTCGCAGACAGCCGCCAGTTTAGCTGTATGAGTGAAGCTTTGAACCAGCGGCAGAGCGAACATGTACATGCCGCGGTGGCCGCAGCCAATCATGGCATAATGATGTAATTTTTTAATAGCCTTTTCCATAACCCTGAGATCCTTTCTTAACTATACATATATATTTTTATTCGGCTTATTTCACCCCCAAAACTGTAATTTGGGGATTCAGCATTAACTTAATCTGCCAGGTACGTTAAAGCAACTTTAGGGCTGAGCGGTTCGCCAAAAGGTTACGTCTTTTCGCTTGGCAGGAAAAAGTCAGGCATTGAAAAATCGGATGTATTTTATGTCTCCTGCTGATAAACGGAAATTCCGGCGACTACGGTTTGCCGAACTTTGATTTTGCCGGCATTAAAATCAAAATCAAAAAAGGTTAAATCAGCGCTTTTACCGGCTGCCAGAGTGCCGCTGTCCGGCCAGCCCATGGCCGCGGCCGGCCGCCGGGTAACCAGGGTGACGGCGTCTTTTAGCGCCAACTTCAGCGTACCGGTTAAAAACTCAATATTTTGCAGCAAAGTCGCGCTGGAGCCGGCCAAAATATCAGGAGTAGATTTCATGGATAAACGGCCGTTTTCTGCCAAAACAACAACACTGCCGATTTCATCGGAATATTCGCCCGGAGCCAGGCCAGCCAGAGAAACGCAGTCGCTGACGACAAAAGCTTTTTCGCCTTTGCAGCGGAGCATGGCGGTCAGTACGGCCGGCGGCAAATGATGGCCATCGGCAATCAGTCCGGCGTACAGACGATCCTCAGCCAGCTGTTCCCAGATATAATTGTGGTGCCGGGGGAGCATGGGGTGTGAACCATTGCCCAAATGGGTAGAAATAGAAGCTCCGGCATCAGCTGCCGCTAAAATAGCAGCATGATCGGCGTTGCTGTGGCCGATCGCGACCCGTATGCCTTGTTCCACCAGCTGTGCGATTAGAGAAAGAGCGCCGTTTCGTTCCGGCGCTAATGTAACTTTGCGAATTCTTCCGCCGGCCGCCTGTTGCAGCTGTTCCCACTCGGATAAACTGCCGTCCCGCACATAAGCCGGCTCATGCGCGCCGCGCGGGCCGTCTTGATCGGAAATCCAGGGACCTTCCAGATGGATCCCGGGAATAGAGGCGGCGGTTACGGGGGTTTCCCGACAGGCCTGATCAACAGCAATCATGCTGGCCGCCATTCGTTCCGGCGAGTTGGTAATGATGGTCGGCAAAAACTTAGTTACGCCGCAGGAATGAAGTTTAGAAGCGGCCTTTGAAATATCGCCGCTTTGCACCCCGGCTTTATTAAAATCATAGCCGAAACAGCCGTTGACCTGTAAATCAATCCAGCCCGGCGAAACCAAAGGCAAAGCAGGATCAGCCGGGATTTCCCGAATAGCGGTAATTTTTCCGTTTTCGGTATGGATCGCCAAAGCGCGGTTGCTGTAAATGTCCCGGCCGTAAAAAACGGCGGCGGGAGAGGATAATATATTTTTCATGGTAACAGACCTTTCTGGTTATTTTTAACCTTTTAAGCCACTGGAAACAACACCTTGCATAAATTGTTTTTGGACGCTGAAAAATAAAATTAAAAGCGGTACGATTGACAGGGTAGTCATAGCGATTGACGCGCCGATATTACCGGCACCGGCCTCATCTAAAAAAACATTAATCGCGACCGGAACGGTGAAGTTTTTTAAACTGTTGATCAAAATCAGCGGCGAGAAAAAATCATTATACGCCGAAGAAAAACTGATAACCGTAACTGTCAGCAAAACAGGCTTGGCCAGTGGTAAAATAATTTGCCCAAAAATCCGCAAGGTAGACGCGCCGTCAATCCGGGCGGCTTCATCCAGCTCATAGGGAATTCCCAGGAAAAATTGGCGGATCATAAAAATATAAAAGGCGCCGCCGCCCAGGAAAGAGCCGATAAAAAGCGCCGGCAAAGTGTCGATTAATCCCAAAGCGTTAAAAATCAAATAATTAGGCACAGTGGTTACCTGATAAGGCAGCATCATGGTTGCCAGCAGAACCAAAAAAAGAAGATTGCGGCCCTTGAAATTAATGCGGGCAAAGCCAAAGGCAACCAGTGAAGCGGTAAAAACCGTGCCGATTACAGACATCACGGTCACAAAAAAAGTATTTAAGTAAACGCGGCTGAAGGAAACCCCGCCCATAAAACGCCAGCCGGAAATATAATGCTTTAAAGTCCAGGTTTTTGGCAGCCAGGCGAAGGGAATTTTAAAAATTTCATTCATTGGTTTAAAGGAGCTGACGATCATCCAGTATAAAGGAAACATATAAATCAGCGCTAAAATAGTGGCAATGCCGTAAAACAAAATATTGAAAAAAAGTTTTTTACGTAGTTTAGCCTTTTGTTTCATCAAGCACCTCGTTTCTGATCGGATTCATAATAAACCATTTGTTTTGAAACTCTAAGCACGATCAGGGTCAGAACGAATATCAGCAGAAAAAGCACCCATGCCAGCGCGGAAGCGTAGCCCATATTATGATATTTAAACGCTTCCTCATAAAGATAAAGGACATAAAAATAGGTTGATTTCGCCGGGCCGCCTTTGGTGATGACAAAACCGCTGGTGAATACCTGCATGGCGTTGATGATGCCCAGAATTAAATTATATAAGACCATCGGTGAAATCAGCGGCAAAGTAATGGCAAAGAACTTACGCGCCTTGCCGGCTCCATCAATCGTAGCTGATTCATAAAGCTCCTGGGGAACCTGCTGAAGACCGGCGATAAAGATCAGCATAGCGGTGCCCAGCACCCAAGTTTGAATAGCAACTAAGGTGTAAAGCGCATTGGAAAGGCTGTTAAAGAACTTTATTTTTTCCAGCCCCAGACCAATTAAAAAAGAATTAATAAAGCCGCTGTCGCTGAAAATCATACGCCACATTACGGCAACACCAACGGAACCGCCGATAAAGGACGGCACGTAAAAGATTGTCCGATAAAGGCCAATGCCCGGTTTTCTTTTGTGCAGCGCCAGTGCGGCTAAAAGGGCAGTGACAATATGAAGCGGAACGGACAAAAGCGCGTATTTGGCGGTTACCCATAAGGATTTCCAAAAAGTGGGATTTTGAAACATGTTGATATAATTTTCCAAACCGATAAACTTAGGCGTTGAGAGCAAACTGTAATTGGTAAAAGATAAATAAAGCGACCATAAGGTTGGCAGCAGGGTAAATACCAATAAGCTGATCAGCCATGGCGAAATAAAAAGATAGCCGGTCAGATTTGTCCGGGCACTCCGTCGTTTCATAGAAAAGCCTCCTTTTTGCCGGAGCCGGTGCCGCCGTTAGTCAAACATGACCAGGCGGCGCCGGCTGGGGACTGCGTTTAGTTAGCGGAAAGAATAGCCTTATTCATAACCTCTTGCGCGTTTTTAATAAAAGTATCTTTATCAATATCGTGGAAAATATAACGTTCCATTTCTACCTGATATGCTTCCAGCGCCTGAGAGTAGCCCTTGGGCATGGGCAGGCTCCAAATTTCGTCAATGTCGTTTTGACTTCTTTGCACCAGATCAAGCATTTCATATTCTAGGCTGCCGGCTTCCAGGCCGTCTTGTAAAATTTTCAAAGAAGCCGGAACCGATGGCACACCAAACTCAATCCCGATTGCTTTAACCGCTTCCGGATCCGTTTGCAGAAAGTTAAGAAGCATTAAAGCTTCGTCAATATGCTTAGAACTGGATGGGATTCCCCACAGTCCGCCGGGAACAGGCGGATTGGCAATTTTTTTGCCGCTGCCGTCAAAGGTTTTCGGGATTACGGCAAAACCAAGCGGATCCTCGGTTTGATTTT
Source organism: uncultured Lachnospiraceae bacterium (assembly GCA_963550755.1). GTDB lineage: Bacteria > Bacillota > Clostridia > Lachnospirales > Vallitaleaceae > W11650. The sequence continues at coordinate 37,715 of CAUVDV010000003.1, forward strand.
TGGTATTGGGAATGGCGGAAGAAGCGGCCAGAGCGGAGGCTAAGTTGCCGGCCTCAAAACCGATAGTATCGCTGCTGTCCCGGGAAATTGTTCCATTTTCCCATAAAGCTTCATTCCAGCTCCAGATTTTGTCAGCGCTGTCAAAATCAATGGTTACCTTTGCCGGCTCGGCGGATACGTCGTACATTTCCTGTCCCAGCTGTTTCATCATCAGCGGGAAAATATCAGGCATGTACATCCAGCCATTGTCGCCGTAAACTTCCGGCAGCGCAGCGTGAACCTGCTGCCACTTTTCACTCAGGGAAAGCCAGGACTCGCTATCGGTCGGATATTCTACGCCGGCGGCGTCAAAGTGTTTCTTATTGTAAAGCACCGCCAAAGAAGAAATCCCGGTAGCCAGACCGATAACCCGGCCGTTTACTGTTTGATAAGGATTTTTCAGGTTTGCCTCGATTTCACTGAAATAAGGAAGCGCGGCCGAATGCTCCAAATAATTGATTAAAGTGTCGCCCGCGCCGTACTGCTGAGCAAATCCCCGGCCAAAAGCAAAGAGATCGGGCGCGTTGCCGGTACTAAGCTGAACGGTCAGTTTATCGTGATAACCGTCCCAACCGGAAAAAGTGCTTTCCACTTTAATCCAATCATAAGTTTGCATAAAACGTTCAATCGCGTTTTGCAGAGCGGCATGGCGGGTATCCGTTCCCCACCAGCTGACGGTTAGGGTGACTGGTGTTTTTGTTTCCGTCGGGGTTTCGGGTTTTTCCTCTTTTTTCTCGTCAGCGGTCGGCTTTGGGTTGTCGGTTTTGGGCTGCTGAGTCGTGCCGGAGCAGGCGGACAGCGCGATAACCAAAGACAACAAGAGCCCAAGTAAAAAACGCATGTTCTTTTTCATAAATTCCCTCCTGATTTTCGTTTTGTTTTTTCATAGCAGTGACAGTAGACAATAGAGCATTTGCTTGGCGCATCCCTCCTTGCAATGTTTTGAAAATGGTCAATAACCAAAGCCGTGCGATTTATAGTTATTTATCCAACTTACCCAGATGGACCGGAACCTTTTTACTTAGCGGTTCACCAAAAGACTGCGTCTTTTTGCCGGTCAGACTGCTCGTCCGGGCAGAAATACGAAGTGCTTCGGCCAAGGAAAGCGGAATGATTTGCTGACCCGGTGGCCTGCATTTTGCTAAGGCGCATTTTCTGGGGAAGGCAATGGTAACACTATTGAAAATTAGGTAAATAAGGTTTATTAGCGCTGAGCAAAGCGTCCAGCAGTTTGGGCGCGATGGAAGTTGTTGGCACCAGCGGATGGATTCCCATGGCCAGCAGCGCTTTTGACCGGCTGCCTTCAACGGCGGCTTCAATGGTCAGGCTTTCATATTCCTTGACGGTTTGGATTAAGCCGATGATGCCCTTGGGGATGCACCGCGGCTTAACCGGAACGGCTCCGGCTGCGCCAATAACACAGTTGATTTCAATGGAAGCGGCATCATCTAAGAAAGGAAGCATGCCTTGATTTTGCACATTGACGGCGTGAATTTCCTGACGGTCATTGTAAATCGCATCCAAAAGCCGGATAGCTGCTTCCGAATAGTAAGCGCCGCCGCGGTAAGAAAGCTCTGCCGGCTTTTCCTTTAAATCAGGGTCGGCATACATGCGAAAAAGCCGTTCTTCAATTTCTTTGACCTTATGCGAGCGGATTTCACCGGCGGCGTATTCCCGCAGCATATCTTTGAGCATTTCTTCTTTCATATAATAATAACGCAGATAATAAGAAGGAATGGCCCGTAAGGCTTGGATAAATTCATTTTCCCAACCAATGCCCGACACATTGGCGGCAGTGTAAGACTGATAGCGCCCATCTAAAAGCGTATCAATACATTCTTTGCCGTTATGCAGAACCGAGCCAACCCAGTGCAGATGATTTAAGCCGACAAATTCAGGGGAAACTTCTGCTTCATCCGTATTTAGCATGGCAGCGGCAGCCTTCTTAAAACCAAGTGGAGCATTGCACAAACCAATTGCTTTAATCTTGGAATGGCGCAAAATGGCTTCGGTTACCATACCGGAAGGATTAGCAAAATTGATCAGCCAAGCGTTGGGGCAAAGTTCCTCCATGTCCCGGCAAATATCCAGCAGAACCGGAATTGTCCGCAGTCCGCACATCATGCCGCCGACACCGGTGGTTTCCTGACCTAAGACGCCAAAGGACAGAGGGATTTCCTCATCTAAGGTTCGAGCCGGCATTTGTCCGACCCGAATTTGGCAAAGAACAAAATCAGCATCGGGCAAGGCACTGCGTCTGTCCAGGGAAGAAAAAACACGAATATCAGACTTAGCCTTGGCTAACATCCGTTTGGTTAAAGCGGTAATAATTTCTAATTTTTCCCGGCCGGCCTCAACGTCAATCAAATGAAGTTCTTTAACCGGTAAAGTAGCGGCATGAAGGATAAGGCCCTCAATTAATTCCGGCGTATAAGAAGATCCGGCGCCGATTACGACCGCCTTTAAACGTTCTTTTTTTTGCATAATAGTTCTCCTTTCAGCGATTGCGGAGCGTCAGCCCGGAGCAATCGGTTTATATAAAATCTTATGGTTTCAGTTTAAACAGCGCCTTAAAATATCATGGCTTTTAAATTTTGCCGAATGGCCGCGGTAACAGCAATGCCCGCTTCGTCCATGGCCCGCAGGACAGCGCCGGTCACCGGCGGGGCAGTTAGTTTGACTATTTTGGCCAAAGGAGCCAAAGCAGTTACTTCCCGTGCAATAATATCATGCAGGCAGACATCAGGACCCTTGACTACAACGCTGCCGGCTAAGACAACGTCAAAATCTTCCTCTTGCAGGCGTAAACGGCGAATGGCGGTTTGGGCGCATAAAGCCAGTTCTGTTCCCTGGCGGCAAACGATTGCCCTGGCGACCGGATCGCCCTCCGCCGCTAATTGCAAAAACGGCGGAACGACAGTCAGCGGTACGTTTTGATAATGGCGATCTAAAAAATCATCGCGCATCGTTTCGACATCAGGATAATTTAAAACTTGCAGAAAAACCTGGGTTAACGCGGTCGCGGATGCCCGTCCGTCCCAAGCGCGAATGACAGCCCGAAAACCATCGTTGGCTAAACTTTGTCCGCCGCCCCAATCACCATATAACTCGCCAAAGCCGCCAATTTGAACCTCAGCGCCGGCCACGGAACGGGCAGCGCAATTAATGCCCGTACCGCAGATTAAAACCACGCCGTAGGGAAAGCGGCTGGCGGCCCGCAGAGCAATCATCGTGTCGCACTCTATTTGCCAGCGGGAAAAGCGGAGACGGGCAATGATTGGTTCCAGAATCCGATAATCTGCCGGCCGGTCGGCGCCGGCTAAACCGAAAAAAGCAAAAGTGATTTGGGCTTTCCTCAGATGGGCGGATTGCAAAGCTTGATTAACTGCCGATTCAATATTTTGAGCGGCTGTTTCCGCGCCCAGCTGATGATTGCCGCATCCGGACCGGCCATATCCCAAGACATTGCCCAGACCGTCGGTAATCAGCGCATCCGTCTTGCTGCCGCCGGCGTCAACACCTAAAAAGAAAACTTGCTCTGGCGAAGAAAGCGGAAAATAAAATTGTTTTGGTGTAGGCATAATGGCTATGAACATCTCCTTTTTAGCACGTAAGGAAAAATGAGTTATAACTTAAAGATATTTTTCAAAAAAGTCAAAGGCTTTGTTGCCGGCGAAACGATGGCCGCCGGCGTGGATTTCCCGCCAAAAGCAGCTTTCAGAACCGGCCGCCTGATAAACGGCTTTCACTTGCTCGCTGCCGGCCAGCTGATCCTGAATATAAAAGCAATCATCGTAAATGCCCATTTCCAGAAGAAGCGGCCGGGGAGCAATCAAGCCGGCAATGTCAGGGGTGTCAAAATATTTATAAACTTCCGGCAGCAGCTGAATTCCGCAAAAATTAGCCCTTTTTACCGCAAATTCAGCCCATGGATTCACATAACCCATCACATCGGCGGCGGCGATCCGCACGTCAACGGCGGCGGTAAAAGTGGTCATGGTTCCCCCGTAGCTGAGCCCCATCATGCCGATTCTTTTCGGATCAACTTCGGGCCTGATTTCCAGGTAATCAATGACGCGCATGATATCCCAAACATTCAGTCCCAACATATAGCTGCCGAACAAAGCGCCCTTGATAAAATTGACGTTGCAGGCATCCCGGCCGGGGAAGGGGTCAACGCCGTCACGACGTTCGCCAAATCCTCGGAGTTCAGGGATAATAGTCAGATACCCGGCTTTGGCCATTTGCAAGCCGTAGTCATAATTCATTTGCCGAATCGCGTCGCAGTGCTCATCTTCGCACCGCATTCCGGCCACCGGATCCTTGCCCAGATGCGCGGGATGCCCATTGCAGCAAATAATAGCGGGGTTATTTTTATTCGGGGACATTGATTGCGGACGCAGAACAAAGCAAGGGATTGACATGTTTTCTTCTACATCAAAGACAACTCTTTCCCGGATAATATCGCCTTCCCGGAGAGAATAAACAATTTCAGGGTCCAGCGGTACTTTGACCGGCAGCTCACCCAGCAAAGCGACCAGTTTTTGTCTGGCCTTTTGCTGCCAGCTAAGCCAGTCGGTGTTGTTATGCCGGTCAAAGGAAAGCAGGGGAATATGCGTTTGTGCTTTCTGGTTCCAGTATTCGGCCATGGAAAAATTTCTTTTTTTCATATTATCCTCTTTTCACGGATCAGAAAAAATTAAATGGAGCGCAGTAAATAATTTCAGTTTCCCATGTCAAAAGGTTTGCCTTTATGAAGCGCGGATTGCCGAAACGACGCGTGTTTTCGCGCGGGCGGGTGACAGCCCGGCGAAAAGACATGGGAAGTCATGTTAAAAGGCTTTGCCTTTTGGTCCGGTCGGCAGCCGGTCTAAAAAAGACTGGTAAGCGAACAGGATATTATAAATAACTAGTTAGTTATTTAAAGCTTAACTTTTTTATCTGATTTGAGCATAATTCAGGCGATTCTTTTAAAAATCTCTGAACCGGCATATTTATCCGACGTTTTATCCCGTCGCAAGATAAAAACCAAAAGCACGGCTGGAAAGCTCCGTTCGTGAAGGTACCGTGTTTTGGCGGCATCCTCTGTTCGCGGCCTTTCTTTGCGCTTTAAGCCCTCCCGGCGGTTAATTTCCCGGCGGCAGCGTCATCAATAAATAACTGCCAGTCGGGATGCGTTTTTAAAATGGTAGCCGGGATCAGGGGACTGACCGGTTGGGTGATGGTGTTTAAAATCGCCTCGGCTTTGACTGCATGCGGTGCAGCGGTGATAATATGGCGGCAGGCCATGATTTGCTTAACGCACATGGTAATCGCCTGCTGCGGCACGTCTTCTATCCGTGCAAACCAGCCTTCGCCTACTTGCTGCCGGCGGCAGCGGTCATCTAAGGTGACGACCTTGTAAGCGGCGTCTGTATCAAAATCAGCCGGCGGATCATTAAAAGCGATATGACCGTTTTCTCCAATGCCAATCACGCCGACATCGATTGGCAGCTTTAAAAGTTCAGCGGTCAATTGAGAAATATTGGCGGCAATGTCGCCCTCGCCATTTACAAAATGAGCGGCCTGCAATGGAATTTTATTGACAAAGCGTTCTTTTAAGTATTTGCGGAAGCTGGCGGCATGGCTTTCGGGCAAACCGACATATTCGTCAAGATGAAACATTTCAATTTTTTCCCAAGGTACGTCAAGCTCAAGCAAAGCCTTTAAAGTCTCAAATTGAGATGCGCCGGTGGACAGAATAATCCGGGCGTATCCCCGCTCGTTGACAGCAGCGCACAGGAGCCTAGCAATAGCAGCTGCGGCGCGTTCTCCCAGCTCGCGGGGAGTGGGTGCTATGTTGATATTAATGTTCATAAAAACCTCCTTTTAAAGTTCTTTCCGGTAGCTGTCAGCGATTTTACTATACCGGTTAAGTTCGCATAGAAGCACAGACTGCTTGACGACAGAAAAGCTAAATATATTCCTCAAAAAAGCGCAGATTGTTTTGCAGGATAACGGAAATATTAACGAGAATGGCTTCGCTTTTTGGGGCTTTTCCTTTGATTAAATGTTCAAATAAGGTAAAATATCCCAGATATCCTTTTTCGTAAGGATTTTTATAAATAATCGCTTTTAAGATCCCCTGCTTGAGCATTTGCGCGCTTTCCGGAAAAAGATCACTGCCAACGGCAAAAATCGCTTGCTCGTGCGGGCAGGCGGCGATTGCCTGACAGAGCGGCAAAGTATTGCCGGCGCGAACGGAATAAGCGGCGACAATCGTTTGATCCTTTTGCAGCAATTCCAGCAGCTGCTGTCGGTTTTGCTCCGGTTCGTCCGTATCCCGGACATATTTTATCCGAATCTGGCGATTAGCGGTTTGGAAATACTCTTCAAAACCGGCGGCATTCATTTTATGGGAAAAGGAACGTTCGTCGCCTGCAGCCACCAGAATCGTTCCTTTTTGGCCGCTTAGCACCAGATCAATTAGCTCCGCGGCCAGCCGGCCGGTATAAACATCATTGGGAGCAACGCAGCACAGCCGGCCGCAGTCTTTAAAATCATTGTCAAGTAAAACAACGGATACGCCCCGGCCGCTAAAACGGCTTAAAAGGCATTGGATTTCCGAATTATTGCTGTCCGGAGTGGTTAAAAGGCCGTCCAGCCGATCGCCCCATTTTTCATATAGTTCGGCGAGGATGGCGATTTGTTCCTGGCTGCTCCGATCTCGCCGGGAACTGAAAGTCCGGCGGATAGTATTGATATTGTAACCGGAAACGGCTTCCGCGGCCGCTTCACAGCCTTTCCAAATATAGCGGAAGTAATATTTACCGCTGCCTGAGCTTTCCGGTAAAACAACGGCCAGATTGACCTGGCGGCGTTTCAAGGCGGACGCCACATAATTAGCGGTATAGCCTAAATCTGCGGCGGCTTGTAAGATCTTTTGCCGGACCTGATCACTGATTCCGTCTTTATGATTAACGGCGCGATGGACTGATACCAGGGAATAACCGCTGGCTCGGGCAATATCCTTCAAGGTAACTCGTTTTTCAGCCATTTTTTCTTCCTTTCGATTCGGCCAAGGCGACAGGCGACAAAAAACGCTTTAGTTTTTTTAAGAACCTCTGCCATCGGCTTCAGTCTTTGGGATAGGCGCCAGCTCGTTCAGGGCGCTCCGCACTTTTGACCGGGTAAGCTAGTATTAAGGGAAAGGTCAGTCAGCAACTAAAATGTTTACGAAAACGTTTCCGCTAAATAATATTATAATTTAAATAAGGTGATTATGTCAATACCAAAAAACCTATACAAAATTAACAAAAATATCTTTTGAAAAATAGGAAAAGTGTAGGAAGGGAAGTGAATAAAATAGGCGGCGGAAAATTGCGCACGATGGGTAGTATAATATTAACTGAATAGGATATATAGATACAAAAAAGGAAATTGAATAATGGAAAAACAAGAAGCACAGAACAATAAAACAGTTTTTATTTGCTTCTATCAAAGAGTTGATAGTGAGCAGGAAAATCTGATAGTAGAAAAAATACCTTAAAAATGGTATAATATTACAAATGTTGAGTAAAATAAATTGGAAGTTGAAAGGAGTACATTGATATGAAAGTTACAGAACAATTTGAAAAAGAAATTACCCCGTTTTTCTGGGTAGAACATGAAGGAAGTGCTTCTGTCTGCCTAAATGTAGGAGAATACCTACAAGAGATTTTTGATACTCGTGCGGATGAAGGATTTGAGGGGAACGGTTATGATTGGGGAAGTTTAGCACAAGTATTTTTGGACGAACAGTGTTCCGATTTGCAAGAAAAAATAGGCTTTGACCCAGAGGGCAGTATGTTCTGCGTCTATTCAAAAGATAAAAATGCACTGGCAGACTTTATTCTTCGTTTCAAAAAAGCCTGTGAGGATAAACCCTTTATTTTAGACTTATTCAGTCGGGCTAAATTAGACTGAAAATTCAATCCGATAACTTCCAGTTTGTGAGGATAATTAAATATGTATGAATTAAATGCAATAATCAAAAAAATTGAAGAAAATATAAATTGTGATGCTTTTGAAATAGTTATGATTGACTGTATAGAAGATATTAAACGTAATCATAACCAATTAGCTTCAGTAAAGCCTTTGCTTCAACTTATGGAAAGGAATCCTCTTATCCACTTTGGAGATCCGGGTGCGCATTAAATCCTAGTTAGCGGGGGAGTGGGATGAAAACAAAGACGATATACAAACAAAGCATTTTTCCATCAGAGATTGATAGAGTGTATTCACTTTTGTTGGATCTTTCTACTCTGCAATACATCGCTGCGCCATACGCATCATTTGAACCACAGGACAAAGGTGATGGTAAGAAGTGGCATCCCGGTCAGACAACAACATTCAGATTCAAGCTGTTTGGCGTGATTCCTTATGGAATACACACGATTAAGGTTATTGATTTTTCTAAAGCAGGGATATACACAAATGAAAGCAATACACACGTTCCTATATGGAATCATCGAATTCGATTGACAGATAACAAAGACGGTACAACCGCATACAGCGATGAAGTGGAGATTGGCGCAGGCTGGAAGACGGTTTTTGTATGGCTATGGGCAAAATGCTTCTATGCGCATAGACAGAAGAAGTGGATCAGATTATTGAAAAGATAGTAAATGGCATATCAGATAAATGTTTTTACATTATTACTCATAGGAGTTTCCGGATAATGGGTTTTACTAAGCGAATGGACTTGCTTAGGCTGCGAGGATAAATCTTTGCAATAGAAACAGAATTGTGATAGGAAGCAATATAGAAATGTGCAAAGAATGTTATGCTGATGAAAAAAGAATAACACCACTTTTAAATCCGGTTGACTGCCTGGAAAATCATACCCAATATATCTGCGGATCTTGCGGGAGGTGTATTTGTATTGATCATGATCAAAACCGGGGTTTGCAGCGATGGAATTTTCCTTTTAAGTCACCGGAAATTGCCAAGCTATATTTAAGAACTGCCGATTATACAATGAAACAGTCCTGCGGAATCTATGAGATCAAAAATAAGAATGGCAGATCATCATACAAAATCTTTGCGGATTGTGAAAACCTGCAAGAATATTTGAGAAAGAATAAAGATAAAACCTGTGAAGCGATGGCTCCTGTTTTTCAGGCGGAAGAATATAAGGAATACCCTAATACGCAGATCAGGAAATTAACTTCTGACGAAATACAAAAATATATGGCAGAAAGATAACTTGGAATTTGAAGCGCGCAAGCATAAATGAATGCGACCGCGAAGCGGGCATATTCATTTTGCGGCGCTTCACCGCCAGAAGGAGAGCACGAAGTGCGGCAAATGCGAAGCATTTGATCTGGCGGTGAAAACTGAATGATAACTTCCAGTTTGTCTAATAAAATATATTCATTTGAGAAACAGTAAATCAAATAGGTTTACTGTTTTTTGTTGCTCAAATTTTAAAAGAAAAATCGTTCATAAATATAAAAGGGTACTTGACGAAACGCTCTCTGGCTCGATCATCGGAAGTTTATGGGCTGCTTTGTGGTATTGGCGTTGTTGCCGAACGCGAATTCTGCGAATTCGCTGTCTCTTGGTGTTGACTGATTGGTCGCCGAGACCGAGGTGAAAGTTTGCTTGAAGTGTATAGCGGCCGAAAAAAATTGAGCAAAATAGCTCGGTCGCCGGATATGAATTGTCTGCTTTGGGGTACTGGCGTTGTTGCCGAACGCGAATTCTGCGAATTCGCTGTCTCTTGGTGTTGACTGATTGGTCGCCGAGACCGAGGTGAAAGCGCACTTGTTTTTTATTGAAATTTTAAAAATTTTGAGTGCGCTTTCTGCTTGACATTTGGGGAGTTGGTGGTATAATGTTTTCTTGGAAATGCAAATGCGAATGATTTGCAAAAGAGAAAATGATTTTCATTGAAAAATGACGTCAAGGAGGGACAAATGAAAAGATTATTTAGTATCATCATGACCTGTATGCTGGTGATAGCGCTGGCGGGCTGCGGCAATGCGGCCGGGAAGGGGGCGGCGGAAAATACCCCGCAAATGGAGAATAAGCAAACCGAAGAAAATAAGACGGAACCGAAAGCGGAACAAAAGTTAAAGACCGTAGTAACGATTTTGCCGCAGGCGGAATGGGTCAAGGCGGTCGCCAGTGATTTGGCGGAAGTGACGACTTTATTGCCTCCGGGAGCAAGTCCGGAAGTTTATCAGGCCAGCCCGAAGGAAATGATTGCGTTGGAAGAAGCGGATTTGTATTTTACGATTTCGGTGCCGGTAGAGGTGGAAGGAATTATTCCGAATACGGCGACCAAGGCCAAGGTGGTTGATTTGGCGGCAGCGGCGGCGGCGAAATATCCGGAGCTGTCTTTTGGCGAAGACGAGCATGACCACGAGCATGAGCACGAACACGAAGGCGAAGCGCATGAGCATAAAGACGAAGCGGATCACAATACCGAAGCAGCCGATCATGACCATAAGGAAGCGGCGCATAACCACGCGCAAGAGGTAACGGCGGATCATAAAGAAGACGCCGATCACGATCATGACCATAAAGAAGACGCTGACCATGAGCACAAAGAAGCGGCCGATCATGACCATCAAGAAGAAGCGGATCATGACCACGATCACGAGCAGCAGGAAACCGCCGTTCATGGCCATGAACACGAAGAGGAACACGAGCATCATCATCACAGCGGCCGGGATCCGCATGTCTGGATGTCGCCGAAGCGGGTGGCGATGATGGTCGAAGCTATTCGGGATGCACTGACAGCAGCCGATCCTCAAAACGCCGATACCTATCGCAAGAACGCGGAGGAGTATTTACAAAAGCTGGCAGAGGTTGATAAAAAATTAACGGACGTGTTGGCTCAGGCGAAGGCCAAAAGCTTTATTATCATGCATCCGTCGATGGGCTATTTTGCGGATGATTACGGTTTGACGCAGGTTTCGATTGAAAAAGAAGGCAAGCAGGCAACGGCTGAGCATTTGAAAGCGGTAATTGATTACGCCAAGGAAAATAACATTAAGGTCGTTTTCTATCAAAAGGAGTTTGACAATAATCAGGCCAAAACGATCGCGGCGGAAATTGGCGGCGAAGTTATGGAATTAGAGCCGCTGGCGCCGAATTATCTGGAAAATCTGGAGAAATTAAGCGAGGTTTTCACGGCAGCTTTAAAGTAAAGGAATAAGCTTGATTTTCTGAGATTGCGGGATTTTTGATTTGCTGCGGCCAAGCAGGCAGCGTTAGCTGAAAGAAATATGATTTGCACCGTAAATTACGGAGCGCGTTTGCAGATCGAAACCGGATCTGCGGACGCGCTTCGTTTGGCAGTATACTTGTCTATGCGAAAGTAAGTTTTCGAGATAGGCAAGTATATTGTTTTATTCGTTTAAGGCGTTTAAAAATTAAACTTATATTCCGCCAATAAAATTTTAAGCATGTCCTGAAAAGATGCGGAAAGTCCATATGCATGAATGTAATTTTGCCAAAAAAATATGGCGGAAAATAGAACTTGTTCTTTTGGCGGTTAAAATTATGTGTTTGGCGAACGGCAAAAGAGATACCATAAAAGACTTACAGTGCAGTCTGTATGTTCATGCGTGTGGCGGAAAGTCAAATAATGATTGCTTTTAAAGGGGAATCAGGGTACAATAGAAAAAATACAGGCGCGGCCAGGAAAAACGCGAAAAAAGCAGAAAGGAAAAGTCATGCCGATTTTAAAAGTGAGCGGATTACAAGTCAATTATGGTAAAACAGTGGCTTTAACGGACGCCAATCTGACGGTGGAGCCTTGCGAATTTCTCGGCATTATCGGCCCCAACGGCGGCGGCAAGACTACGCTGATTAAGGCGATTTTGGGAATTGTCCGGCCGGTGCAGGGCAGTATTGAACTGGATCTGGGGCAGACGTTGGGTTATGTGCCGCAGCTGACGACCTTTGACCGAAAGTTTCCGATTACGGTGATGGAAGTGATTTTGCTGGGGCATTTGCCGAAACGGATTACCCTAGGGCATCGCTTTACCAAGCATGAAAAGGAACATGCCAGTTTTGTGATGAAGCGGCTGGGCATTTTGGAACTAAAAGACCGGCAAATCGGCGAGCTGTCCGGCGGGCAGATGCAAAGAGTGCTGGTCGCCAGAGCGCTGATGAATCATCCGACCATTCTGGTTTTGGACGAGCCGACGGCCGGCGTGGATGAAGTGTCAAAACAAGAGATTTATCAGCTGTTGACGGAGCTGAACAAAAATATCACAATCTTAATGATTACCCACGATCAGCTGGACGCGGCGGCGTTTATTTCCCGTTTTGTTTATGTCAACGGCACCGTTAAGGCCATGCCGGCGGCCATGTGGCAGGCCCTCGCGGCCGGAGAAAGGGAAGAAAATGATAGAAGCCATTTTTAAATATACTTTTCTGCAAAATGCTTTTTTAACGGCTCTCTTTGCCAGCGTGGTCTGCGGCATTGTCGGCACGATTATCGTTGAAAAAAAACTGGTCAGCTTCAGCGGCGGGATTGCGCATGCTTCGTTCGGCGGTATCGGAATGGGCTATTGGTTGGGCTTTGAACCGATTTTCGGCGGCATTGGCTTTGCGATTCTGTCCGCCCTGGGCGTGGCGCAAATCCGAAAGCGGAGCAATACCAATGAAGATACCCTGATCAGTATGCTGTGGGCGGCCGGAATGGCGCTGGGTATTTTATTTATTGCTTTGGCGCCGGGCTATCCGCCGGATATGACCTCGTATCTGTTTGGCGATATTTTGACGGTTAACGCTCTTTACTTGCGGGTGATGATTGGACTGAGCCTGGCGGTTTTGCTGATTGTTTTTTCGCTGTATAATTATTGGAAAATTTATTTATTTGATGAAGAATACGCCCGGATTATGGGGATTCGCACCGGCGTCCTGGAATTTTTGCTGTCTTTGATGATTTCGATTAGTATTGTTATTTTAATCAAAGTGGTCGGTATTATTTTATCCATTGCCATGCTGACCGCACCGCCGGCAATTGTTAAGCTATTCACCAACCGGCTTAGCCGGGTAATGATTGGCGCCAGCATTTTGGGGATTTTGTTTAATTTAACCGGCCTGACTTTATCCTATAAAATGAATATTCCGTCTGGTGCAACCATCATTTTGCTGGCAGTTCTTTCTTATTTAATTGCTTTTGCCGGCAAATATCTGGCCGGCCGCCGGCAGCGGAAAGAAAACTAATTGAAAAAGGCAAATCGATTAAAGGCAAAGCTTGAAGAAGGCTTGTTATAACGGGCATTGATACCCGTAAGCTCCGGGTCTGGCGGCAAGACGGTAGAAATAAAAATCTATCGTCTTTTTTTAATGAAGCAAAGGCAGGAAAGATATGCTGCTGGATAACCGGCGAAAAGTTTTCCGAAAAGTTCCCGGTTTAAAGCGGAAAGACTAAAATCCACTTCTCCCTGCCGGAAATGGAAATAATCTTTTCACTTTACTGGTTTAAGACTGGTTAAGACAAGCATAAATTTTTCTGGCAAGCCGGCTAAAAATATGATATGATAGAAACGGTAAAAAGTCAAAAATCGGAAACCGGCCTGCCGGCGAAGAATTTAAGATGTTTGGCCGAAAAGGCAGCCTTTGGCTAAACGATGGCGGATGACGAAGGCTTAAGACATGTCCGGCATTGGCGGCCGCTAAGGGAAAAGGCTGTTTCGACGCTGGGAAAGTGGAATCATTGAGAAAAGAGTTTAAGAAATCATGAGAGTTATTATTCAAAAGTTTGGCGGCACCAGCATGGCCGATGAAAAGGGCCGGGGCTTTGTGCTGGAAAAGATAAAAAAAGCAAAGGAATTATTTGACGGGGTGGTAGTGGTAGTTTCGGCCATGGGGCGGCTGAACTCTCCGTATGCGACCGATACCTTGCTGTCTTTGCTGGGAGGAAATAAGGAAAGCTTGAGTAAAAGAGAGCTGGATTTACTGATGGGCACCGGTGAGATTATTTCGGCGGTTGTTTTGTCGGGCGAACTGCAAAGGGCGGGTATTGCCTCGGAAGCCTACAGCGGCGGCCGGGCGGGTATTATTACCGATAACAATTATACCGGGGCGGAGGTGCTGTCGGTTGACGCCAATCCTTTGCGGGCGGCGCTGCGGGAAGGCTTGGTGCCGGTGGTGGCCGGTTTTCAGGGGCGCTCTTTGGAAGGAGAGCTGGCTACTCTTGGCCGGGGCGGCTCGGATTTGACGGCGGCGCTGCTGGGCGAGGCGCTGGATGCGGAAAAAGTGGAGATTTATACCGATGTCGACGGGATTATGACGACCGATCCGAAGCTGTGCGGCCAGGCCGTAACCTTAGAAGGGATCAGCTATAATGAAGTCTTTCAAATGGCCGACAGCGGCGCTAAGGTGATTCATAAAAAAGCGGTCGAAGTGGCGCGGCGATCGGGAATTCCGCTGATTATTAAAAATACTTTCAGCGAGCACAGCGGAACGGCAATTACCGAATACCGCTATTTAAACCAAACAGGCCAGCACCGGCCGATTACGGCGATTGCCTGCCGGACCGGCCGGGTACAGTACCGGATTGAGGGGAAATTAGCGGACGAGGCTTTTTTCAGGGAGCTGGCCGGAGCGGGAGTGTCGATTGATATTATTAATATTTTTCCCGATTTGCGGGCGTTTACGATTGACACGGATAAGACCGAAGCGGCGGAAGCGGTGCTGCAAAAATACGGGGCGCACTGCCGGCGGACAGATGACTGCGCGAAAATCAGCTTGATTGGTGAGGGCATGACCGGCGTACCGGGCGTTATGTCCCGAATCCTGTCGGCTTTGACAGCCAGAGGAATTGAGATTTTACAGACGGCCGATTCCCTGTCGACGATTGCCTGCCTGATTGCCGATTCTCAAACGGCGGCGGCAGTGGCGGCTTTGCATGAGGAATTTGGGTTAGGGGAAAAGGCAGGGGAGAATTAAAATGGAAGTTTTAAAAGTGATTATTATGGGTCTGATCCAAGGTCTGACAGAATTTTTACCAATCAGCAGTTCAGGCCATTTGGCTATTTTTGGCAATATGTTAGGCTGGCAGGACAGCGGTATTTTATTTGAGGTGCTGCTGCATGTCGGCACGCTGGCGGCGGTTTTTGCCGCTTTTTATAAAGATATTGCGGATTTGATTAAGGAAGGCTTTTTGCTGGTCGGCCGGTTTTTTCTGGCGCTGGCCGGCAAAATAAAATGGCGGCAGGTTTTAAATAACGACAAAAAATATTTTGTCTGCTATATCTTGTTGTCCATGCTGCCGACGGCAGCCTTGGGGCTGCTGCTGAAAAAGACGATTGAAGAGGCTTATACCGGCACGCTGATCCCGGGAATTGGTTTGCTGGTGACCGGGGCGATTTTGCTGTATACTCTGAAAGTGCCGGCCGGTAAGAAAGGTGAAAAGGAAATGACCTTTTGGGACGCGCTGCTGATTGGCATAGCGCAGGGAATTGCTACGCTGCCGGGCGTTTCCCGGTCGGGCTCAACGATTGTCACGGCCAGAGTGCGGGGGCTGACACCGGAGTTGGCGGTGCGATTTTCTTTTATTATGTCGATCCCGGCAATTTTGGGAGCGGCCGTGCTGCAAATCCATGACGGCGCAGCCGAAAGCCTAAGCGCCGGAACGCTGGGCTTATATCTTTTGGGCGCGGCGGTAGCAGCGGTTTCCGGTTTTTTGTGCATCAAATGGCTGTTAGGGATTATCCGCAAGGGGAAATTATATTATTTTGCTTATTATTGCTTCGGTATGGGTGTACTGGCGATTATATTAAACTTTGTTTAAATATTTAACTTGAACTGCTCTGCCGAAAGGTTTGCTTTCTGACTGGACGGGCAATCAAGCCGAACGCCGCAGCTGGCGAACCCTTTAGTTTTAACGCACTGGGAAAGCCAAGGCGGATGAGCCGCTTTTTTACTTAATAGCCTGTTATGGGCGCAGCATTTAGTTTGTCCGGCCGGCGGCATGCAGAAACAAGCGGTATTTTGATATGGAAAGCGGAATATCCGGCAGAAGCATAAAAAATCAAGCCAGACTTTTTTTGAAAAAAATTTCAAAGCTCTGACAACCGCGGCATCAGAGCAGAATTAGGGCGGGGCGGCCGGCCTAAGGATAGTCAGGCGTTTAATATTATTGGTGTCAAAAATAAGGTGGAATACAATGGCAAATCAGCGGAAAAATAGTGAAAATATAAAGGAACGAGCCAAAACGGTGAATCTGCCGCAGAAAAATGCCAGAAAAACGGCAGTTAAAGGAGCGGCCAAACGAACGCCAACGGCCAAAAGGCGGCCGCGAAAAATGCCGGTCAAGCAGTATGAGGCGATTATGCTGCTGCTGATGGGACTGGCCGTTTTGCTGGCGATTGCTGTTTATTTTAAAAGCGGCGGCCGGCTGCTCAGTGCGGTTCGATATTTTTTGTTCGGCATAATGGGGATTACCGCGTATCTGCTGCCGGTGGTCATTTTTGTGGCGGCCTTGTTTAAAGCCTTTAATCAGGGCAATCAGAGATTAGATGATAAGATCAAGCTAACTGCGTTGACCATGCTGATTTTTTCAACTTTTGTGCATGTTTTGTCTGTTCGCCAACCGCAAATTGGCTTGGTCGTTGGCGGGGAACGTTTATTTTTCCCAGCGTTAGCCAATTACTTTCGGGTATCGGGGCGCTATCAAATGAGCGGCGGTTTTATCGGCGGGCTGTTTGGCGATTGTCTTTTGCTGCTGCTGGGCAAGTGGGGCGGAATTGTTTTCTTGCTGCTGCTGCTTGGCCTGACGATATTGCTTTTGACTGAGGTCAGTCTGGTGCAAATTTTAACATTATTTAAACGGCTGGGTCAAGCGCTTTACGGCTGGATAAAAAAGGCGATCACGCAGCGCCGGCAGGCGGCTAAGGCCAAGGCCGAAGACGGCAAGGACTGGGACGAGCGGATTATTGAGGCTGAACTGGCCGAGCGGGAAGCGGCCGGGCAAGAGAGAAACATTTCGGCGGAGCCGGCGGCCGGCGGGAAAAAGAAAAGGTCGTTTATCAATGTGAAGCTGCTGTGGAACCGGGAAGAGGAATTAGAGGATGCTCTTCAGCCGGCGGCCGGGACGGAACAGGCGGAGCAAATAACGGAAACGGCCGACGGTGGGAATCGGTCGGAGCAAAAGCTGACCGTTGAAACCGATAAATATGTAGAGGAAATCGCCGCGCAGTTAGCGGCGGAAACGACACCGGAAGCGGCGGAAAAAATACAGGAAACAGAGGAAATGCCGGCAGATGAGCCGGAGGAAAAAACGGAAGCGGCGCTTGGGGCGCAAAATGGCCAAGCGCTGACCGGGCAAGAGCAGGAAGCGGGAGAATTAGCAGACAGGTCTGAGGATAAAGTCAAGCCGGAAAGCGTTTTAACACCGAAAAATAATCCTGAGCCGGAAAAACAGCCCAAATCTGCCTTTGCCGTGAGTGAAAATAATGCAAAATTAAGGGAAGCCGCGCGGCCGGCGGCGGCGGAGAACAATTCGGCAAAAGCCATTCAGGCGGAGCTGGAATTAAGCCAAACCACCAAAAGCTATTTTTTCCCGCCGTTGGAGCTGTTAAAGGAACCGAAGCCGGCCGCAACCGGAGAAAGCGGCTTGATTGAAAACAATGTCCGCAAGCTGGAGGAAACTCTGCATAGCTTCGGTGTCAGCGCCAAGGTGATTAATGTCAGTCAGGGTCCGACGGTAACGCGCTATGAGATTCAGCCGGCGCAGGGAGTTAAGGTCAGCCGGATTGTTAATTTGGCCGATGATATTGCTTTAAACTTAGCGGCTGCCGGAATCCGGATGGAAGCGCCGATTCCGGGCAAATCCGCCATCGGGATTGAAGTGCCGAACCGGGAAGCGGGCTCGGTTATGCTGCGGGAAGTCATTGATTCGCCCGAATTTCAAAGGTCAAGTACCAAGCTGTCCTTTGGTCTGGGTAAGGACATTACCGGCCGGGTACTGGTCACGGATATCGGTAAAATGCCGCATTTACTGATTGCCGGCGCAACCGGATCGGGTAAATCGGTGTGTATCAATACTTTGATTGTATCGCTCCTTTATAAAGCTAGGCCCGAGGAAGTCAGGCTTTTAATGATTGACCCGAAAGTGGTGGAGCTGTCGATTTACAATGGGATTCCGCATTTGCTGATTCCGGTGGTAACAGACGCCAAAAAGGCGGCCGGGGCGTTAAACTGGGCTGTTCAGGAAATGAACGACCGCTATAAATTATTTGCCGCCGCCGGAGTGCGTGATTTAAAGGGCTACAATCAGGCGGTAGAGGAAAAAGGCGATACACCCAAGCTCCCGCAGATTGTGATTATTGTTGATGAGTTGGCGGATTTGATGATGGTAGCCTCTAATGAAGTTGAGGATGCGATTTGCCGGCTGGCGCAAATGGCCAGAGCGGCCGGTCTGCATTTGATTATTGCGACCCAAAGACCGTCGGTTGATGTTATCACCGGTTTGATCAAAGCCAATGTACCGAGCCGGATTGCCTTTAATGTGTCCTCCGGTACCGATTCCCGAACAATTATTGATATGAACGGAGCGGAAAAGCTGCTGGGCAAGGGCGATATGCTCTTTTATCCGGTTGGCTATCCGAAGCCTGTGCGGATTCAGGGCGCGTTTATTTCCGACCATGAGGTGGAAAATATTGTTGAATATTTGAAAACGCAGCAGCAGACGCAATACAACCAGAAGGTAATGAATCATTTAAACCGGGCGGACGATACGGCGGCCGGGAGTGATAATAAGGATGATTTGGATGAATTGTTTGCCGATGCCTTGGAATTGGTGGTCGATAAGGAAAGAGCATCGGCTTCGATGCTGCAAAGATATTTCCGGATTGGTTTTAACCGGGCCGCCCGGCTGCTTGACCAACTGACCGAAGCGGGCTATGTCGGCGAGGAGCAGGGATCCAAGCCTAGAGAGGTGCTGCTCACCCGGCGGGAATGGCAGCAGCTAAAAGACAAAGCAAACGCGGCAGCGGATCCTTTGGGCCAAGCGGTTACGCCCAGCGGCGATTTATCTGCGGGAAATATGGTGCCGGAGGAAGCGGTAAAATTATTTCCGTTGACCGGCGATGGGTTAGCGGAGCCAAGTTCCGGCTCCGTGTTGGCGGAAGAATTGCGGTCGGCGGCCGGTGCAGCGGAAAGGGCTGATAGGGGAGGGGTTTTATCCTCTGCCGGTGAGCGGCCGGAAGCGGAATTTGCCGCGGAACATCAGGACGAGGAGCCGGAGTCAGAGCCGGTCAATGACGCGATCAATGATATTTGGGAAGAACTGCGCAACCGGGATTAGCATAGCCCGGGGCTTTCCTATGCTTGTTTGAGCAAGTCTTGTTTATTGGCAAGCGGAATACCGAGCAGAAAGCGAAGCTTGCGGCATAGCTAAGCGAAAAGGCTATGTTTTTTCGTTTGATCTGCCAAGGGCAGCGCTTTTTCGCCTGAGTGCCCGTTCGGCACAAAGCGAAACTTTTGACAGGGGAAGTTATGTATATTAAAAAAGCCGCAGGGCAGAAAGGATAAAACATGCTGAGTGATATTGAAATTGCCGGTCAGGCGAAAAAA
>CAUVDV010000004.1:0-43451 GCA_963550755.1 uncultured Lachnospiraceae bacterium
AAAGGACTTAGAGTTTTATCCGCTGAGAAATATCTTGTATTTTACATTCCTGATGACTCAAACCAAATTGTAAAAATATACCGTGTTATCTATGGAAAAAGAGATATAGAAAACCAATTAAAAGATAGAATTACGTTTGAAGAATAAATATAAGATTTTCCAGACACTGTGATAAGGAAACCCGATTACGGTACAAAAAAATTAGATAAAGCACTTCGGACAAAGCGAAAGGAGAAAATAATGCGCTTAACAGCAGAAGAAAAGCGAAAGATATGGGTCAGCCTGATTATTATTACGGTGGCTATTATTGTGTATCATATTTTCAATAATTTCAGCGGTTTTTTGGCTCAAGCGGCGGCGATTTACCGCTCGGCGCTCCAGCCGGTGGCAACGGCGTTTTTCATTGCTTATGTCATGAACTTGCCGATGCGCTTTATAGAAAAGCTGCTGGCTAAGAAAATAAAAAAGGAAGGACTGCGCCGCGGGCTGGGGATCGGCCTGACGATTGTTTTTTTCCTGCTGATTGTGACAGCGCTGCTGCGCTTTGCCGTACCGCAGCTGACCGAGAGCATCAACCGGCTGACCCAAAATATTGATACTTATATTCTGGCGGTCCGCCGCTGGCTGACTAACTTTTCCGTGACGGAATATAATTACGCTTTGCCGCAGGTAGTAATTGATAAAATCACCGAAATCATCAATAGTCTGATGTCGATGGTCAGCTCGTGGCTTGGCCTTTTGGTGGAATCTTTATATAGCTGGGTCTACGGCACAGTATCGTCGATTTTGGGGATGGTGGTCAGCTTTGCCCTGTCGATTTATATGCTGGCGGAAAAGGAGTCGATTGCCAATACTTTTAAAAAAGCGATATATGCTTTGTTTTCAACCAAGTTTGGCGACCGGTTGATTTGGTTTTTCCGGATTTTAAATCAGTCGTTTTCCAATTTTTTCCGCGGCCAGCTGATTGAGGGCGTGATTTTATCGGTGCTGGCAATAATTACCATGAGTATTTGCGGCTTTGAATATCCGGTGCTGATTGGCGCGATTGTCGGTCTTACCAACATTATTCCTATGGTCGGTGCTTTTTTGGGCGGTACGGTCGGCTTCATTATTCTTTTAATGGCCAATCCCGTGCAGGCGCTGTGGTTTGCCCTGTTTATCATTGTTTTGCAGCAAATTGAAAGCAATATGATTTATCCGCGGGTGGTTGGCGGCGCGATTGGCCTGTCCGGCTTTTGGATTTTTATCGCGGTGATTGTCGGCGGCGGCGTGGCCGGCTTATCGGGGATTATTATCGGGATTCCATTATTTACTACCTTGCAGATTGTTTTAAAGGAGTTTACCGCTCAGCGGCTGCGGGATAAGCAAATAGATTTGCCGGTTAAGGAAGATGCGGGAAGGGAGTTTTCCTCCGTTTCCGAACCGGCGCGGGAGCAGAATAAGCCGCCGAAAAAGCCTAAGTCGCCAAGACCGGAGCCAAAGTTACCGGAAGCTTCGCCGGCTAAGCCAAAGCAAACCGCTTGGCCGCGGACAAAATCATTCCGGACTTTTTCGGACAAGTCAAGTATTTCATCACCAGCAAGGAAAGAAAAAAAGGTATAATCAAAAAGGCTGACCCGTGCCCGGCGGAAATCGTTGATTTTTCCCGCCGGCGCATGGGCAAGCCTTTCTTTTTATATTTTTCGGAAAATCATTTGCCGAATATTTCTTACTTGCCGCCGGAAAGCGCGGCTGCTGTATAATAAAATTTTTACCTAAGATATTACGCGGATATAAGCAGATCTGTTCAATACCTTAGATCAAAAACACCAGCCCTTTGGCCAATAGAAAAAGCGAAGGAATTAGTGAATGGCGTTTAACTCTTTCAGCACATTTTCCCGGATCAGCGCCACATTTTGCTCGGCGGAGGCGGCATCGGCTGCCTTGGCATAAATATAAAGCTTGATTTTCGGCTCGGTGCCAGACGGGCGCAGCGAGTACCAGCAGCCGCCGGATAAACGGAACTCCAAAACATTCGAGGCCGGAATATCCTCGTAGCCATGCAGATAATCAATCATTTTCTCAACGGTAAAATGAGCGAAAGCGGTCGGGTAGTTTTGCCGGTAGATCTCCATCATGCGGCCGATCCGCTCCTGCCCTTCTTTGCCTTCCAGCACCAGCGAAGTTTGATTTTCCCGGTAATATCCGTATTTTTCAAATAAGGACTGCAAAACGTCAAGCAGGCTTAAGCCTTTGGCTTTGTAGTATGCGGCGGCTTCGCACAGCAGCATGGCCGAGCTGACGCCGTCTTTGTCCCGAACGGCCGTACCGGTGGTGTAGCCGATGCTTTCCTCATAGCCAAAGATATAGTGAAAACCACGGGCTGTCAGTTCCGGGATCCGGCCGCAAATATTTTTAAAGCCGGTTAAGGCGTTAAAAGTGGTAACGCCGTAGGTTTTACCGATGTCCGCGCCCATATCGCCGGTGACGATGGATTTGACAATGGCTGGGTTTTCCGGCAGCCTGCCTTTTTCTTTCATTGCTTCCAGCAAATAATTGATCAAAATAGCGCCGGTTTGATTGCCGTTAAAGGCAACATATTCGCCCTCTGGATTTAAAACTTCAATTGCCAGCCGGTCGCAGTCCGGATCAGTGGCAATCAGAAGCGGCGCGCCAAGCTTATGTCCCAGTTTTTCCGCATATTCAAAGGCCCGGCGATCTTCCGGATTCGGGTAGTCAATCGTGGTAAAATCGGGGTCGGGATCTTTTTGTTCGGGCACAACGGTAAAATTGGTAAACTGACGTTCCCGCATCACTCGCTGGACCGATTCGCTGCCGGCGCCGTTAAGCGGTGTATAGACGATAGAAATGGATTTGTCGATTTCCGCGTCGCGCACACTTAAGCCTTCAACCATGGCGATATACTTGTCGTCCATATCCTTGCCCAAAATCTGCAAAAGCCCTTTGGCCAGCGCTTCTTCCTCGCTGATTATTTTGGCACCGGTAAACAGCGGCACCTGCTCGATTT
This sequence comes from uncultured Lachnospiraceae bacterium, assembly GCA_963550755.1. Classification (GTDB taxonomy): domain Bacteria; phylum Bacillota; class Clostridia; order Lachnospirales; family Vallitaleaceae; genus W11650. Next base: position 3,008 of record CAUVDV010000004.1, read on the forward strand.
TGGCAGTCATTGCATCGGCAATGTCCTGTAAGACCTGCGCGCCGTCCTCCCAGTAAACCTTGTAGCCATTGTAGTTTTTGGGATTATGCGAAGCGGTTAAAATCACGCCGGAAGCGGCGTTCAGCTGCCGAATGGTAAAGGACAGTTCCGGGGTCGGGCGGAGGGATTCGAACCAATAAGCTTTGATTCCGTTGGCAGCAAAAATCAGCGCCGCCATTTTAGAAAAGCTGTCGGAGAAATGGCGGCAATCGTAGGCGATGGCAACGCCCCGTTTTTTGTATTCCTCGCCTTTGGAGCAGATAAAATCCGCAATTCCCTGCGTTACCTGGGCGACATTGTACTTGTTCATGCGGTTGGTGCCGGCGCCCAGGATTCCCCGCAGGCCGGCGGTGCCGAACTCTAAATTTTTATAAAAACGGTTTTGGATCTCGTTGTCATCATGTTCGATCCGGCGCAGTTCCTCTTTGGTTTGCTCATCCACATGGGGGCTGTTTAGCCATTCCAGATATTTTGCTTTGTAGTCCATAGCCTCTCCTTTGCTAAATTTGTATCAATAATTATTTTGCCTAATTTTCTTCGGCCGCCCTCTTTGGCTGAGCTTTGTCAGGCTTGATTTATTGAAATCCGTGACCTGACAGCAAGTCTGCCCCAAGAGCATTCCGACATGTTATGCCCGTTGGCCGTAAGCGCCGGAAACGCTTCTGATGGCCGTCAGGCTGGCACGCAAAGCCAAAAATTTTATTTCTTTCCTTATTATATAAGATAATCGCTGGTTTTTCAATTCCTGTCACTTAAAAATTCATAATTTCACTTGGGGTAAAGCGAAAAGCCGCCGAAAAATCCTTTTCTTGAATGACAAAAGAGGCAGTTTTGATCCGCTGCCGGTTTACCGGAAAAGCAGAATAAAGTCAAGGCAAAGCAGATGGTTAAGCTGGCCGGCCAACATGGGAAAAAGAGAATTACTATCGAAAGAAGCAGGAAAAAATGCTTAAATATTATGCAAAAAAACAACGGAAAAAAAGAACGGATTTTATTTTGTAAAATATCTGCCAAGAAAAATATCAAAAAATCCATAAAAAGAATAAATAGTTAAAAAAATAACAAAACACTTGCACAAACAAAAACGGTGTGTTAATATATTGACATGGAAAAAAGCCAAGCAACAGTGGAAATGAATTGCTTATTTTATTGATTTTAAAGAAAAAAAGTTTTATCTTGAAATCGGCTTTGACGGAATATTTATTTTAAAGGTCAAAAAAATAACAATATTTCCATTCGAATTGGTTAAAAAATTAACCACAGGAGGTTTTTTATGAAACATCAAGCAGAAGCAAGGGTTACTAATTTAGAAGAATTGCAGCAGGCGATCGCCAAGGTAAAGGCGGCGCAACAAAAATATGCTACTTTTACCCAGGAGCAGGTCGATCATATTTTCCGGGAAGTGGCGATTGCCGCCAATAACGCCCGGATCGAGCTGGCTAAGATGGCGGTGGAAGAAACCGGCATGGGTCTGGTGGAAGACAAGGTAATTAAGAATCATTTTGCGGCTGAGTACATTTATAATAAGTATAAAGACGAAAAAACTTGCGGTATTTTGGAAAAGGACGATGTTTACGGCATTCTCAAGATTGCCGAGCCGATTGGTATGATTACGGCGGTCATTCCGACAACCAATCCGACGTCAACTGCGATTTTTAAGATTTTATTGACTTTAAAGACCAGAAACGGCATTATTTTAGCGCCGCACCCGCGGGCTAAGCGCTCGACGGTCGAGGCGGCTAAGATTGCTTTGGCGGCGGCGGTCAAAGCCGGCGCACCGGAGGGGATTATTGGCTGGATTGACGAGCCGACGGTGGAACTGTCAAATGCGGCCATGCAGTCGGCGGATCTTATTTTGGCGACCGGCGGCCCCGGAATGGTTAAGGCGGCGTATTCTTCCGGCCGGCCGGCGATTGGCGTTGGTGCCGGCAATACACCGGCGATCATTGATGAAACGGCGCATATCAAGATGGCGGTTAACTCTATTTTGCTGTCTAAGTCTTTTGATAACGGCGTTATTTGTGCTTCTGAACAGGCGGCCATTGTGCTCAAGGAAGTCTATGGCGAGGTAAAAGAGGAATTTTCGCTGCGCGGCGGCTACATTATGAATAAAGAAGAAACCGAAAAGGTGAGAAAGATTATTTTGCTGAACGGTTCGGTAAACGCCGCTATTGTTGGCCAGTCGGCCATTAAGATTGCGGATATGGCCGGCTTTAAGGTTCCGGCTGATACCAAGGTATTGATTGGCGAAGTGCAGAATGTTGAATTGGAGGAGCCGTTCAGCCATGAAAAATTATCTCCGATCCTGGCGCTGTATAAGGCGCAGGATTTTGAGGATGCCTTGGCTAAAGCGTCCAGACTGGTAGAACTGGGGGGCTTAGGACATACGTCGGTGCTTTATACCGACCAGCTGAACTCGCAGGAACGGATCCGCCGTTTCGGTGAGAAAATGAAGACCGGCCGGACGATTATCAACATGCCGGCTTCGCAGGGCGCGATCGGCGATATCTTTAACTTTAAGCTGGCTCCGTCGTTGACCTTGGGCTGCGGCTCCTGGGGCGGCAACTCGATCAGTGAAAACGTAGGAGTCAAGCATTTGATGAATGTTAAGACTATCGCCGAAAGGAGAGAAAATATGCTGTGGCATCGCGTTCCGGAAAGAATTTATTTTAAATATGGCTGCTTGGGAGAAGCCTTGCATGAGCTGCATGAACAGGGCAGTAAGAAAGTATTTGTTGTCACCGATAAAGTCCTCTATGGTTTGGGCTTTGCCGATATTATTACCAATCGCTTAGCGGAATTTAATATAGATATTAAGGTCTTTTATGAGGTAGAGCCGGATCCGACCTTAGCGTCAGCCCGCCGGGGAGCTCAGGAAATGCTGAGTTTCCAGCCGGACACGATCATCGCGCTGGGCGGCGGTTCGCCGATGGACGCGGCTAAGATCATGTGGGTGCTGTATGAACATCCGGAAGTTCATTTTGAAGATTTGGCCATGCGTTTTATGGATATCCGGAAGCGGGTATTCCAATTCCCGAAGATGGGACAAAAGGCTAAGATGGTAGCTATCCCAACCACAGCCGGTACGGGCTCGGAGGTAACGCCGTTTGCGGTTATTACCGATGAAAGAACAAATGTCAAATATCCGCTGGCGGACTATGAATTAACGCCGGATATGGCGATTATTGACGCAGAACTGATGATGAATCAGCCCAAGGGCCTGACTTCGGCTTCCGGTATTGACGTCTTGACCCATGCGATTGAAGCTTTTGTTTCGGTCATGGCGTCCGATTTTACCAATGCGCAGGCGCTGGAAGCCATGCGTTTGGTCTTTAAATATTTGCCGGCGGCTTATAATGAAGGCGCGACCAACGCCAAAGCCAGAGAAAAAATGGCGCATGCTTCGGCCTTGGCCGGAATTGCCTTTGCCAATGCTTTCTTGGGCGTGTGCCACTCAATGGCGCATAAGCTGGGCTCGATGCATCATGTAACGCATGGTACCGCTAATGGCATGCTTTTGTGTGAGGTGATCCGCTTTAACGCGGCTGATAATCCGAGAAAGCAAGCGGCTTTCCCGCAGTATAAATATCCGAACGCTAAGTGGCGTTATGCCAAGATCGCCGATTTCTTAGGTCTGGGCGGCAATACCGAAGATGAGAAGGTAGAGCTGCTGATTGAGAAGATTGAAGAATTAAAGAAAATTATCCATGTTCCCGCCAGTATCCGCGAGTACGGCGTGGATGAAAAAGCCTTTTACGCTACTTTGGACGAGATGAGCGAACAAGCCTTTGACGATCAGTGTACACCGGCTAACCCGCGCTATCCGCTGATTTCCGAAATTAAGCAAATGTATATTAACGCTTATGAAGGAAACGGCAGCAAAAAAGCCAAGAAAAAATAAAGGTAAGCAGCAATAAAGCGAAAACAGAAAAACAGAAAAATCTCCGAACACAGCGCTGTGTTTGGAGGTTTTTGGGAAAAGCCAGTTATTAAAATTAAAAAACCGCTTCTTTTAGGCTTTGCAGACCGAAAGAACGGTTTTTTTCTTTTGGTCTGATTTTGGTTGCGGATTATGGAATGATTTTTTATCATATTTAACTTTTCCCGGTCGAGTACTTCGTGTTTCTGCCCAGGCGGGCAATGCCCTGTCGAAAGCTCCGTGTTTCTGGCTGAGCGGGCGGCTTGCTCTGTCGAAAGTTTTGTGTTTCTGCCGGGGAGGGTACCCTGCCGAAAGCTTTGCTTTCTGCCGGGTGGCAGTTACATGGGCGCCGCTGTCCAGATTTGCCGCGTAAATCGCATTTCGTTTTCGCCCCGCCGAAAGGCGCAGCTTTTCCGGGAACAACGAGCCTAAAAAAGACGGTTCTGACGAACAGGGAAAAGCGGAGGATCTTATACATAAAAAAACCATAAAATAATAAAAAAGTTCAAAAAACCTCTTGACAAATAGGAGGAGTAGGCATATAGTATTGTTAGCACTCAAGAAAAGAGAGTGCTAACAACAAAAGGAGGGAATCCTATGAATTTGGAAAAGTTTACACAGAAATCAGCGGAAGCGATTAATATCGCGGAAAAGATTGCAATTAAAGAAGGACATCAGCAGGTCGACGGCGAGCATTTGCATTATGGCCTTTTGGCGGTGCCGGACAGTCTGATTCTTAAAGTGTTGGCGTATATGAAGATTGATTTAAAGGGCTATCGGGACGCGCTGGAACAAGAACTAAAGCGGCTGCCCAGTGTCAGCGGCGATGTCCAGACCTATGCTTCCCGCCGGTTTCATCAGCTGTTGATTGCGGCGGAGGAAGAAGCCAAACAGTTTAACGATGATTATGTCAGTGTCGAGCATTTATATCTGGCACTGTTAAAAGAAAAAAATACTTCTTCACAGCGGATTATGAAAGAGTTCCACATTGAGCTGAACGCCTTTTTGCAGGCCTTAAAGCAGCTTCGGGCCGATAAGCGGGTAACGACTGATAATCCCGAGGACAGTTATGAAGTATTGCAGAAATACGGCCGGGAACTGGTTGAAATGGCCAGGCTCGGCAAGCTTGATCCGGTCATTGGCCGGGACGGCGAGATTCGGCGGGCAATTCGGATTTTATCTCGGCGGACCAAGAATAATCCGGTGCTGATCGGCGAACCGGGCGTTGGTAAGACGGCGGTAGTGGAAGGCTTGGCGCAGCGGATTTTAAACGGCGACGTGCCGGAGGGCTTAAAGGATAAGAAAATTTTTGCGCTGGATATGGGCGCTTTGGTAGCCGGCGCCAAGTACCGGGGTGAGTTTGAGGAACGGCTGAAAGCGGTGCTAAATGAGGTGACCAAGTCAAACGGCGAGATTATCTTGTTTATTGATGAGCTGCACACCATTGTCGGCGCCGGTAAAACAGAAGGCTCGATGGATGCCGGCAATTTATTAAAGCCAATGCTGGCTCGGGGCGAAGTTCGCTGCATCGGCGCGACCACTTTGGACGAGTACCGGCAGTACATTGAAAAGGACGCGGCTTTGGAGCGGCGGTTCCAGCCGATTTTGGTGGATGAGCCAAGCGTGGAAGATACGATTTCCATTTTGCGGGGTTTAAAAAAGCGGTTTGAGATTCACCATGGTGTTCGGATTACCGACGGAGCACTGATTGCCTGCGCGACCTTGTCGCACCGCTATATTTCCGACCGTTTCCTGCCGGATAAGGCGATTGACCTGATGGATGAGGCGGCGGCCATGATCCGGACGGAAATTGATTCGATGCCGGGCGAGCTAGATGAGATATCGCGCAAGCTGATGCAGCTGGAAATTGAGAAGCAGGCATTAGCCAAGGAAAGCGATGCAGCGTCCAAGGAGCGCTTGGTCAATCTGGAAAAGGAAATCGCCGAGTATAAAGAGCAGGTCAACAATATGAAAGCCCAGTGGGAACTGGAAAAGGCGGAGTTAAATAAAGAAAAAGAAATCAAGGCCGAGATTGAAAAAACGCAGCTGGCCATTGAGGAAGCCGAGCGGGCCTATGATTTGGAGAAGCTGGCCAGCTTAAAATACGGTAAACTCCCCGAACTGGAAAAGGAATTGCAGGCAGAGAAGGAAAGCGCGAAAAACAAGCACTTAACCTTATTAAAGGAAGAAGTGACCGAGGAAGAGATTGAAGAAATCGTTTCCCGCTGGACGGGCATTCCGGTCAGTAAGCTGAACTCTTCGGAAAAAGAACGGCTGCTGCACTTAGACAGCATTTTGCATCAGCGGGTCATCGGCCAGGAGGAAGCAGTGCAGGCGGTGACGGATGCCGTTATCAGAGGCAGAGCGGGCTTAAAAGACCCGAACCGGCCAATCGGCAGCTTCATTTTTCTGGGGCCGACCGGCGTGGGCAAGACCGAATTGGCCAAGGCTTTAGCCGAAGCCTTGTTTGATACGCAGGAAAACCTGATCCGGATTGATATGAGCGAATATATGGAACGCCATGCGGTCGCCAGACTGATTGGAGCGCCTCCGGGCTATGTCGGCTTTGAGGAGGGCGGTCAGCTGACGGAAGCAGTGCGGCGCAAACCTTATTCGGTGATTTTGTTCGATGAGATTGAAAAGGCGCATCCGGAGGTGTTTAATGTACTTTTGCAGCTCCTGGATGACGGCCGTTTAACCGACAGCCAAGGCCGGACGGTTGACTTTAAAAATACGGTGGTGATCATGACCTCGAATATCGGCAGCCAAACTTTGCTTGAGGGCATTACCGAGGACGGCAATATCCGCGAGAGCGCCAAGAAAAAGGTAATGGAACAGCTGCACGCTTATTTTAAGCCGGAGATTTTAAACCGGATTGACGATATCGTTCTGTTCTCGCCGCTGACCAAGGAGCAAATCAGAGGTATTATCGAGCTGAACATTGCTTCGATTCAAAAACGGCTGGAGGAAGACCGGATTCACTTGACTTTGACGGATGCGGCCAAGGATAAGATTGCCGAAGCGGCTTATGATCCGATGTTTGGCGCAAGGCCGGTTAAGCGTTACATGCAAAGAGTGGTGGAAACCAAGCTGGGCCGGGAAATGATTGCCGGCCGGATTGGCGAAAACGATGAGGTACTGATTGACGCGGACGGCGATGACTTTACGGTTAAAAAAGTAACGAAAAAAGATGGGGAATAAAGCCTACATCGGCAATCAGATAAAATCTTAATCGTTGGTATAGGATTAGGAGAAAATGGGGCGGCTGCATAATAAAAATTCTTATTAAGATATTGGGTTGATCCAAATAAATCGTTTCAATATCTTATATAATGAATGGAAAATGCAGCAGCCCCTGTTTTTTTGGCTTAAATTCTGGCGCTTTTCCCTGAATCGCAACTGCTTCATTGACAAACCGGCGTAAAATGTTTAAAATAAGGGGAGCAAGATATTTTACGGCTTCCAAGGGGATAAAGTATTTGACGGGTGGCTTTTCACTGAATCTTTTTTAGGCAGTCCGCGTACCCAAGCAGAAAACGAAGTTTCAGGCGGGGTTTTGTTCTTTGAGTTAACTAGGACAAAAACTATGACGGCCGTCCAATCGGCCGAAAATAGGAAGCTTCAAAATCAGAAAGGAAAAATCATGAAGCATACTATATTATTAGGCGGCTATACCAGCCGGGTCAATCAGGGGATTGGCCAAGTTACTTTAGATACCGAAAAAAAGCAGCTGGCAGATTATCATTTGATTTATGCGGCGGAGCGGCCGACCTATTTGCTGGAAAAAGACGGCTGTATTTACGCCTGCATGAAGCGGGGCGAAAACGGCGGGGTAGCGATGATCAGGGACGGACAGGAGCAAGCGGCGGTCGTGATGGCCGGGGCGGCGCCCTGTCATATTTCAGCCGATCCCAACCGGCCGTATTTTTATGTGTCCTGGTATCATCAGGGCATGGTCAGCGTGATCGAAAAAACGGCGGACGGTTTAGCTGAAAAGTGCCGGATAGCCCACCAGGGTCGGAGCGTTCATCCCAATCAGGAAAAGCCGCATGTTCATTTTGCACAAATAAGCCCCTGCGGCCGCTACTTATTTGTCTGCGACTTGGGAACCGACGAGGTTTATCTGTACTCGCTGCAGGCGGACGGAACGCTGCAGGAATATCACCGGGAAAAGACGCCGGCCGGGTTTGGACCGCGGCATTTGACCTTTCATCCGCAGCTGCCCTTTATTTATGTGCTGGGTGAGTTATCCAGTCAGGTTTTGGTACTGGAAATGAAACCGAACAGCGGCCGGATCTTTCAGCGCCAGCTGATTTCGGCCTTGCCGGAAGATTTTCAAGGCGAAAATGCGGCGGCGGCGATTCGGATCAGCCGTGACGGCCGGTATCTTTATACTTCTAATCGCGGGCATGATTCGCTTGCGGTATTTCAAGTGGAAGCGGACGGACGCCTCTGCTTAGTGGAATATGTGCCGACCGAGGGGAGAATCCCGCGGGATTTCGCTCTTAGTCCGGAGGAGGATTTTTTGGTGGCGGCGCATCAGGATTCGGATAATTTGACTTTATTTGCCAGAGATCAGGAGAGCGGGCGGCTGACCCTGTGTCAAAAAGGAGTGTACGCGCCGGAATATGTCTGCGTTTTCTTTGCTGACTAAGATAAGAGGTTGAAATGAAAGAATATGATGTGATTTTTCCCCATTTATTTGGCGGGATTAAAATAGAATATTTAGATCCGGTGGCTTTTCGGCTGTTTGGTCTGGAAGTGTACTGGTACGGTATTATTATTACCGCCGGGATTTTGGCCGGTTATTATTTAGCGGTTTACCGGGCGAAGAAAATGAACCTTGATCCGGAAGTTATTAACGATTTCGTGCTGTACGCCGTGGTAGCGGCGGTGATCGGCGCGCGTCTTTATTATGTGATTTTTTCCTGGCAGGACTATAAGGATAATTTGCTTGATATCTTTAACCTGCGCCGGGGCGGACTGGCGATTTACGGCGCGGTGATCGGCGCAGTGACGGCGCTTTTGGCTTACAGCAAAGTCAAAAAGATTTCCTTTTTAAAGATTGCTGACGTGGCGGCGCCGGGCTTGATTTTGGGACAAATTATCGGCCGCTGGGGTAATTTTATGAATATGGAAGCTTTCGGCGGGGCGTCGGACGGCCTTTTGGCCATGGCGCTGCGCTGGGATAAGATAAAGTATATTCCGGCCGGGATGGAAAATCAGTTTACCCTGATTGATGGCGTGAAATATTTGCAGGTGCAGCCGACTTTTTTGTATGAATCTCTATGGAATATGGGAGTTCTGCTTTGTTTGCTGCTGTGGACGAAAAAACGCCGGTTTGCCGGCGAGATTTTTTGCCTTTATTTGCTGGGCTATGGTTTGGGCCGGGTTTGGATTGAAGGACTGAGGACGGATCAGCTCTTGCTGTCATCGGGACTGCCGGTTTCTCAGCTGTTGGCGGGGATTTTGATTGTATTTTCCATAGCGTGGCTGATATGGGGACGAACAAAAGGTCCGGCAGCTAATTAGACATTTGCTCAAGATGGGCTAACTGCTTATCCGAATTATTGGAATATGGGACTAAAATACTATTTTGGGGAAAATACAAAATGTTGTGCCGGCATAGGGACTGAATAACTAAATATGGAGAAAAATTTGCGAAAAGAGAGTCGAAGTGTGCTTCGGCTCTTTTTTTTAAACAAAAAGACTTGATTTTTTTCAAATATCAAGGTAACATAAAGAAAAGTGGAAGAAAATGGTAAAAAGTGGGGAATAATGGAGGAGAAAAATGTTTATCGGAGAATATCGTTTTTCCATGGATACCAAGGGCCGGGTATCGATTCCAACTAAATTCCGGGAAGAATTGGGCGAAGTCTTTTATATTACCAAAGGCTTTGATACCTGTCTGTTTGTTTATTCCGCCGCAGAATGGGAACGCTTTATGCAAAAGCTGGACGCGGCTCGGCTTAGCTCCAAAGATTCACGCAAAATTCAGCGTTTCTTTTTGGCGGCTTCCACCGAATGCAGCATTGATAAACAAGGCCGGGTGCTGCTGTCCGCCCCGCAAAGGGAGTACGCCGGGATTGAAAAGGACGTGGTGATCATCGGCGTATCCAATCGCTTAGAGATTTGGGCGGAAGATACTTGGCGCAGTTATGTGGAAAATGAGGAAACCGATATCAGCGATTTGGCTGACCGAATGGAAGATTTGGAATTATAAAACCTTAGCACATTTGGTTTGCTTATATTTGTACCAGGCCATTTACTTAGCCGTTTGCGCGGAAAAACGATTATAGAGGAATAGTATAAGGAGAAACCATGGAATTTAAGCATATTCCCATTTTATTGGCGGAATGCCTGGAAGGCTTGCAGATTAAGGCGGACGGTACGTATATGGACGGTACGCTGGGCGGGGCCGGACATGGCTATGAAATTGCTGCCCGGCTTGGCGATAAAGGAGTTTTTCTGGGGCTTGATCAGGATGAGGATGCGCTCGGCGCCGCCGAAAAAAAGCTGAGCGCTTTGCCGGATAAGGACATTCGACTGTTGCACAGTAATTTTACTGAGTTTAAAAACGCGCTTTTTTTGGCGGGCATCACGGAACTGGACGGAATTTTGCTGGATTTGGGGATTTCTTCATATCAGATTGATAATCCGGACAGGGGCTTTACTTATATGAAGGACGCGCCGCTGGATATGCGGATGGATAGGAGCAAGGCTAAAGATGCCGCTCAGATCGTCAATACTTATTCGCCGGCGGAACTGGCCAGAATATTTCGGGAATATGGCGAGGAAAAGTTTGCCGGAGAAATCGCCGCGCAGATTGCGGCAGCCAGAAAAAGCAAACCAATTGCCAGCAGTTATCAGTTAAATGCCATCATTGATCAGGCGATTCCGAAAAAGTTTCGGGCTGCCCGCAAAGGACATCCGGCCAAGCAGGTCTATCAGGCGCTGCGGATTGAGTGTAATGACGAGTTGAAGGCGATTGAACAGGCTTTGCCGGAAATGGCCGGATATTTAAAGGATGGCGGACGGCTATGTGTGATTACCTTTCATTCGCTGGAGGATAGGTTGGTAAAAAATATTTTCCGAACGTTGGAGAACCCTTGCATTTGTCCGCGTGATTTTCCGGTTTGTGTCTGCGGCCGCAAGCCGCTGGGCAAGGTAATTACCCGCAAGCCGATTGTGCCGTCGGCGGCGGAGCAGGAACAAAACGAAAGATCTCATAGCGCCAAGCTGCGGATTTTTGAACGCTGCCGGTTTGAAGAAAAATAAAAAATTAAGAGTCATATTTACCGTCTTTTGGCGGAAGCTGCGAACGCGTGCGCCATGGACAGCAAGGCGACAGGCAGACGGTTTCATAATTAGCAGATAACAAAAGAGGAAGGAGGAAGCCATGAGTAAGACAGGCAAGGAACAACAGAATTATTACAGACAGTATACGCAAGGCAGTTTGGCTTCTCGAATCGACTATCTTCCGGATCTTTTGGATGAGCCCGGTTTTCGGCCGCAAGTGGTGGAAAGTCCGAAAAAAACGGTTGCAATTAAAGTTAATAAAGGATATACTATATTGTTGTTTTTAACGATCGTTTTGTTTATCACGTTGTGTGCGGTTTATTTAAAATCAACCTTTTCCTTGATTGCTGTTCAGGCCGAGGTAAACCGGTTAAAGGCCGATTTGGAGCAGATTCGGGTGCAAAACGCGCAGCTGGAATACCGGATTAATGAAACGGTCGATTTGGAAAAAACCTACGAGGTGGCGGTCGGGCGCCTCAATATGCGGCTGCCGGAAAAACATGAAGTGCATTATATTACCAGAAGAGCCAGCTCTTATACGCTCAAGCTGAATCAGCTGACCTACAGCGAGAAAAACAATAATCTGCCCCAATTCATTCAGTTTATTTTGAAAGACTGGTAATTGGCGGCAAAGTAAAAAAGCGCAGGCCAAAAAACGTTGGTTTATCTTAAAAGATTGGTAGTTTTGGGCTTTCTCCTGTTGAAAAGAATCGCCTTTTCAGGCGAGTGCAGCCCAAGCAGAAAGCAAAGCTTCGGGCCGGGAAAAGTTTGAGTTTAGGGTAAAGGCAGGAGTAAGTTATGGCGGAAAAGAAAAAAAATGCGGATGGGAAAATAGGCAAAAGGGAATTGAAGAAACAGATGAGCAGGAGGGCGGCTTTTTTGTTTCTTTTGTTCATTTTTGCTTTTGCTGTTTTATTTCTGCGCCTTTGGGATATCATTCAGACAGATGGCGAGAGCTTTCGTCAGAAGGTATTAAGTCAGGCGATCCAGCGCGAGGGCGACAGTTATATCGAATCTAAGCGCGGTGAGATTATGGATCGAAATGGCATCGTGCTGGCTGGTACCCAGCGAGTATATAAATTGATTTTTGACGCTAAACTGATCAATTCGCTGGATGACGCTGAAAAGAAAAATAAAGTTTTGACTTTACTATCAGAAAATAATATCCGGCCGCGGGCGGAACTGGAAAAAATTCTGCAGGAAAAGAAAGAATACAATTATGTTGTTTTGGAACAAGAGATATCTTATCAGAACTTTAAAGCCATCAAAGAAGCAATTGACAACTATCAGGTCAGCGGTATTTTTTATGAGGAGCGGAACAAGCGCGAATATCCATATCCTGTTTTGGCGCCGGAGCTGATTGGCTTTGTCAGGGGCGACAATACCGGCGAAGGCGGGATTGAAGAATATTATAATGACATGCTGATTGGCGAAACCGGCAGAAAGTATGGGGTTTTAAACAGCAAGTCAATGGCCGTTGATAAAGAAGTAGCGGCGGTTGACGGCTATCAGATTATGCTCAATATTGATTATTCGATTCAAAAATACATTACCGATGCGATAAACGATTACCTAAAGGAACATCATCCGAAGTCAGTGACGATCATTGTGGCCGATCCGCGCAATATGGAGATTTTGGGCCTAAAGTCTTATCCCAGCTTCTCGTTGGATTCGCCCTATGAGATTGCGGATCTGGAACGGCCGGATGATGTGGCGCTGATAGAAAAGAGTATTGAGGAAATTGTCGTTCAGAGAAAGAAAAAAATATTAGCAAATCGGGTCGCTGAGTTTGAAGCGGAACAGTTTAAGTTGGAAGAAGAGCAAAGGGTAAAAGAAGAAAAAGCCAAGGAGCTCGGAACGCCGCTTTCGGCTGAAGAAAAGGAAAAATTAGCCAAGGCACTGAAGGAAATGGAAGAAAAAAGACCAAAGATAGAGGATATTGACGACAGCGAAGTGATTGACGAGCAGGAAAGAGCGTCGATGCGCAAAAACTTGCTGCTGCAAAATCGCTGGAAAAATATCGCCTTGACCAATGGTTATGAACCGGGTTCTATTTTTAAGGCAATTACTTATGCCATTGGCTGCGAGGAAGACAAAATCGACCCAAATAATCAATATTATTGCTCCGGCGGGCTGCAAAAAGCAAATTATTTCATTAATTGCCATAAGCTGACGGGGCATGGTTATCAGACGGCGGAGCAGGGACTGACCAATTCCTGCAATGTGGTTTTTATGGAAATGGGGGCTAATATTGGGCGCGACTTGTTTTATGATTATCAGCGCAAGTTTGGTTTCGGGAGCCTGACCGGTATTGATCTGGCGGGCGAAACCAGTCAGCGCAAAAATATTTATGCCAAAAAAGACTTAAATGAAGTGCAGCTGGCGACCTCGTCCTTCGGCCAGGGCTTTAATGTCACGCCGATTCAGATGATTACGGCTTTTTCGGCGCTGATTAATGGCGGCTATTTGTACGAGCCTCATGTTGTGCAAAAAGTATTTGATACCGAAGGAAACTTATTTGCGGTCAAGGACAGAACTCTGATCCGGCAGGTGATCTCGGAGCAGTCCTCGGCTAAAATCCGGCATGCCTTAAGGAGCGTAGTCGATGAAGGCACCGGCAGAACGGCCAGGATTGCCGGCTATGAAATTGGCGGTAAGACGGCGACATCAGAAAAACAGCCGCGGGGAAACGGCAAGTATACGGTTTCCTTTATGGGTTTTGCGCCGATTGAAAATCCGGAAGTTATAGCTTTAGTCATTGTCGATGAACCGGAGGGAGCGTATCAGGACTCCCGGATTCCGGCGCTGATCTTTCGCAACTGCATGGAAAAGATTATGCCCTATTTGCGGATTTTTAAGGCAGAAGCAGCGGAAACAGAATAATGGAAAGGATGCCAAAATGAAATTAAAAGAGCTGTTAAAGGAAATGGATATTCTCTGGCGGCAGGGGGATCCGGAAACAGAGATTAGCGGGATCGAAAATGATTCCCGCTTGATTCGGCCCGGGTATTTATTTGTGGCGGTTAAAGGCTATGAAACCGATGGACATTCGTTTTGCGGGCAAGCGATTTTAAACGGGGCGGCGGCGATTTTGTTGGAACAGGAAGAGGGCATAGACCAGGCGCTTTGTCGGGAACGCGGCGTAGCGGTGATCAAAACAGCTGACAGCCGGAGGGCTCTGGCGCAGGCAGCGGCGGCTTTTTACGGCCGGCCGGCGGAAGGACTGGATATGGTCGGCATTACCGGCACCAACGGCAAGACGTCAACGGCCATTCTCAGCTATCGAATTTTAGAGACGGCCGGTCATTTGGCCGGTGTGATCGGCACCATATCCAATTTTATTCATAACCGCGAGCTGCCGGCGGAGCGGACGACGCCGGAAGCACATCAGCTGCAAAAGCTGCTGAGCCAGATGCGGGCGGAAGCGGTTGATACCGTCGTGATGGAAGTTTCTTCGCATGCGCTGGCCCTTGGCCGGGTTGAGGGCATTCGCTTTAAAGTAGCCGCTTTTACCAATTTAAGTTTAGATCACCTTGACTTTCATCAGACCATGGAAAATTATTTAAAAGCGAAAAGCCGGCTTTTTCAAATGGCCGAAATTGGGGTGATCAATGCCGATGACCCGGTAAAAGACGAACTGCTCAAGGAACACCGTTGTCAGCACTTATATTTTTACAGCCTGAAAGATCCGGCGGCGGATTTTTACGCCGATCAAATTGAACATCATTTGACCGGCACCAAGTATCGCTTGTCTTTTGCCGGTCAGAGTTATCCGGTTATTTTGCGCACGCCCGGCAATTTCAACGTGTATAATAGCCTGGCGGCGATTGGCATTACCTATAGTTTAGGCGTGCCGCTGGATAGGATTGTGCGGGCACTGGCCGAGTGCAGCCAGGTCAGAGGCCGGTTTCAGCCGGTAGAGCTCCCCGGCGGTTTTACGGCGATTGTAGATTATGCGCATACGCCGGATGGCCTGGAAAATGTTCTGCGTTCGATCGGCGAGTTTAAAACCGGCAAAGTTATTACTGTTTTTGGCTGCGGCGGCGACCGCGACCGGAGCAAGCGCCCGCTGATGGCGGAAATTGCCGAACACTATTCGGATTATGTGATCATTACCTCAGATAATCCGCGGACCGAAGACCCGGAAAAAATTATTGCCGAGGTGGCCTCCGGCATGACCGGTATGGCTTATGAATTGGAAACTGACCGCCGGCAGGCGATTGAAAAGGCCTTATCTCGGGCCGAAGCCGGTGATGTGGTGCTGGTAGCCGGTAAAGGGCATGAGGATTATCAAATTATCGGCAGGCAAAAACAGCCGTTTGATGATGTTAAAGTGATCGAGGAATGGAGGAACAAACAATGATAAATACAGTTGCCCGTCAGCTTATTTTGCTGGTGCTGCTGGTTTTGATCATGACGGTCAGCGGCGGCTATGTTTTTATCCCGTTTTTGCGCCGGATTAAGCTGGGGCAGTATGTCAGGGAAGAAGGGCCGCAAAGTCATTTAAAAAAAGCCGGTACGCCAACTATGGGCGGGATTTTGTTTTTATTTCCCTTTACTCTGCTGGGACTGCTAAGCGGCAATGCCGGTCCGGTTTTTTGGGCAACCTTGGGCTGCGCGGTTATTGGCTTTGCCGATGATTTTATTAAAGTGGTGTTAAAGCGCTCCTTAGGGCTAAGAGCATATCAAAAGCTGATCGCGCAGTTAGCGGTGATCGCGGCTTATTTTGCTTATCAATTTTGGCAGGGGCAGCTCTTTACCCAGATTCGAATTCCGTTTACCGATATTTTTTGGGATATGGGCAGGCTATGGTATATTTTTGCCTTGCTGGTTATTTTCGGTACGACCAATGGAGCCAATTTAACAGATGGCTTAGATGGCTTGTCCGCCTCAGTCAGCGCAGTTATGATGCTTTTTCTGACGGTGGCGGCCTTTTTGCAGGGAATGGTCTCAATCGGTGTGCTGGCGCTGATCTTTTTCGCCGGTTTAGTTGGCTTTTTATGGTTTAACGCTTATCCGGCCCAAGTATTTATGGGCGATACCGGTTCGCTGGCGATTGGCGGCTTTGTGGCCTTTGCTTCGATTCAGCTGCAGCTTCCGCTTTTGATTTTGCTGTTTGGCATCATTTATTTGGCGGAGTCCTTATCGGTTATGATTCAGGTGGCGTACTTTAAGAAAACCGGCAGGCGGGTGTTTAAAATGACGCCGATCCATCATCATTTTGAGCTGTCCGGTGTTAAGGAAACAAAAATTGTGGCTTATTTTACGCTGGTCACTATCGCCGCCTCTCTGCTTGCCTTGTATAGTATCCTATGATAGAAGTAAAAGCTGAAGATCTGCGCTAAGCTTTCTAAAAAAGGCCGTATCGGTTTTTAACACAGAAACGATAGGCTAAGCAGCCGATTTTTACAGAAAAATGAAGGGACTTTCGGATATCGTTTGGAGAATTGCGAAATTTGCAGTACAAGTCAAAAGCGGTAAGCTTTCCGGCCAAAGGATCCGCCGACTTTTGACAGCGCGTCATTTTACCAAAGAAATAAAGACTAAGGAGTTAGAATGGAACAAGAAAAAAAAATTCATAAAATCCTTAATATCCGGGGCAGTATCGACTGGAGCATTTATTTTGTGGTGATGCTGCTGATTGCTTTCGGCGTAATTATGGTGTATAGCTCCAGCTTTAATTTATTACTGGATTATGACGGCAAAGTCCTGCCGCTGAAAGGGCAGATTTGGACAAAACAATTAATTTACGGCATGATTGGCATGGTCATTATTTTGGCTGGAGCGCATGTTCAGGTCAAACTCAGCTCCATGCTGCTGTTTGCGATTGGCTATCCGGCTTCCTTGCTTTTGCTGATTTTAGTTATTGTAAAGGGGGATGCGACCCGAGGTGCGGCGCGGGCGATTAATCTTAATTTTTTTAGTTTTCAGCCGTCAGAGATGGCCAAACTGGCGGTAATTGTCGCTTTGGCGATTTTGCTGGAAAAATGGCAGCAGCATTTGGATAAGCCTAAGGCGCTGTTTTACCTGTTGGCCGTTTTGGCTTTGCCGGTAGCGCTGGTGGCTAAGGAGGATTACAGTACGGCGGCGGTTATTTTAGCGATTGGCGGCGGCATGATTTTTGTCGCTTATCGGAAAATATGGCAGACTCTTCTTTTGGGCGGCGGAATGGGAGCGGCGGTATTGACATTTTTTTATTTCTTAAAAAGCAACCGGCAAATGCGGCTGGACTTATTAAAAAGCGGCGCTTGGGAGCAAGCGGACGGAGCCGGCCGGCAAACGGTTCAGTCGCTTTTGGCCATTGGCTCGGGCGGATTTTTCGGCCGCGGGCTGGGTCAGTCCTTGCAGAAAATGGGGAGAATCAGCCAGGCGCATCATGACATTATTTTTGCCATTATTTGCGAAGAACTGGGATTTTTGGGAGCGGGACTGATTTTGCTTTTGTATTTGGGGTTATTGTATCAACTTTTGCAGACCGCCATTGCGGCCAGTGAGATTAGAGACAGCCTGATTGTGATTGGCGTGATGCTGCAAATTGTCAGTCAGGTAGTGATTAATATCGGCGTTGCCAGCAGCCTTTTGCCTAATACCGGAATGCCGCTGCCGTTTATCAGCTACGGCGGTTCATCACTTTTGTTTTTAAGCATGGAAATGGCTTTGGTTTTAAGTATTGCTAAGAAAAATCAATATGAATATATGAAAAGGATTGAGGTTGTCAGTAAGTAATTAGATTAAGGCGGGTAAATATTGACGCGCGTTTTAAAAGGATTTGGCGGATGAAGTCTTGGCGCACTCGCTAAAGAAAAGCGGCCGGTCAGGAAAACGCGGGACGGGAAGAAAATCATGAAATATAAAATTATAATCTTGTTATTGCTTATTGTCTTGGCGGCCGGGCTTTATTTTGTCAGCGGTATGGTCAGGATTGTGCAAATTGATATCAGCGGCAACGCTCATAATACGGATGATGAGATTTTAAAGCTGGTCGGGTTTTCCCGGGAAGCGACGGTCCTCGACACTATTAAACATCGGCCGAAGCTGATTGAGAATCAGGGTTATATCGCTCGGATGGAAATTACTTATCCGACCGTGACAACCATTAAAATAGAAGTAATTGAAAAGGAAAGAATGGGTTATGTCAAGTATATGAGCAGTTATCTGTGCGTTGATTCCAATGCTTATATCATTGACAGCGTAAAAACACCGGATCCCGATGTTGCCCGGATTGAAGGATTGACCGTTAAAAGTTTTGCTTTAAACGAACCGCTGGAAATTGACGATGAAACCAGGCTGGCGCTGTTAAATATTTATAAATTAATGAGCGCGTATCAGCTGCCGGCCAAAGTGATTAACTTAAATTATAAAAAAACGGAACAAATTAGTATTGATTTTGGGAAAGTCCAGGTAAATATAGGAAACGCACAGAAATTAGAAGAAAAATTTGGCTTATTAAAAGATGTTTTAGCCGATATCGGTCCGGACAAAGAGGGAATTTTGTTTTTGCAGGATCCCGATAAGAAGATAATTTTCCGGCGAACGGATCTGCCGCCAAGTTCTTCTGAGGAAAACAAAGGGGAGGATACGGCAGGAGAAGAAGAAAAAAAGCAATAGGCTTTGGGAAAAAAGACTTGCGAAAATGATAAAATGTATTATAATAGAAACAAGAATGCATTCAGAGAACTTAGGAGGGCTACTTTGATTACGATAAATAATGAGGGAAATTTGGCAAAAATGCTGGTAATAGGAGTTGGCGGCGGCGGCAATAACGCGGTTAATCGGATGATTGACCAGCATATTAAAGGCGTAGAATATGCCGTAGTTAATACCGATGCCCAGCAATTGACATCATCGAAAGCAAGCAATAAGATCCAGATCGGGGAAAAGCTGACCAAGGGCTTAGGCGCCGGGGCAAGGCCGGAAATTGGTTTGCAGGCAGCCGAAGAGAGCAAGGAAGAGCTTTTGGCGGCAATTAAAGAATATGATATGATCTTTATTACAGCCGGCATGGGCGGCGGCACCGGAACGGGTGCAGCACCGCTGATCGCGGCGCTAGCCAAGGAGTTGGGAATTTTAACCATCGGCATTGTCACCAAACCTTTTGCCTTTGAGGGACCGCAGCGGATGGAATATGCGGAGAAAGGGATTGCTGCTTTAAAGCAGTATGTCGATACGCTGCTGGTAATTCCAAATGAAAAGATTTTTGCAATTATTGATAAAAAGACCTCGACCAAAGTAGCCTACGCCAAGGCCAATGAAGTGCTGCAGCAGGCGGTGGAAGGTATTTCGCAAATTATTTATGAAGAAGGCGTTATCAATCTTGATTATAATGACGCTGCCCGGATTATGAGAGGACAGGGGATAGCGCATATCGGGATCGGCCGGGCCGGCGGAGAAAAAAGAGCGGAGGAAGCGGCTAAAATGGCGATTAACAGTCCGCTCCTGGAAACCTCAATTTCCGGCGCAACCCAAATGCTGATCAATGTGATTGGTTCTGAGGAAATGACGTTGACCGATCTGAATGAAAGCATGGAGTATATTCGGAAGGCAGCCGATAAAAACGTCAATATTATTTTTGGCCAGGTGGAAAATAAAGAATTAGGCGATGAAATGGTGGTTATGGTCATTGCTACCGGCTTTAACGGTCAGTCGCCGGAAAATGATTTCCAGATTAATCTGGAAAAGCCCGGATCTTCTGAAAAAGCGGCTGTGCAGCAGCCGGAAGCGGCAGAAGCGGAAAAGGAAGTGCCGGCGAAGGAGCCAGAGAAAGCTGCAACAGAGCCGGAAATAGAAATTCCGTTCTTTTTGCAGAAAAGAAAGAAGGGCTAGATCATGAAATGTCCGGTTTGTTCTTTTCCTGATACCAAGGTAATTGATTCCCGCAAAACGGAGGATCAAAGTTCAATTCGACGCCGGCGGCAATGCGAGTCCTGCGGCAAACGATTTACTACTTTTGAGGTGATTGAGCGCAGTCCTTTAAGTGTGATCAAAAAGGATGGAACCAGAGAACCTTATTCCCGGGAAAAAGTGTTGTCCGGTGTGATGAGTGCCTGTCATAAGCGGGCGGTTTCCCGTGATCAGATTGATAGTTTGGTCGACAGCGTTGAAAATACTTTGTACAGCGAATTGGCGAAAGAGGTTTCATCGGCTCTGATTGGCCGTTTGGTTATGGATAAGCTTAGAACTTTGGACGAAGTGGCCTATGTTCGGTTTGCCTCGATTTACCGGGAGTTTAAAGATATTTCTGGTTTTGTCAGTGAAATCAATGATTTAAAAACAGACCGGCAGGCAATGCCGTCAGAAGATTCTGGTATAAAATAAAGGAGAAAGCATGAAAATATTTGAGCAATTGACTGACTTGGTCGGCGGAACACCGCTTGTTCACTTAAAGCGATTGGCCGTTGGCCATGACCTGAAGGCGAATCTTCTGGTAAAACTGGAATCAGCCAACCCCGGCGGCTCTGTTAAGGATAGAATTGCTTTAAATATGATAGAAACAGCTGAGCGGGAAGGAAAACTTAAGCCCGGCGGAACTTTGATTGAAGCCACCAGCGGCAATACCGGTGTTGGTTTGGCTTGGATTGGCGCAGTCAAGGGGTATTCGGTGATTTTAACCATGCCGGAGTCAATGTCGGTGGAGCGCCGGAATTTGCTGGCGGCTTATGGCGCAAAATTAGTCTTAACGCCGGCCGGTCAGGGCATGAAGGGGGCGCTGGCTAAAGCGGCCGAGCTTTTGGCCGAGACGCCGAACAGCTTTATGCCAAGTCAGTTTGAAAATCCGGCCAATCCGCAGGTGCATCGCCAGACTACGGCCAGGGAAATTTTGGCCGATACGGATAAAAGCTTAAGCGCTTTTGTGGCCGGGGTAGGAACCGGCGGAACCATTACCGGCGTGGGCGAAGTTTTAAAGCAGGAAATTCCCGGATTATGGGTGGCGGTGGTTGAACCGGCAGATTCACCGGTACTGTCGGGCGGAGCGGCCGGACCGCACAAAATACAGGGAATTGGCGCCGGATTTATTCCGAGTACGCTTAATGTAAAGGTTTATGACGAGATTATTCAAGTCCGCTATGAAGATGCCAAACAGACAGCGAAGGAATTGGCGGAAAAGGAAGGAATTTTGGCTGGGGTATCGTCAGCAGCCAATGTTTTTGCCGCCATGCAGATAGCCAAAAGAGCGGAATTTGCCAGCCGAAATATTTTGACGGTTATTTGTGATACCGGTGAAAGATATCTTTCCACTGAATTATTTTTGTAATCAAAAACCATATAACATCTATTTGATTCCGGAATATAGGGCAAGTTTGTCTGGTTTTAAAATGTTGTTATATGGTTTTTCTGTTTATGTTTTTTAACTTTCCCATATTCATCCGAATGCTTGGCGCGGCAATTGGCTGGAAGTTTATTTATCCGCCATATGGCCGGCAGGCTGTGCCTGCATCGTGCCGGCTTTCGGAAGGAAAAAAATAAAGGAGAAGATTCATGCAGGAAAAAGAGATTATAAGCTTATTGGAAAAAATAAAGGACGGCTCGGTTTCGGTTGAGGCCGGAGCCAATTCCTTAAAGGATCTGTCTTACGCAGAACTGGGATACGCTAAGATTGACTATCACCGGCAATTGCGCAACGGCTATCCGGAAGTGATTTACTGCGAGGGAAAAGCGCTGGAACATGTTACGGGGATTGTCCAGTCAATGCTGGAGCATGAGGCCGGGATTATCCTGGCGACCAGAGTGTCCCCGGAAGCGGCGGCGGCTATTCGGTCAGTGGCCGAAGACGCGGTTTATTACCCAATCCCGCGGTTATGTATCATTAAGCGCCGGGAAGTGAAAATGAGAGCCGGCAGGGTAGCAGTTTGCACCGGCGGAACGGCAGATATTAAAGTCGCCGAAGAAGCGGCGCTGACCTGCGAGCTGTACGGCAATCCGGTTGACCGGATTTATGACGTGGGGGTCGCCGGTCTGCACCGGCTGTTAGATAAATTAGAGAAAATCCGCCGAGCGAATGTTATCATTGCGGTCGCCGGGATGGAGGGGGCATTGGCCAGCGTAATCGGCGGACTGACCGATAAACCGGTGATTGCGGTGCCGACCAGTGTTGGCTACGGAGCTAATTTCGGCGGGGTATCGGCACTGCTTGCCATGCTCAATTCCTGCGCCAGCGGCGTCAGCGTGGT
Source organism: uncultured Lachnospiraceae bacterium (assembly GCA_963550755.1). Taxonomy (GTDB): domain Bacteria; phylum Bacillota; class Clostridia; order Lachnospirales; family Vallitaleaceae; genus W11650. Next base: position 25,433 of record CAUVDV010000004.1, read on the forward strand.
CAATATTGATAATGGATTCGGGGCGGGATATTTGGCGGCCATGATCAACCGGATGAATCAGCCGGAAGACTTGTTTTGAGAGGAGAAGAGGATGAAAACTTTATATTTGGAATGTTTTTCCGGCATGAGCGGAAATATGTTTTTGGCGGCGATGCTGGAGCTGGGCGTAGAGCTTGATTATTTAAAGCGGGAGTTAAGCCGGCTCCATGTGGACGATGAATTCGGACTGGAAGTATCGACCATGGATAAAAACGGAATTGCCGCCACCTATGTGGATGTTATTTTAAAAAAGGAAAATATGGCCGCGTCTGACCAGCATGGCCATGAAGTCGGCTGCTGCGGGCATATGCATGAGGATAACGGCGGACATCATCATGAGCATGGACACGACCATCATCATGACCACCATCACGAAGAAGAGGGCCATAGTCATGAACACGGACATGCTCACGAGCATAGCCACGACCATGACCATGAACACTGTCACGGAGAAGACGGCCACAGTCATGAACACTGGCATGCTCACGAGCATAGCCACGACCATCATCATGATCACTGTCACGGAGAAGACGGCCATAGTCATGAGCATGGGCATATGCACCGAAACTTGGAGGATATTCACCATATCATTGAAAAAAGTGAGCTGCCGCCGCGGGTGCAGGAGCTGGCTAAGAGGATCTTTGGTTTTGTGGCCAGAGCGGAAAGCCGAATCCATGGCAAGCCGGTAAGTGAAGTGCATTTTCATGAGGTCGGGGCGATCGACTCGATTGTTGATATTGTCGGAGCGGCCATTTGCGTGGATTATTTAGGGATTGAAAAGATGGCGGCCAGTCCGGTAGCGGTCGGAACGGGTTTTGTCCGCTGCGCGCATGGTCTGATGCCGCTGCCGGCGCCGGCAACCTTGGAAATATTAAGAGAAGCGGGGATTCCCTATTATCAGACAGAAATTAAAGGGGAACTTTTGACCCCGACCGGAGCGGCGATTTTGGCGGCGCTGGTCAGCGAATACGGCCCGATGCCGGCCGGGCGGCTATCGGCTGCCGGTTATGGCGCGGGCAGGCGGAATCAGGTTATTCCCAATGTGGTCAGAGCCTGCCTCATGGAAGAAGCGGCCGGAACAGCCGGACTGGAATCAGAAGTGCTTGAGCTGCGTTTTCAGGTTGATGATATGACCGGGGAAGAGCTGGGCTTTTTTATGGAGCTGGCTTTGGCCGAGGGGGCAAAGGATATTTATTATCAGCCGATTTTTATGAAGAAGAACCGGCCGGCCACGGCGGTCACGATTTTGTTGAGCCCGGCGGATTTAGATCATTTCAGTGAATTAATTTTTAAACATACTTCGACCCTGGGCTTTCGGCATATGCTTTGTCCGCGCCGGGAAATGGAACGGCAAAACTTAGAAAGCAGTTTAAATGGGGAAACTTATCAGGTAAAAATTGCCCAGTGGGAAAATACGCAAAAAATTTCCTATGAATATGAGGATATTAAACGGATCGCCTTAAAACAAAATAAGACCCTGCAGGAGATTTTAAATGAAATTTCTTTTTCGGTGTTTGAGTCGATTCGCCGGCAAAAGGAAAATCAGGCTGGTTCGGATGAGCAGGAGTAGGAATTGAAGGATAGCGCAGAAAAAAAAGAAAAACTGAAGGCTGTTTTGACGGCATATTTAAAAGAAGGCTTGATCTTGGCTTTATCCGGCGGAGTTGACAGCGCTTTGCTTTTGGCTTGTGTGGGCGAATTGCCGGAGCAGGACAAGGAGCGGTTTTTGGCGGTTACTTTTCAAACGGTTTTATATCCGGCCGAGGAAATTGCAATCGCCGAGAAGCTTTGCGCCATGTACCGGCTAAAGCACCGCTTGGTTCGGCCGCAGGTGCAGATCCCGGAGTCAATTCGGCATAATCCGCAGGACCGCTGCTACTTGTGCAAAAAGAACTTATTTCAGCAGGTTTTGCGAATGGCGGCGGCGGAGCATTACGGGCATATCATTGACGGCACCAATGCCGATGATTTGAAGGTTTACCGGCCGGGTAAAAAAGCCTTGGAGGAACTGGGGGTAGAAAGTCCTTTGGCGGACTGCGGTTTGACCAAAGCGGAAATCAGAGCTTACGCCAAAGAACTGGGGCTGTTTTTGGCGGATAAACCGTCCGGCTCTTGCTATGCGACTCGTTTTCCGTATGGCGATTTTTTGGATGAAGAAGTGATTAGCCGATTGGCGGAGCTGGAAGAATTTTTCCGCGGCTTTGGTCTTAGTCAGATTCGGGTTCGTTTTCACCGGCCGATTCTGCGGGTAGAGCTGTTGCCGGAGGAATTTGCCTGTTTTTTGGCAAGACGGGAGGAAGCGCTGGCCAAGGCGGCGGAACTGGGCTTTATTTATTTAACCTTGGATGTGGCCGGTTTTCGCTCCGGCAGCATGGATATTGAGCTTTTAAAGTAAAAAAACAAATGTAGCCGAAACCCAGAAAAATGAGAAAAATGCCAGCTCAAAGGGCATCCTTTATTAGTGCTTTTGACATGGCTGCGCTGAAAGCGAGAGCTTGCTGTCAACAGCCGGGGGTGATAAAATAAAAAAAGGTCATACCAAGTCGGGAGCAGGTAAATGGTATATAGTGGGGAAGTTGTGCGGCCGAAAGAGATGAATCATAAAGGCGGAAGGCTGTGCAGGGCAAAAGTAAGGCGGAGATCAGGAACGGAGGAGTGGAATGGCGGAAGAAAAAATTGTAGCGGAATCCGATATACTGCCGATTTTATTTGGCGAATACGATAATAATATAAAAAAAATTGAAAAGAATCTGGATGTATTTATCACTAACCGAGATGGACAGGTGAAAATTATGGGCGATGAAAAAAATGTTAAGATGGCGGGCAATGTGATTGATCAGCTGTTGGATTTGACCAAAAAGCAAAAAGCCCTGGAAGAGCAGAATGTTGACTACGCTATCACTATGGCCAAGGAAGCCGGGAGTGAAAGCGTTTCTTCCTTATATGACGATTTTATTTGCGTTACTACCAGGGGCAAATATATCCGTCCCAAAACCTTCGGCCAAAAGCAATATTTGGATATGTTGAACAAGTACATGATTGTTTTCGGCGTTGGTCCGGCCGGGACGGGCAAAACCTATATTGCGATGGCCAAGGCGATTACCGCCTTTAAAAACAATGAAGTCAGCCGAATTATTCTGACCCGGCCGGCGATTGAGGCGGGGGAAAAGCTGGGCTTTTTGCCGGGCGATTTGCAGTCTAAAGTCGATCCCTATTTAAGGCCGCTGTATGACGCGCTGTATGAGATCATGGGAGCGGAGAGCTTTTTGAAAAACATGGAAAAAGGCTTGATTGAGGTCGCGCCGCTGGCTTATATGCGGGGCCGAACGCTGGATAATGCTTATATTGTGCTGGATGAAGCGCAAAATACTACCCCGGCGCAAATGAAAATGTTTTTGACCCGGATTGGTTTTGGATCCAAGGCGATTATTACCGGTGATGTGACGCAAAAGGACTTGCCTTTTGATAAGGAATCGGGCTTGGAGTCAGCGATGAAGATTTTAAAAAATATTGACGAGGTTGGAATTTGCCGGCTGACTTCCAAGGATGTGGTTCGCCATCCGCTGGTGCAGAAAATTATTAATGCTTATGAAAAAGAGGAAAATAAAAAGGCCGATCGGCATAAACCGGCCGGTCGCCGCGGGGTGCGTCAGTAAGGACAATTGGCGCGAAAGCCGGATGAGCCGATTATAGCCTTTTAGCGCTGAAAATCAGGACGCCTTTTAAGGCGGCGGAAAAAGCAGGGCAATGTTTAAAAAGCGAGCTAAGCGGCATACGAAACGGAAAAGAAAAATGGAGTAAGTCGAGAAAGGAGTAAGTATGGATAACAGGCAGGATGAAAATATAATTCAGCCGGAACAGGCGGAAACCGGAACGGCGGGTATGCCGCCGGCCGAACCGGCGCCGGAAATAACGGAAGCGGCGGAAACGGCCGAAACCGCTGAAACCGCAGAGAAATCGGAGGAAGAAGAAGCGGCTGCTGCGGTCAAGACGCCGGAGAAAGGAAAAAATACAGAATTTCTGCATACACTGGTGATCGGGCTGACTTTTTTGCTGATTTCCTTAAACGGGGCTTTTACGATTTTGCAGAACTCGCAGAATTTTGTGATTGTCGGTTTTAAACTGTTTTTTTTGCTGCTGCTGTCGGGATTGATGACCAGTTATTTTTATTTTTTCCAGCGGGATAAGATTACGGAACTGAGAAACGTACTGCTCTTGGCTTGCTTTTTACTGATTGGGATTGTGCCGTCAATGTATCTTGCCGGGCGATTTCCGTATCTAATGCCGCTTTTGTTGGTGATTATGCTGACGGCTACTGTTTTTACGCAGGACATTGCATTAATGTATGGGTTTGGATCGGTACTGCTGGTGGCGGCGACCGGACTGCTTAACTGGACGGATATTTTGATTTTTTTAAGTATGGTTTTGCTTAGCCATCAGCTATTGCCCTATATCCGGCAGCGGAAAAACGTTATTTATATCGCGTTAACCAGTATGGCGGTTTTTGGGCTGTTGGTGCTGTTTGGCTATTTGGCCAGAACTGGTAATCTACAGGGCTTTGCTTGGCTCAATTTGGTTTACGGCATGATCAACGGCTTGATTTCGGTTATTTTTTTAATGGGCAGTCTGCCTTTATGGGAATCGGCTTTTGACGTGGTGACGCCGAATAAGCTGATGGAGCTGGCCAACACCAATAACGAGATCTTGCAGCAATTGCTGCGGGAAGCGCCGGGAACTTATCATCATAGTTTAATGGTCGCGAATTTGGCAGAAAAAGCGGCGATTGACTTAAAGCTGGACGCGCTCTTGATCCGGACCGGAGCAATGTATCATGACATCGGTAAGTTAAAAAATCCTAATTATTTTATTGAAAACCAATCCGGCGAAAATCCGCATGATTTTCTGCCGCCGCAGGAGAGCGCGGCGATCATTATTGGTCATGTTACGGAAGGGCTTCGGCTGGCCAAAAAGATTCGCCTGCCTAAAGCGGTAACGGCTTTTATTAGGGAGCATCACGGTGACCGGCTGGTAATTTATTTTTATCAAAAAGCAGTAAGTCAAAGCGGCGGTGCGGAGGTTCCGATTGAGCTTTATCGCTATCCGGGGCCAAAACCGCAAAGCAAGGAAGCGGCGATCGTGATGATGGCCGATGTGGCGGAGGCGGCCATTAAGAGTCTGCCGGAAGCAGAGCGGAGCTTGGAGCGGATTGAGCAGGTGATTGAGCAGGTAACGGCGCAGTTGGTTATGGAAAATCAATTAATAGAGTCGGGCTTATCGTTTAAAGAGTTTGACCGAACGAAGGCTTCGTTCGCGGCGGTTTATCGCGGGCTTTATCATGAACGGATCAGCTATGGGAGAATGTGATGATTGAATTTTATGATATGAATGAGTTGATGACTGGTGAAATGGCCGAGTTTGCCGTTCAGACGGCGGAACGGGCGGCCACTCTTTTGGCCTTGCCGGCGGCGGTTGATATTTGCCTGACAGTGGTAACGCCGGAAGAAATCAGGGAATTAAACGCCGAACAAAGGGAAATTGACCGGGTAACAGACGTGCTGTCTTTTCCCATGCTTTTTTTTGATAAGCCGATGGATGAAACGGCTTTTTCGCAGGCGGACGTCAGCGCTTTCAATCCGGAAACCGGGAATATCTTTTTGGGCGATATTATTTTATGCTTTGACCGGGCGAAGGAGCAGGCGGCCGAATATGGACATAGCTTGGAGCGGGAGGTGGCGTTTTTAATCGTGCATAGTCTTTTGCACCTGCTGGGCTATGACCATATGACGGCCGAGGAAGAGGCGGAGATGTTTGGCCGGCAGGAAGCGCTTTTAAAGGAAATGAATATTAATCGTTAAAGCGAGGGAGAAAAGATGAAATTGCAAAGGATTTTTTGGCTGGCTTTATGCTTGATGTTGGCGGCGGGCGCAGCCGGATGCGGCCAAAAGGAGCCGACTTTTGAGGAAAAGCAGGCGGCGGCCGAAGAAAAACTGAAGCAGGAAAGAGCGGAGCAGGAAAAGCAAAGGCAGGCCGAGGAGGCCAGAATAGCCGAGGAAAAAAGAAAAGAAGAAGAGGAAAGGAAACGGCTGGCGGAGGAAGAAAAACGCAAGCCGAAGAGTCCTTTATCCGGTTTGCCGATGCAGGAAGATCTGACGAATCGCCGGTCGGTTGGGATTATGATCAGCAATATTGAGCATGCCCTGCCGCAGTCGGGAATCGAGTCGGCGGAAGTAATTTATGAAACTTTGGCTGAGGGCGGAATTACTCGTTTGTTTGCCCTTTTTCATGAATTTCATAATGAAAAAATCGGACCGGTGCGGAGCTGCCGTCATTATTTTTTGGATTTTGCGCTGGATCATGACGCAATTTATTTACATGCCGGTCAGTCGCCGCAGGGGCAGCTGGCGATCAAGGAGCTTAAAATTTCGGATATTAATTCGATCAGTTATTTGAGTAATATTGCTTTTTACTTGGATCCGAACCGGAAGCGGCCGCATAGTACGTATACCAGCTATGACCGGGTGATGATCGGCTGGGAAAAGCAAAATTATCGGAAGGAGCCGAATCCGGAAACGGGAATGAAGCTGCATTTTTCGCAGGAAGAAGAAATTTTTCTGCCGGCGGGCAAGACGATTCATACGTTAAAGCTGCCGTTTTCGTATATTGATACGCCATATTTTACCTATGATCCGGAGATCAAGGAATATTTGCGTTTTCAGTTCGGCGGGCCGCATATTGATGTCGAAACGGGCAATCAATTACGGTTTACCAATATTATTTTACAGGTGGTTGACATTTGGAATATTAAGGGTGATGACGCGGGCCGGGTCGATATGAAACTGATTGGCGAGGGCAAGGGCTATTTTTTCACGCGCGGAAAAATGATCCCAATTACCTGGAAAAAGGAATCGCATGTTAAGACGACGCATTATTATGATGAACAGGGACAGGAAATTTTGCTAAATCCGGGGAAGACCTGGATTGCGGTTTATCCGGCCGGTCGGCTTGAGCTGGTAGAGATGAGTGAAGAATAGTCAGCAGCGCGGTTTTAGGTGCGTTATTGGGCGGCGGAAGCCGGCAAACCGGATAAAAGGATGTTTTTTACTAAAAGGGGAAAGCGGAAGAAACAAGACAGCATTTAAGAGGAAGTTATGAGTAAAAAAGCGATACATATTGCCAAGCAAGGCGCTGTTTTGGCGGCGGCTTCTTTTCTGGTACGCATCATCGGGATCCTTTATCGAATCCCGATGACGAATATTTTGGGGAACGAGGGGAATGGCTATTATAACAATGCCTTTAATATTTATACCTATTTATTGATTGTTTCCAGTTATGGTATGCCGACAGCGATTTCTCGGATTGTTTCCGGTAAACTGGCGTTAAAGCAGAGGAAAGAAGCACATTTGATTTTTAAGGCTTCGATTTGGCTGAATATTGTGATCAGCGCTTTCTTTTCCGCTGCTTTATTTTATATTGCCGGCCCGTATGCTAACTTTATTCATGTTCCGGGGGCGGAGGTGGCGATTAAATGTTTAGCGCCGTCGCTTTTGATTTTTGCGGTGATGTCGTCGTTTCGGGGCTATTTTCAGGGAATGAATACGATGGTGCCAACGGCGGTCAGTCAGGTGATTGAGCAAATTTTTAATGCGTCATTTAGTATTTTGCTGCCGCTATGGCTGATGCCTAAGGGGGGAGCGGAGCTGGCCGCCGCCGGCGGTACGATTGGAACCGGCATCGGCGCTTTGACAGGGCTTCTCTTTTTGTTGTTTTTATACGGCCTTTACCGGGGACGGATGTCAAAGACGGTGATTAGCCAAAACACGTTGACGCTGGGGCAGCTGCCGGGGTTGTGGCGGACAATTTTAATGACCAGTATTCCGATTGTGATTGGCACGGCGACGTTTAATATTTCGACGATTATTGATGATACAATGTTTTCCCGGGCTTTGTTTTTTCATAATTATTCATATAATGAGATCGCCGTTTTAAATGGTATTTTAAGCGGAAAATATACTTTGATTATTACTATGCCGATTGCGATTGCCTCGGCTCTGGCGGCGGCGAGTGTCCCAAGTATTTCGGCGGCGGTGGCGCTTTCTAATCGGCAGGGGATGTTGGAGCGGATCCGGACGGCGCTGAAGAGTTCGCTTTTAATTGCCATGCCGGCCAGTGTGGGAATTTTTGTGCTGGCGGGGCCGATTTTAAGGCTGCTGTTTAAAGCCGATGAGTTTGCCCAGGTGACAACGGATATTTTGAGGATTGGCGCGATTACGGTTTTGTTTTTTAGTATTTCGACCTTGTCGGTTGGTTTATTGCAGGGGCTCGGGCATGTGGGGATTCCTGTCCGGTCGGCCTTAAAAGCAATTGCGATTAAGGTGGCGTTTAATTTTTTGGTGTTTTATGCGTTTAATTTGAATTTATATGGGGCGGCTTACGCTAATATTGTGTTTTCGGCGGCATCAGCGTATTTTAATTTATCGGCGGTGGTGCGCAAGGCTGAGCTGAAATTGAATTATGCCGAGTTGTTCGGCCGACCGGCAGCGGCTTCGATTTTAATGGGCGGAGTGGCTTTTTTGACGTATTTGATTGCCGATATTTTTTTACCGAATGGAATTTTGGGCAATGCCGTGGCGACTTTGCTGGCGATTTTGCTTGCGGTGGCGGCTTATTTTGTTTTGATTATTCGGCTCGGGGCAGTTTCGGCGGAGGAATTGGAGGAGATGCCTTTTGGCGGGCGGCTGGCTGGGCTGGCTAGGAGAATTTTGTAGTGACCGGTCGTGTACTATTTTTGTGTTTGTTCAAAACTCGCGCCCGGAGGGCGCTTCGGACAGGAAAGCTGCACACAAAAATAGTACACTCCGGCATTAGTAAGGTTGGCGCGGGAGTGGTAAGTTGCGGGGTGGAATGAGCAAAGGGATGTTGGAGTATAGTTTTTAGGTAAATAGTGGGGCGTTATGAAAGAGAAGATGCGGAATTGGCCGTATTATGGAAGGATAGTATGGCTGTATAGTAAGTATCAGTTATTAACTAAGGGATTGTTGATTTTAGTCATTTTTCCGATTGCCGGGCAGAGCAGCCAGCTTATTTTGAGAACAATGGGCAGAACCAGTTTGTCCAGTGGGGATTTTAAGGCGGTGCTTTTTAGCGTTCAGGGTTTGGGTTTAATCCTGATTGGTTTTATTTTGCTGGTGATTTTAGTCGGGACGGATATTAATTCGTTTATTATTATTAGCAGCCTGATCAGGGAAAAAAGAATAGATTTAACAGCCAGGCAAGTGTTGAAGGCGTCTTTAATTTCAATGAAGAAATTTTTCAGGCCTTCCGGCTTGGCGATCTTGGTTTATGTCGCTTTGGTCATTCCTTTGGTCGGGATTGGTTTGACGATTTCTCCGCTGGAGGGTTTTCAAATCCCCAATTTCATTACGGATGTTGTTTTTCAGAGTCCGGTGTATACCAGTCTTTATGCGGGTGCTTTGATTTTGTTAACCTTGGTAACGTTTCGATATTTCTTTTTCTTTCATTATTTGCTGTTAGCTGGAGATGATATTGGTCTGGCGCTTCGACATGCTTCGGCGCTGATGCGGGGGCATTGGAAATCTTTTTTAAAGGATTTTATTCTGTATGCGGTTTTGCTTGGGGTTGGCGGAACTCTGATTTTTATTGTTTTGGTGGTTGGCTTAGCTCTGCCGCTTGAAATTTATCATTTGAGCCCGGGCTGGACAATGTTTGCGCTTTTAAACTTAGCAGAGTTGATGTTTGCAGCGATGTTTTTATGGATTCCTGTCTTGTGTTACAGAGTAACGATTTTATTTTACCGGTACAATGAAAAGGACGGGCTGGAAATTGAAAACGCGGTTTGCATCGCAGCAAAGCAGCTGGCCTTTCAAGAGGAAGCTGCGGTTAAGCTTGCGACTAAAGTTAAGCTGTTTTTGCTGCTCTTGGGGATAGCATTATTTAACATTGGGATTTCGGTAACGTATGATCTTTTGTTTGACTCGGTTTTTAGTCAGTTTAAAAAGATTGAGATCGTAGCGCATCGGGGCGGGGGAGATTTAGCGGCTGAGAATACGATTGCCGGGCTGGAGGCGGCGCTTCATCAAGGCGCTGATTGGAGCGAAATCGATGTGCAAAGAACCAAAGACGGACATTATATTGTCAATCATGATTCTGATTTTCAACGGGTGGCCGAGGTGGCAAAAAAGTCTTCGGAAATGACTTTGGCGGAAATCAAGCAGTTAGAGGTTAAAGATTTATTTGATCCCGGTCGTCCTTCCCAGCGGGTGGCAACGATTGAAGAATTTTTGGATGCGGCGAAGGGAAGGATTGGCCTTTTTATTGAGCTGAAGGGGGAAACGGCGGACTCAAGAATGGCGGATGATTTGGTAAGACTGATCAAAGAAAGGGATATGCAGAGTGAGGTCGCCCTTTTGTCGCTGAATTATTCGCTGATTCAATATATTGAAAAAAACTATTCGGCAATGACGAGCGGCTATCTTTATTACTTTGCTTTAGGGGATATCGCCAATATGGAGGGGGATATTTTGATTATGGAGGAAAGAGAGGCAACGCCGGAGAAGGTTGACCAGATTCACGATGCCGGGAAAAAGGCAGTTGTTTGGACGGTCAATACGGAAGAGTCGATTGAGAAGTTTGTAAACAGCGATATTGATGGTGTTATTACGGATTATGTGCGCAGGGTAAAGGATGGTATTCAGGTACGGGATAATCGCTCTAATTTTGAAATCATCATGGATGAGATTTTTCTTTAGGAAATTGAAAGTGAGATGATGGGGTATCAGGCTGGGGCGATTAGAGTAAAAAACAAGATTTCTAATTGAATTTTAATCAAATTCCACAAATTGCGGACGACTTTTTCAGGGGAAAAGGGTATACTTGAGGAAGTCGGAGGTGGATTATGCGGAACCGGATTTATAAGTATTTTTTGCTGTCTTTTTTGATCGTGGCGGGCGGGATTGTTTATTTTATGATGCTGCGTGATAATCAGATTGTGATTAAGAGCGCGGCGGCTGAGGGCCGGGAGGAAGTGACAGCGGAGAGCGGAAGGGATTTGCCGGAATCGGAAAAGTCGCTAAAGGGGGATAACCAAAAGCAGGAAGATCAGGAGAAAGCGGGTAATCAGCTGAATCAGGCGGACTTGCCGAAGTTGGGAAACCAAGAGAAAGTAGATGATCGGGCTAATTTGTCAGATGCTTATGGGGTAAGGCAAGAGGAGAGGGAAAAAGGAGAGAAACAGAAAGCGGATATTTGGGCAGGGGAGAAAAAGACAGAAAATCAGGCGGCTGATGGTTTAAATGGGGCTGATTCGGCGGTTAGCTTACAGCCGGAGAGCAGGGAAAAGGAAATGGCCGAGAATGTAGCCAAGCAAGCAAAGGTTAATATTAATACGGCGGGTAAGGCGGAACTAATGACGTTAAAGGGGATTGGGGAGAAGAAGGCGGAGTTGATTATAAGGGATCGGCAGGAGCGGGGAGCTTTTCGCACGATTGAGGATATTATGCGGATTAAGGGGATTAAGCGGAAGGCTTTTCAGAAGATTAAGGATCAGATTACGGTAGCGGATTAGCGAGCGGGAAGGAGCGGCTGTGGCGAGAAAAATATTGGTGGTGGATGATGAGAAGCTGATTGTTAAGGGCTTGAAGTTTAGCCTGGAGCAGGACGGTTATTTGGTGGATACGGCTTTTGATGGGGAAACGGCTTTGGAGCAGGCGGGGAAGAATGGGTATGATTTGATTATTTTGGATGTGATGCTGCCGGGAAAGGATGGGCTGGAGGTGCTGCGCCAGATCAGGGAGCGGGGAATGACGCCGGTGATGATGCTGACGGCCAAGGGCGATGATATGGATAAGATTTTGGGCTTGGAGTATGGCGCAGATGATTATATTACCAAGCCTTTTAATATCTTGGAGGTAAAAGCGCGGCTGAAAGCGATTTTGCGTCGAAATGAGGCGGCAGCGACGCAGCGGCGGGAGCAGGAGGAGATGGCGATAGAGGCTGGTCTTTTGTCTTTGCGTCCGGAGAGCCGGCAGGTTTTTATGCAGGAGCGGGAGATTGTTTTAACGGTTAAGGAGTTTGATTTGCTGGAGCATTTGATGCGCAATCCGAACAAGGTTTATAGCCGGGAGAATTTGCTGAGTATTGTTTGGGGGTATGATTATCCGGGGGATGTGCGGACGGTGGATGTTCATATTCGACGCTTGCGGGAGAAGATTGAGCGGACGCCGAGCGAGCCGCAGTATATTATGACGAAGTGGGGGATTGGGTATTACTTTTCGCTGCTTTAAACCCGGTCGCGAAATAGTTTGACACTTGTTCAAAACTCGCGCCCTGCGGGCGCTTCAAACAGTTGAACTGCGTGTCAAACTATTTCGCTCCGGCTGGAGAAAAAAGAGGAGATGGGGAAAAGCTTCTCTGATAAAGGGATGTTATGAGTTTATGTTGCGGCAGGGGATGGTTTTGCTATAGGGTAGTAGAGATGAGAGGAGTTGGGGGTGAAGGGTTTGGCAGACGAAATTGATAAAAAAGATGAGGTAATGCTTGTAAATCAAGAATTTCTTGCGAAAAAGATTTATGTAGTCAGGGGACAGAAGGTCATGCTGGACTTTGAGCTTGCAGAGATTTATGGATATGAAACGAAGGTTTTTAATCAGCAAGTTAAGAATAATATTGAGAAATTTGACGACGATTTCAGGTTCCAACTCACAAAAGATGAATGGGAATTTTTGAGGTCAAAAAATTTGACCTCAAAATCAGAACCGGGTTCCGGCATAGAAGATACATGCCTTTTGTTTTCACTGAAGCCGGGATCTATATGCTGATGACGGTTCTTAAAGGTGAGCTTGCAGTCAAGCAGAGTAAGGCACTGATTCGTACATTCAAGCAAATGAAAGACTATATTGTAGAAAATCAAGGTTTGATTGGGCAAAGGGAGTTTTTGCAGCTTTCAATGCAGATAACAAGCAATGTTGCTGAAATACAGGACTTAAGGCGAGATTTAATGAATGTGGAAGATAAGGTGGCAGAAGTTGACGGGCGCTGCGAACAGCGGAACGCTTTGCTCTGAAAATAGCTGGACAGGCTAATGGGAGAACCATGAAAAAGAGAAGTATACAGAATCAATTGAATATTGCTTTTGTATCAATCGGCGTGATCGGTATCTTGACGGTTACTTTTATTATGGCTTTTTTGGTTTATAATAATTATAACCGGGAGCTGGAGCGGAAGATGGCGATGGAGGCCAATATGATCGCCGGGGAACTGGCGGCGCAAAGTTTTTTTAACCGTTATTATTATGAACTGGAGAAATTGTCGGTTTTTGCCGAGGTCAGTCATCGGGTTTTAATCCTTAATCGGCAGGCCAGTGTGATTTATGATACTGAGGATATTGACCGGGGGAAGCTTTATGCGGTGCCGGAGGTGATCCAGGCTTTAAATGGCAAGCTGTCGTATGCCTACGCCAAGCAAAGGGATGTGCGGATGGTGGTCTTGCCGGCTAAGAGTGTTGACAGTGATGTGATTCAGGGCGTGGTGGTGGTGATGGCCTCTAACCGCGAGGTTATGGCTACGCTGCGGATGATGATATACGCGGGCTTAGGCGTGATCGTTTCGGTCATTCTTTTGATTTTAATGGTTAGCTTTTGGCTGTCAGGCTTTATTACCAGGCCTTTTACCGAGCTGACCAGGCAGCTGAACCGGATTAAGGACGGCAATTTTGATGAGATTAAGGGTGCTGAAGGGGCCAAGGAGGTTGATGAGATTATCAACGCGGCTAATCATATGATTCGTAATCTAAAAGATATTGAAGAAAATCATAAGCAGTTTGTGGCTAATGTCAGTCATGAGCTGAAAACGCCGCTGAGTTCGATTAAGGTGCTGAGTGATTCGCTGCTGGGGCAAAGTAATATCGAAGAAGGGCTGTATCAGGAATTTTTGCAGGATATCAGCAATGAAGTGGAGAGGGAAAACCGGATCATCAATGATTTGCTGACTTTGTCCAAAATGGGCAATCAGTCGACCGCTCTTAATATTAAGGAAATCTCAGTGAATGAATTGCTGGAAACCGTTATGAAGCGGCTAAAGCCGCTGGCCGATAAGAAGGAAATCCAGATGTTTTTTGAAAGCAGCCGGGAGATTCAGGCGGAGCTGGATGAGATTCAGATTACTTTGGCGTTTAGTAATTTAGTGGAAAATGCGATTAAATATAATAAGGAAAACGGGGTTATTCATGCCAAGCTGGATAGTGATTTAAAAAGCTTTACGGTTGAGATCATAGATACCGGAATTGGAATTTCGGAGGAAGAGATTTATCATATTTTTGACCGCTTTTATCGGGTCGATAAAGCCAGATCAAGGGAAACCGGCGGCACGGGGCTGGGACTGGCGATTGCCAGACAGGCGGTTTTGCTGCATCAGGGTAATATTCAGTGCCGCAGTGAAATTGGTAAGGGTTCGGTTTTTACGATTACTTTGCCGTTAAAATATAGAAATTAAATTTTGGGCTTTCTGCTGGATGGTAAAGCTATAGAGCTATAAAAATTTTCTCTTTTTGGCTGGCAGGACGCGCGCCTGCTCAGAGGGGAAACTGTCGGCGGCGAGCGGGAACAGCAGGCGAATGGCGATGCCGGCCGAGAGTGGAGTTTATGCAGATTGCCCGGCCGGGCGGAGGGCAAAGTTTGCGGCGGAGCTTGCCGCTATTGGGAAGATTGCAGATTTCCTTTGTTTGTTTAGGGTTTTGCGCATGGGCAAGGACTGCTGGGATTTTCATGGCGCCTTGCGCGGAAAGGTGAAATATAAATGAAGAAAAAGAGCTTGCTGATTTTATTGGCGCTTTTAACGGCTGCGACGGCAGGGTATTTTTTAAAAGAAGCTTCGGCGCCGAAGGGGATTTCTGTTTTTTTGCCGGATCAGGCGGGCAATTGGCGGGCGATCGTGACAGATATTCCGAGTGAGGCAACGCAGGAGAACTTGGAAAGGGCAATGCGGCTTCTTTTAACGGGCTTTCCGGAAAGAGGGCTGGCGCCGGTATTTCCGCCGGAGATTGCATATTATAGTGTTTTGGTGCAAAACGAAACGGCAATTGAGATTAATTTTAAGCAGGGATATGCGGAGATGCCGGATTTACAGAGGGGCTTATGTGAAGCGGCCTTGATTCATACTTTTACCGGTTTTTCTGAAATCAGCCGAGTGTATCTTTATGAAGAAGGTATGCCTTTGTCGTCGCTGGACCGGCATTTGGCGTTTGAGCGCAGGGCCGGCGATGCGTATTTATCTTTTGCGGACAGTACGGAGCGAATGATCACGGAAACGGAAGTGCTGTATTTTTTTGATAAGCAAAAGGGAAAGCTAACGGCCGTCAGGCAAAATGTCAGCCGGCCGGTTTATGAAAGCCGGGGCAAGGCGCTGCTTTTGGCTTTGCAGAGGGATCCGACGGAAGAAGGATTAAATAGCCTGTTGGGCAGCAATGTTACAATCAATGACGTTCGAATTCGCAGCCGGGTTTGCTATGTTGATTTTGATCAGGATTTTGTTAAGTTTTATGCGGAGATGGGGGCAAATAAATTTTTTTTGATTTATTCGCTGGTCAACAGTTTAACTTCACTGGATAAGGTAGAGTATGTTCAATTTTTGATCAATGGCGAAAATCCGGAAAAATATAATGAAACCTTGGCACTGAAAATGCTTTTTCGGAAAAATTTAGTATATGTTGAATCTTTATAAACTCTCACCAGTCCTTTTTCTTTAATGATCCAAAAGACGGGCGGGCTGCGCTTGCCCAGAAACGGGAGCGTTTGAGCAAGGCTTGTTATTCAAAAAGCGGCACCTTTCGGCGGCTAAAAAGGAAGGTGATTTGTGATACCATTTGCATGGAACAGAGCTTAGGCTCAACTGAGAGGTGAGCCGGAGCAAGCCCGGGTTAAGGCGGACGTCGGCATCATTTTGTTAAAAGGAGATAGGTTCTATGGCGGGAGAAAGCAGTATGCGGCCGCAAACAGGCCGTTGGGGAATCGGTCATACAAAATTGCCGGATAGGCGGCCATCAGGGCGGTCAAGGGACGGCGCAGGGCCGGAGGAACCGTTCCACGGTGGGCAGCATGGACTGCGATTAGAGCGAAAAACAATCGTTTGGCTGCTGCTGGCACTGCTATGTATTGGGGTCAGGTATTATCTTTTTACCGAGCAAAGCCGTAGCCTTGACGAATATTTGGGGCAACGCTGCCAGGTCAGCGGCCGGATCATTTGGCAAAAGGAGCGGTCAAAGGGCTACGAATACTATATACAGGCTGAAAAAATCGCCTTTGAGCAGGCGGAACCAATTCCATCCCATCTTAAGTTTCAATTTTATTCTTCCGAAAAAGTGCAAGTAAATAGTCAGGTTACGGTA
The DNA here is from genome assembly GCA_963550755.1 of uncultured Lachnospiraceae bacterium. Classification (GTDB taxonomy): domain Bacteria; phylum Bacillota; class Clostridia; order Lachnospirales; family Vallitaleaceae; genus W11650. The sequence continues at coordinate 41,868 of CAUVDV010000004.1, forward strand.
GGCGGTAAGCTGTCTGCTTTTGCGCCGCCGAAAAATCCGGGCGAATGGGATCAAAAAAGCTATTTTAAGGGAAAAAATATATATTATCAGTTAAAAAAGGCGGAAATTGAAAAAATGGAGGCGGCCGAGCCTAATTTATGGCAGCGCCTTCAAGACTGGGTGCGCCGGCAAAGCGGCCGTTATTTGCCGGAGAAAGAAAAGGGACTGTTTTTAAGTTTGTTTGCCGGCGATCGAAGCGGGCTGGATCAGGAGATAACGGAAAATTTCAAAAAAACCGGGGTTAGCCATGTCCTGGCGGTATCGGGACTGCATGTTGGGTTATTGGCATTGCTGCTCAATTTGGTCTTAAAAAAATTGCCGCTGCCGTATGCGGTGCAATTTGGCATTATTATGACGGTACTGCTCTTTTTCACGGCGTTTACCGGCGGTCAGGCATCGACCGTCCGGGCGGTGCTGATGTTCGGCATTTTGCAGGGAGCGTATTTTTTTAACCGGCCACGGGAGCCGAAAACGGCCTATCAATTAACTTTATTTTTGCTGCTGTTTTATAATCCTTTTTATCTTTATGATATTGGCTTTTTATTGTCTTTTATCAGTGTCGGCGCAATCTTGTTTTTATATCCGTTTTTGCTGGCCGGAAAGCCGAAATATGTGCAGATCATAGGTTTGACGGTGATTATTCAGGTGGCTTTGCTGCCGATTTCCAGCGTGTTTTTTCATTATTTTTCCCTATCGGCGGTATTAGCTAATTTATGGATTGTACCAGCCATTTCTTATTTTCTGGGCATTGGCGGTATCGCTTTGCTGCTGAGCGGAGTGTCGGCGACATTGGCTCAAATCATGGTCGGCAGCGGCTATTACGCAGCGCAGGCGGCAATGGGGGCGGCAGCGCTGTTAGCCGGGCTTCCGTTTAGTGAAGTTCCCATTCGGGCAATGCGGCCGGGGGAGATAGTCTTATTTTATGCGATTATTCTAGCTGCTTTGCTTAGCCGCCGGAAAAAACTGCTATGGGGATTGCTGTTTGCGCTGATTATTTTTATTCCTTATACCTGGCAGCCGCAGCTGGGCATGCTTAATGTCGGGCAGGCGGAATCCATGGTAATTGAGTATCGCGGCAAGACATTGGTAATTGATACGGGCTTATCCGCTAATAAAAGTACAGCCGCCTATCTGCGTTATCGGGGAAAATATGGGATTGATATGATTTTACTGTCGCATTTGGACAAGGATCATGCCGGCGGTTTGGAAAATTTGCTGGCGGCTTATCCGGTCGGCAGTATCGGCATTGCTGAAAGCTACCGGCAGTTGGGTGAGGCCGATTTGGAAAATGAAGAATTGAGAAAGGTGAGGGAGAGTTATTACCAGCTACTGAAATTAGCTGAAAAATATCAGGTACCGGTTTTGTATTGGCAGACCGGTGACCAAATTGCGGTGGCGGATTTGCATTTTCATTTTCTTTATCCGAAAGCGGAGGAAATGATTTGGACGAGCAATGATTTTTCCTTTGTGGCGGAAATGGAGTATTGCGGCAGTAAAACTTTATTTACTGGTGATATTGGCCGGGAGGTGGAGGAGCTTCTTTTA
>CAUVDV010000005.1:0-32826 GCA_963550755.1 uncultured Lachnospiraceae bacterium
TGCAGGTAGAAACAGAGTCAAGAGGATTTAAAATCCTGATGGATGAACCGGAAGAACTGGGCGGAACCAATGTGGCCATGAATCCGGTAGAAGCGGTTTTGTGTGCCCTGGGAGCTTGTCAGACCATTGTGGCAAGTGCTTTTGCTCAAGCCAATGATTTTACCTTTGAAGAGTTTCATGTTGAATTAGAGGGCGATTTGGATCCGGACGGCTTTATGGGGCTGGCTGATGTAAGAAACGGGTTTCAGGAGATTCGCTTTACCATGAACTTTAAAACCACAGAATCCCAAGAAAAAGCGGAGCAATTTGCTGATTTTATTGAAAAGACTTGTCCGGTTGGCGATTGCCTGGCAAATGGCGTTAAGCTGGTCAGAAGCGGAGTAAAAAGATATTAAGGCGGTGCCAAAGGCAGTTGGATAATAAGATAGGAAAGTCATTGGCTTTCCTATTTTCATATATCGGCATAGAAAGCGGCGGATGGAAATGGCGGCTGTCCGGGCGATAAAAAGACGATGGTTAACCGCCCGGACAGCAAAACCTGAGCCGGAGAAAAAAGATAAACCATAAAAATCGTGGCAAGGCTTGATAGAATAGGAAAGAATAAAATGTATGAGATAAAAATGATGGCAGTAGCCGGTAATAAGCCGAATTTGGTCGGCAGTATTGAGGTAAAACTTCAGGATAAGGTGGAAAAGGATCAGGTTTTGCTGACGATTGAAACGGCTAAAGGCAAGCGAACGATAAAAAGCGGCCGGTCAGGCATTGTGGCGGCGATTAAGGTTGCAGTTGGAGATGTGGTAATGACCGGACAAACCTTGGTGGAGATAGAAGCGGAAGCAGAAGCGCCATCGCCCGATGCGCCGGCAGCCCCCAATAAGGAATGGCTTGCTAAGGACGCGGAATTATTGATTATCGGCGGTGGGCCGGGTGGTTATGTAGCGGCGATTTACGCGGCCATGCGGGGCAAGAAGGTGGTTTTGGCGGAGCAGGCCAATTTAGGCGGAACCTGCTTAAACGAGGGCTGTATTCCGACAAAAAGCTTTATTGAATCCGCCGGGCTTTATGACCGGCTCCGCCATTTACCGGAATTTGGCTTATCAGCCGACCATATCGCTTATGATTTTAAGCAGATAGCGGACAGAAAAGACCGAATTGTGGCGGATTTGAAAAATGGGATTGTGTCTTTGCTGAACAGCCGCGGCGTTGAGGTTTTGACCGGCCGGGCGGAGTTTCGGGATGACCGGGCAGTGGCGGTTTATGGGCAGGAAAATTATTTGTTGACTTGTCAACAGATAATCATAGCAACGGGGGCGAGGCAGGCAGTGCTGCCAATTGAAGGGATTGATCTTGACTGCGTGATGACCAGCCGGGAGGCGCTTGCCTTAAAAGAGCTGCCGCAGTCTGTGACCATCATTGGCGGCGGAGTTATCGGCATGGAGTTTGCCTTTATTTTCCGCAGCTTTGGGACAGAGGTTCATGTGATTGAGTTTATGGACAATATTTTATCTGGTATTGACCAAGAAGCGTCCCGCCTGATTCGGGAAATCGCCGAGCAAAAAGGAATTCAGTTTAGCACAGCTGCCAAGGTGGAGAGCATAAAAAAAGCGGATAATGCCATGGCAATAGTCAGCTACCGCCAAGGCGGCGCGCTGCGCTATACCGTCAGCGAAAAGGTGCTGGCGGCGGTGGGCCGGGTGCCGAATACGGAGGGGCTGGGCTTGGATCAGACCGGCGTAGAAGTGGTGAAAGGCGCGGTCAAAGTAGACGAGTTTTTGCGGACGGCGGTCAGTCATATTTATGCTGTCGGCGACGTAACCAATATCATGCAGTTGGCGCATGTGGCCAGTCATCAGGGAATGGCGGCGGTTGACCATATTTTGGGCAAAAATCATGCTATGGCCTATGATGCGGTTCCGGCGGTGATTTTTACCCAGCCGGAAATTGCAGCGGTTGGGGTGGCGCAGGCGGATCCGGATAAACATACGGTGTCCCGTTTTGACTTTGCCGCTAACGGAAAAGCTTTGGTGAAAGGGGAAAGCGAAGGTTTTGTTAAGCTGATCAAAGAAAAAGACAGCGGCCGGATTGTCGGCGGTGTGATAATAGGCCCGGATGCTTCCGTTATGATTAATACGCTGACTTTGGCAGTCAAGGAAAAAATGAGCGAGCAGGAACTGACAGCCATGATTTTTCCGCATCCAACCACCGGAGAAGCGCTGCATGAGGCGGCGATGGGGCTGTCGATGGGAGCACTGCATCAATGAAATACTTTTTAATTGAAAATGCCGGGTATCTTCCTTATTATAATATTGCTTTGGAAAAATATTTGTTTGACCATTGCCGTCAGGACGAGATTCTTTTATATTTATGGGTCAACGATCCCTGCGTGATTGCCGGCTGTCATCAGAATGTGCTGCTGGAGTGGGATAATAACTTTTTGAAAAAAGAGGGGATTTATCCGGTTCGGCGGCTGACCGGCGGCGGCTGCGTGTATCAGGACAGGGGCAACTTAAATTACAGCTTTATTTCAGGGCTAAAGCACCAGGCAGTGGAAAAATGGCTGAACATTATTTTAAATGCGGTGAATTATTTTGGCTTAACCGCCAGTTTAAGCGGACGAAATGATTTGACGGTTGGCGGCCGGAAATTTGGCGGCACGGCTTGGCTGGAGGAGGACGATAAGATCCTTTTTCACGGCACTTTGATGATTGATGTTGATATTGCACAGATGGAGCGAAGCTTAACCCCCAATCTTTTAAAGTTTGAGGGCAAAGCGATTGCTTCCGTCAGAAGCAGGGTTGTCAATTTGCGGGAATGCAGTCCTAAGCTGCAAAGCGAAGCCTTAGCGGCGGCGATTGTCAGCAGCTTTGCCGCTGAGTATGGCCGGCCGGAGCGGTTAGTGATTCAGCAGGTACCGGAGCTGGCAGCGGAAGCGGCGCGGCTGGCGGCGCCGGAGTGGATTTATAATAAGAATGCCAGCGGTAATATTTTGCTGGAATATAAACTGCAGGGGGAGCTGGTGCAGCTAAACTTGACCGTGCAGGAAAATACGATTGCCGGAGTGGAAATTTTTACCGACAGTGTGGACGCTTTGCCGTTAGCCCAGCTGAAAGAGCGGCTGATTGGCGCGAAATATACGGAAAGTGATTTTGCGGCGATTTTAAATGAGGCTTTAAGCCGCGGAGCTTCCCTTTTTCCGCAGCAGTCTTAATATTTCCCCGACGAGGTCTGCGAATAACCGACATATTGCCGCCGGTATTCTTTGGGCGACAGGCCGTATTCTTTGCAAAAGGCCTTGTAAAAACTGGAATAATCTTTAAAACCATAGAGCAGAGCTGCCTCGCTGATTTCGCTCCGCCCTAAAATGGCGTCACGCGACATGGCGAGGCGTTTTTTTAGGATATACTGATGCAGCGAAATACCAAGGTTTTGCTTAAAAATATGGGAAATATGATATTTACTGACAAAAAACACTTTGGATAAGCGGTCTAAGGAAAGGTCTTCCTCCAAATGCTCCTGAATATAAGCCAGCAGGTTTTGATAGAGACTATTTTCTTCTTTTGGCCGGGGGAGATGCTTGGCTTCGTATACGCTCCGGTTTAAAAAAAAGAGCAGATCGCAGACCGATAAAGTAAGCTTGGCGGCTTTGCCGAAGCGCTCGGAGTTAAGCTCTTCAATCAGCTGAAAGAGCCGCGACTGAATGGCGTGAAAGCTGAAAATATCAAAATGATATAAATAAGTGCCGGTTTGCTCGGTTTGCCGGGGGAGATAGCCGTAATCGGGCGACAGCTGAATCAATTGGTCGTAGTATTCCCGGCTGATCCAAAAAATAAAGCGCTGATAAAAAAGCTCGGAATTTAAAATTTTGACATGGTGCGGAATTCCCGGCGGAATCAGGATCATATCGCCGGAACGCGGCGAAAAGGAGCGGCCGTCAATCTCCATCAGGATTTCCCCGCCCAGGAAAAAATAAAACTCATAATAATTATGGCGGTGTCCCGGCACGCTTTTGACGGTTTTATCGCTGTAATAATAAATTTCAAAATCCTGAGAAATCATATATTGCCGCGGACTAAAGGCGGTTTGCAGCTTCTTTTTCATGGTGATCCTTTCTTTAATCCTTTTTGTTTCGCCAAACTATGAGCGGCGTTTCCGCAATTTCCCGTCAAACATGCGTAATCCGCTCGATTGCAGTTCTCCTGTGCCAAACATTTGCAATCTGCTATTTTTACCCAAAACAGCTGTCGGCACATGTTTTTGTGTGTTGAAAGCGGATAAATCCTTTTAGATAAGTCCTGCGCTGAAGTTTCTATTTTTGCTCCTTATGTTACACAACAATATCATAAAATAGCAACTTTTGCAATGGGAACCACAATATAGTCAATGGATTTTTTGCCGGAAAGCGATATACTAAAAGCAGTGGAAAATAAAAATCAGTTATGCTAAAGAGAAAAGTGCGGGCGGCTGCTTAAGGCGGGGGTTCGCCAAGAGGAGCAAAGGCGGTCAAAGGCTTGGCAGTCAGCGAGAATGGGAAGAATGGCAGTTCTGATTTAGAAAAAAGCAAAGAGAATGAGCGGCGCCAGTTCGCCGGGAAAGAGAGGCAAAGCAGGATGGAAATGACGTTGAGGTGGTACGGAAGTAAATTTGATACGGTTACGCTCAAACAAATTCGCCAGATTCCGGGGGTGACCGGCGTGATCACAACTTTATATGATACCGAGCCGGGCGAGGTCTGGAGTCGGGAGCGGATTCGCGCGCTGAAAGAGGAAGTGGCGGCGGCGGGTCTATCCATTGCCGGTATTGAAAGCGTTAATGTGCATGACGCGATCAAGACCGGCAGCAGCGACCGGGATCAATATATTGATAACTATATTGAAACGCTCCGCCATTTGGGGCAGGAGGATATTCATTTGGTTTGTTATAATTTCATGCCGGTTTTTGACTGGACGCGAACGGAACTGGCCAGAGTGCGGCCGGACGGTTCGACGGTGCTGGCCTATACGCAGGAGGCGGTGGACGCACTGGATCCGGAAAAAATGTTCGCCTCGATTGCCGGCGATACCAACGGCATGGTTATGCCGGGTTGGGAACCGGAAAGAATGGCCAGAGTAAAAGAACTGTTCGCCATGTATAAAAATGTGGACGACGAAGCGCTGTTTGCTAATCTTGGCTACTTTTTGCAGCGGATTATGCCGGTGTGCAATGAATATGATATTAAAATGGCAATTCATCCCGATGACCCGGCTTGGAGCGTATTTGGCCTGCCGCGGATCATTATCAATAAGGAAAATATTCTACGCCTGATGAAAATGGTTGACGATGTGCATAACGGCGTTACTTTCTGCTCCGGCTCCTACGGCACCAATTTAAATAATAATCTGCCGGAGATGATTCGGGCGCTGCAAGGGCGGATTCACTTTGCTCATGTCCGCAACTTGAAGTTCCACAGTCCGACTAATTTTGAAGAGGCGGCGCATTTGTCCAGCGACGGTGATTTTGATATGTATGAAATCATGCGGGCTTTATATGAGATTGGATTTGACGGCCCGATCCGGCCTGACCATGGCCGGATGATTTGGGATGAGGTAGCAATGCCGGGCTATGGTCTATACGACCGGGCGCTGGGAGCAACGTATTTAAACGGCTTATGGGAAGCCATCGACAAGGCGCACCGGGCGAAATAAAAGGCAAAAGCCGTGCGCAGATATGCGAAAAATGTTTGGCGTTGGCAGCGCGGACAGGAAAGCCGGCCGGGACAAGGGCGGCATACTTAAAAGCAAAGGGAAAAGTAAGGAGAAGCGTATGATTTTAAATGAAGCGGGATTAAAGGACAAACAGCAGTGGCAAGCAAAGGGCTATGCTTTGCCGGCCTTTGACCGGGAAAAGGCCAAAGCACAGGCGGCGCAGGCTCCGGTATGGCTGCATTTTGGGGCGGGCAATATTTTTCGGGCTTTCTTGGCCAATGCCGCCCAAAAACTGTTAAACAGCGGCGATTTAAGCGCCGGGCTGATCGTGGCCGAGGGCTATGATTATGAAATTATTGAAAAAATGAACCGGCCGCATGATGACTATTCTATTTTGGTAACGCTGAAAGCGGACGGCAGCGTGGAAAAAACCGTGATTGGCAGCATTGCCGAGTCCTGTATTTTAGACAGCGGCCGGCCGGCGGAGTTTGAGCGGCTGAAAGCAATTTTTGCCGCCCCTTCGCTGCAAATGGCCAGCTTTACCATTACCGAAAAAGGATACAGCTTGGAAAACAGCCGGGGAGAGCGCTTGCCAGAGGTGGCGGCCGATATGGCGGCCGGGCCTGCACAGCCGCAAAGCTATATGGGCAAAGTAGCGGGGCTTTTGCATCACCGCTTTTGTCAGGAAGCGCAGCCGCTGGCCATGGTCAGCATGGATAACTGCTCGCACAACGGCGATAAACTGTACGCGGCGATTCATGCTTTGGCCGAAGCCTGGGAGCAGGCGGGACTGGCTAAGCCCGGCTTTTTACAGTATGTAGAGGATAAAAAACAGGTATCGTTTCCGTGGACAATGATTGATAAAATCACCCCTCGGCCGGACGCTTCGGTTGAGGCAATCCTAAAAGCCGATGGGGTATTAGAGCCGGCGCCGATTACGACCGGTAAGAAAACCTATGTCGCGCCGTTTGTCAATGCCGAGGAATGTGAGTATTTGGTGATTGAGGATGCTTTTCCGGCCGGCCGGCCGCCGCTGGAAAAAGCCGGCTTTTTCTTAACCGACGCGGCAACGGTCGATAAAGTCGAACGGATGAAGGTCTGCACCTGCTTAAATCCGCTGCATACGGCGCTGGCTGTCTTTGGCTGTCTGCTGGGCTATCAGAAAATTTCGGATGAAATGAAGGATCCGGATTTGGTTAGACTAATTGAGCGGATTGGTTACCGGGAAGGCTTGCCGGTGGTGGTGCATCCGGGGATTCTTGATCCGAAGGAGTTTATTGACACCGTCTTAAAGGTGCGGATTCCCAATCCCTTTATGCCCGATACGCCGCAGCGGATTGCTACCGATACGTCGCAGAAGCTGGCGATTCGGTTTGGCGAAACTATTAAAAATTATCAAAAGCAGGGACTGCCGCCAGCGGATTTGCAGGCGATTCCGCTGGTGTTTGCCGGTTGGCTCCGCTATTTGCAGGGGATCAGCGATCAGGGCAAGGCTTTTGAATTAAGCCCGGATCCGCTGCTGGACAAGGTTTGCCCGTATGTCAAAGGGCTGACGGGACAGCAGGAGCTTTTGCCGGCCTTGCAGCCGCTGCTGGAGGATGAGAAAATATTTGGCGTTGATTTGGTGAAAATCGGCATGGCGGAATTGGTGTGCCGTTATTTTCAGGAAATGCTGGCCGGCCTGGGAGCCGTTCGCCGCACTCTGCAAAAATATGGGAAAGAGTGGTAATTATAGAAAAACGCGGCATTTGATAGGGAAAGCTTGCGTTGATAGATAATAACTCAACTTTCCCATGTTCGACAGAACAGTCTTTTTTACATGGCGGTTCGCAGAATGCCTGCGGCATTCTGCTTGCTCGTTGCATGGCGGAACAATAGGAAAATTGCCGAAAGTGGAGTCCATGCAGGTCGCGCGCCCGCGCAGAAAGCGGAGCTTTCGACATTTTTTGTTCGCAGAATGCCTTTCATATTTGCGAAAAGATTTTGCTTTTTCGTTAGGCATTTAGCTTGCAACCGCTCTCTGAGAGGGATAGAGCCAAAAAAGACTATGGGAAAGTTGAGTAATAAAAAATGAATTTTGAAAAATTGCGCAGAGACGCGTTAAATAAAGTTCAGAAAGGGGAATGGAAATGAAGCAGTTTATGGATCGGGATTTTTTACTGTCTACGAATATGGCTAAGCATTTGTATCATGATTACGCGGTGCATCAGCCGATTATTGATTATCACTGCCATTTAAGTCCGCGGGAGATTTATGAGGGTATTCGCTTTGAAAATATCACGCAGATGTGGCTGGCCGGCGATCATTACAAATGGCGGCAAATGCGGTCAAACGGCGTGGACGAATATTATATTACCGGCGCGGCGCCGGATCGGGAAAAGTTTCAAAAATGGGCGGAAACACTGGAAATGGCGATTGGCAATCCACTGTATCATTGGAGCCATTTGGAATTGCAGCGCTATTTCGGCTATGAGGGGCATTTAAATGGCCAAACCGCCGAGGAAGTTTGGCAGTTTTGCTGCCAGAAGCTGGCCAACGGCGCGATGTCGGCCCGCAGTCTGATTAAGGACAGCAAGGTTAAGCTGCTGTGTACCACTGATGACCCGATTGATTCCTTAGAGTGGCACCAGCGGATAAAGGAGGATGGTTTTGTGGTTAAAGTGCTGCCGGCATGGCGGCCGGATAAGGCGATTCATTTGGAAAAGGAGGGCTATCTTCCGTATTTGAGTCAATTGGAAGAAGCCAGCGGCGTTACTATTCATAGTTTCCGCGACTTAAAAGAGGCTTTGCGCCGGCGAATGGACTTTTTTGCGGCCAACGGTTGCTTGGTAGCTGACCATGGCTTGGAGTATGTGATGTACGAACCGGCCGGCGAAGCGGAGATTGAGGACATTTTTGCCTGGCGGCGGCAGGGCGAAGCGCTGACTAAGGTAGAAGAGGCGAAGTATAAAACGGCGCTGCTTGTTTTCTTAGGGCGGGAATACGCCGACCGCGGCTGGGTCATGCAGCTGCATTTTGGCGCGATTCGCGATTTGAATGCTAAGATTTTTCAGGCTTTGGGGCCGGACGCCGGCATTGACGCCATGAATAACTATGCCCCGGCCAAGGAGCTGGCTCAGTATCTGAACGCTTTGACGGCAACCGATCAATTGCCGAAAACCATTCTGTATTCGCTAAATCCAGCCGATAACGCGGTGATCGGCTCGATTATGGGCTGCTTTCAAGGCGGCGGCGTGATTGGTAAGCTTCAGCATGGCAGCGCTTGGTGGTTTAATGACCATCAGGCCGGCATGCGGGAGCAAATGACGGAGTTGGCTAATCTTGGCCTTTTGGGTAATTTTGTCGGGATGCTGACCGATTCGCGCAGCTTTTTGTCCTATGCCCGGCATGAATATTTCCGCCGGATTTTATGCGATTTGATCGGCGGCTGGGTGGAAAACGGCGAATATCCGGCGGATCAGCCGGCGCTGCGCAAAATCATCGAGGGCATTTGCTACGGCAACGCCAAACGGTATTTTGGGTTTGAGTGTTAATGACGCTTTGCAGCGTTGATGGCAATTTTACAAAAGGATTTTAACTTGATCCTTATAGAAAAAATAATAAAAAACCGATTACTTAGTACCCTTTTTACTGAACAATGAAAAGTTCGACAAAGAGGGTAATTTTTATGCCGTTTTTTGATGCTTTGAGGCGTTTTTAGCTGTTTTTTATTTTTATTATTTTTCCTTTATCGCTTAACGCAGCTTTCCCTTGTTGATCCGGGTGGCAGCCTAAAAAAAGAATGTTTTAGCGGACATGGGAAAGCTGAGTCCTTAAGATTAATAAATAAGGAAATTGAAACGACAAAGACGTTTTATAAAAAGTTTACTTGACTATGGTATGATTTCGTACTATTATAAAGTACGAAATCATACTTGGAGGAAAAACAATGAAAAATAAATACTCAGATGAGGTTTACAAAATCAATTTCCTGACCTCTGAAATGGATGCCCTATATCATCAGGCGGCTTTAAAGTTTGGAATTACAGACAGCGCCCTGATCATTCTTTATACTGTGAATTGCATGGGAGACGGCTGTCGGTTAAGCGATGTGTATCAATTTTCCGGCAAGAGCAAACAAACCATAAACTCGGCGGTCAGAAGTTTAGAAGCGGAGAATATCCTACATTTGGAAAAAAATACAGGCAGGACCAAGCGGATTGTCATGACGGACAAAGGGAAAGCTTTAGTGGAAAGAACCGCCGCCAGGCTTCATGCCGCTGAAACAGGAGCCTTTGCCAGCTGGCAGGCGGAAGAAATTGCCGAGCATATCAGGCTGACGGAAAAATATAAAGACTGCTTCCGCCGGCAAATTGAAAAATTATAAAAAATGATACAAACTTTAACTTGCCATGTTCATTAGAACAGCTTTTTTATTTAGCAGCTGCCCCAAAACTGCGTCTTTTCGTTTGGCTTGCTGCGTGGCGGAATGTTAAGTGAAGCGCGCAGCAAATAGTTGGCAGTGGAAGTCCAGGCGGGGCGTGTGCGCGGGAAAAGCAACGCTTCAGGCAGGACGGCGCTGCGTTAAGTATAAATATTGCAGTCAACAAGGAATATTGGAGAAATAAATGCGGATTCAGCTTTCGGATCATTTTACCTATGGGAAACTTTTAAAATTTACCGTACCCAGTATTGCGATGATGATATTTACATCCATATACAGCGTGGTAGACGTTTTTTTTGTTTCAAACTTTGCGGGCAAGACGCCGTTTGCGGCAATTAATTTGATTATGCCGATCCTGATGATACTGGGGACGGTAGGTTTTATGTTTGGTACAGGCGGAACGGTGATTGTGCCAAAAACCTATGGCCAAGGAGATAAGGAAAAGGCCAACCGCTATTTTTCCTTATTTGTTTATGTCACGCTGGCCATCGGCATTTTATTGGCGGTACTGGGATTTATCTTTATTCGGTCGATCGCTGTCTTGCTGGGCGCATCGGGTGAATTGCTTGAAAACGGCGTGGCGTATGCCAGAATTATCTTATGTGCCCTGCCGTTTTACGTGCTGCAGGTTATGTTTCAAAGCTTTTTTGTAGCGGCCGAGAAGCCGCAGCTTGGACTAATCGTGACAATCTCTGCCGGCGCGACCAATATGCTGCTGGATGCTGTTTTGGTCATGCTTTTGCCGCAGGAGCTAAAGCTGGCCGGCGCTGCCGTGGCGACGGCAATGAGCCAAACCGTGGGCGGTGTGATCCCGCTTTTTTATTTTTTTAGAAAAAACAGCAGTATACTGCGGCTCGGCAAAACGAAATATGACGGGAAAGCTATATTAAAGGCTTGTATCAACGGTTCATCGAATTTATGAGCAATATTTCGTTTAGTATAGTCGGCATCATGTACAATATGCAGCTGATGGACTACGCCGGCGAAAACGGCATTGCCGCCTTTGGCGTAATGATGTATGTCAGTATGATATTTATGGCGGTTTTTATCGGCTATGCTATTGGCACGGTGCCGATTTTCGGGTATAATTATGGAGCAAGCAATAAGGAGAAACGAAATCCTTGTCCGCAAAAGGAAAAAGTATGGGTACTAAAAACCAACGGATGGGAGATTCCTTTACTTGCGCTTAGATGAAACCGGCAGCCGGATAAACGGGAGGGAGAAATTATGCGGGTAGCGGAACTAACTACAATTACCTTAGAAAACAGCCTGCCCCTGTCCGAGACAAAGTATCAGGATACGCCGCTGTGCTTTGAGACCGGCGCGGGCGGCCGGGAGACGGAAACGCCGGCTAAAATCCGCCAGATGCGCCGGCTTGCCCGGCAGGGGGACGGATCGCTCCGGCAAAAGGCTGAGATTTTTTACCGGCAGGGCAAGTTTATGGAAGATTATGAAGATGACGTCAGCTGGGAGGGCGAGTTTCGCCATTATTTTCCGACGTATCAGGATTTAAGCGTTCGCCAGTTAAGAGGATATTTTGCCTGGCGGACGGAAATCCGCCAAGGAAACTATCGGAAAATCAGTACTTCCTTGGCCTATATTTATTTATACGAACTGCTCAACGGCATCGGTGCGGCTTCGGTCGGGGAGAGCCTGCGCCGGATGAAGGAATTTGAAGAAAAATATATTGATACCGGTATCGGCGATCAGAGCATGCAGCCCAATCTGAGGCGCTGGATGTTGGAGATGGCCATATTAAACGGAGTAGAGCCGGAAATAGCCAGAGAATACGCCGATCCCGAAATGCTGGCCAAGGATAAAGCCTTGGCCGTGCTGCATAATCCGGAAGTTTATGAAACGCAGGAGGTTTTTAAGGCGCTGGACATTTTTTCCGGTCAGAAATTATCGGCCTCGGTGGTGAGCAAAAAGCATGAGAGCGAGGGGAGCGCTTTGTTTGCCGCAGTTTGGCGCACCGCGGTAACGCGCTGCCGGGAGCAGGGCCGAGATTTATTTAAAGAATGTTTTGGCCGCCCGCGCGTTTATCGCTGGTATCCCTTGGCTAACGCTGTTTTTTTTAATAACTCAAGTTCAGATTCCGCTTATTATGTGCTGGATGAGTGCCGCAAGTACCGGCTTCAAGCCGGTGAGTGGTGGGAAAAAGCCTTTCATAAGCTGTATTTTAATAAAGCAAAGTTAGACGGCTTGCTGCGCGAAACAGACAGAAGATTACGCGAGTATTTTAATACCGGTTACTTCCTGAAGGCCAGAAGCGAGGACGCCTGGGCAACGCCTTATATTGACGCGGTCATAGCAGCCGAGCAAAAACGCAAAGCCGAAGCGGCCAGACCGAAGGTGTCGATTCGGCTGGCTGATTTAGATAAGATCCGGCAGGACGCACGGGAAACGATGGACAGTCTGTTGTCCGAAGAAGAAAAACAGGTTTTAGCGGCAGAAACCGCAGGCCAAAAAACAGGGCAGGCTTTAGAGCAGGAAGCGGCCGGCTTTGCGGAAAAACCGGCGCTAAAGAGTGAAATAGCCGCTGGCTGGGAAAATACGAATAGCGGCAATGCAGGCAGTAATCATGCGGCCCAGGCAGATAGGCTTAATTTGGATGAAACGGAGCGCCAAATTTTAAGCCTGCTGCTGGCGGATAAACCGGCCAAGACGCTGCTGGCGGAAAAGCGCATCCTGCCGGAGATAATTGCCGATCGATTGAATGAAGCATTTTTTGATGAAATCGGCGATACGGTGATTATGTGCGAGGCGGACACCATCGCCCTGGTTCCGGAATACCGGGCAGAGATTAACAGGATAATCGGAGGAACAAAGGAATGAGTGAAAGAAATCAAAAGGTGCCGAGGCGGATCGCCCAGACCGTGATCAATTCTTTAAAGGGCGGCGTCGTTCCCAGAATCGGGCTGCCCTATATTACGGTCGGCCGAAAAAATGAAATTCAGGCGCTTTTGCATGACGTTGATATTATTTCCGAGGGCGGGGCTTCCTTTCGGTTCATCGTCGGCCGGTATGGTTCCGGTAAAAGCTTTCTGCTGCAAACAATTCGCAATCACGTGATGGATCGCGGCTTTATCGTGGCCGACGCTGATCTTTCACCGGAACGGCGGCTGCAGGGGACGCAGGGGCAGGGACTGGCCACCTACCGGGAATTAATCAGCAATCTTTCCACCAAAACCAAACCAGAGGGCGGGGCGCTGACGCTGATTTTGGACCGCTGGATCAGCAATGTGCAAACCAAGGCGGCGGCCGAAAGCGGCTTAACGCCGGGTGATCCCGATTTAACGGTTTTGGTCGATAAACAGATTTATGAGGTTACTTCCTCTCTGAGCGAGCTGGTTCACGGCTTTGAGTTCGCTAAATTACTGTCGGCGTATTATCACGCCTATCTCAACGGCGACGATGAAAGGAAATTAAAAGTGATCCGTTGGTTTCGCGGCGAATACAGCTTAAAGCGGGAAGCCAAGGAAGAGCTGGGAGTTAATATTATTATCAGTGATGATGACTGGTATGACTATTTAAAGCTTTTTGCCGTGTTTTTCAGGCTGGCCGGATATGCCGGCATGATGATCATGATCGATGAATTGGTTAATATTTTTAAAATCTCCAATTCCATTACCCGGCAGTATAATTATGAGAAAATGCTGACCATGTATAACGACACTTTACAGGGGCGGGCAAAATATATCGGCATTATTATGGGCGCTACGCCGCAGACTATGGAGGATAAGCGGCGGGGGATTTACAGCTATGAGGCGCTGCGCTCGCGCCTGGCTGAGGGCAGGTTTTCACAGCCCGGAGTTCGGGATTTACTGGCGCCGGTGATTCGGCTGGAAGCGCTAAGTGCCGAGGAAATGTTGATTTTATGCGAGAAGCTGGCGGCGATGCACGCGGATTTATATGAATACCCTGCAAGGCTTACGGTTGAGGATTTGGCGGAGTTTATTAAGGTTGAGTTTGAACGGGTCGGAGCGGATATAAACATAACGCCGCGCGAAGTGATTCGGGATTTTATTGAGCTTTTGGATTTGATGTATCAAAATCCGGCCTTGTCGCTTAGTCAGCTGCTGGCCTCGGAGCAGTTTACCTATGCCAAGTCAGAGGCGGTATCGGATCAGACGGCTGCTCCGTACACCGAGTTTACGATTTAAAAAGGTTATAGAGAATCTGATCGCTTAAAGAGCAGAAGCCGGCTAAATGTCTAAAGCGGCCGGTGCCATGACGGCGGCGCGAAATCAGGCATGTATTCCCGCGGCAGGTAAGCCGGCTAATGTAATGCTTTACAGCAGGACAAAAATGACATAAATAGTTTAGTCAGACGAACCATAGCCTAAAGGGCAGAAAACGGCTAAATGCCTAAAGCGGCCGGCTCCATGACAGGAAAAGCAAAATCAGGGAATACCTATCATTCCGCGGCAATCTGCCGGATAATGGCAGTGACTTACAGCGGGGCAAAAATGGCAAGATGGTTTAAAGGAGAGAAAATGGAAGTTTTTGGCAGATATGCCGCTTTTATCCAGGACTATATTTATCGTTCCGGCTGGCAGGCGCTGCGGGCGGTGCAAAATGCCGCCGGCGACGCTATTTTTAATACCGAGGAAAATGTTCTTTTAACGGCTTCGACCGCTTCCGGCAAAACTGAGGCGGCATTTTTCCCGGTCTTAAGCCTGTTGGCTGAAAATCCGTCGGCTTCGGTGGGGGTCTTATATATCGCGCCGCTGAAGGCCTTAATTAATGACCAATTCGGCCGGTTAAACGAACTCTGCGCCGAGGCAGGAATTCCGGTGACTAGATGGCATGGCGATGTGCCGCAGTCGCAGAAAAGACGGCTGCTGAAAAAACCGGCCGGAATTTTGCAAATTACGCCGGAGTCCCTGGAATCGCTGATGATCAATAAGCATATGGAGATTCCGTCCTTATTCGGGGATTTGCGCTTTATTATTATTGATGAGATTCATTCTCTGCTGCGGGGCGACCGCGGCGGCCAGACTTTTAGCCTGATTGAGCGGCTGTGCCGGCTGGCGGGCTGTAATCCGAGAAGAATTGGTCTGTCGGCAACTATCGGCCGCCCGGAAGAAGCCGGTCGTTTTTTGGCGGCGGGGAGCGGGCGAAAAACCGTCATTCCTAAGTTTGACGGCGGCAAAGAAGTTTGGCGCTTATCCATGGAACATTTTTTTAATACTCCGCCGCAGGCCGATGAAGGGAAAGAACTTGAGGAAACCGTGCTTTTAACCGAGCCGGCCAACGATCAAGCGCCCCGGGCGGCCGATCCCGGCATGGGTTATATCTTTGAGCATACCAAAGGCCGGAAATGCTTAATTTTTACTAATTCCCGCGAAGAATGCGAATCTGTCTGCCAGTATTTGCGGCAGTATTGTGAAGCCAATAAGGAGCCGGATCGGTTTTTAATCCATCATGGTAATCTTTCCGCCTCTTACCGGGAGAGCGCCGAAGAGGAGATGAAAGACGATGACTCCACGCTGAGCGTATGCGCCACTGCTACGCTGGAGCTGGGGATTGATGTCGGCCGGTTGGAACGGGCGTTTCAA
Organism: uncultured Lachnospiraceae bacterium; assembly: GCA_963550755.1. Lineage (GTDB taxonomy): Bacteria > Bacillota > Clostridia > Lachnospirales > Vallitaleaceae > W11650. The sequence goes on from CAUVDV010000005.1 coordinate 15,666, forward strand.
ATTGACGCCCCGTTTACGGTTTCCGGATTTTTGCAGAGAATGGGCCGAACCGGCCGGCGCGGCAATCCGTCCGAGATGTGGTTTGTGATGCGCGAGGATCATCCTGAGCCCCGCGCCATGTTCCCGGATATGATTCCGTGGTATTTGATTCAAGGCATTGCTCTTATCCAGCTTTATATTGAGGAACGCTTTGTCGAGCCGCCCAAGGCCGATCGGCTGCCCTTTTCTTTGCTTTATCATCAGACTATGAGCACGCTGGCGGCCTGCGGCGAGATGTCGCCGGGGGAATTAGCTTCAAGGATTTTGCCGCTGGCGGTCTTTGACCGGATAACGGCCGATGATTTCCGTGTTTTGCTCAGGCATTTGCTGGAAATTGACCATATCAGTCGGACGGAAAACGGCGGGCTGATCGTCGGCTTAACCGGCGAGCGGATTGTAAATAATTATAAGTTTTACGCGGTGTTTCAGGAAAATATAGAATACACGGTGCATGCCGGCTCGGAGGAGCTGGGCACGATTGTCAAGCCGCCGCCGATTGGCGATAAGATTGCCATTGCCGGCCGGGTCTGGGTGGTAGAGGAGGTTGACCATCAGCGCCGGGAGCTGTACTGCTCGCTGGTCAAGGGCAATATTCCCGCTTATTTCGGCGATGTGGCCGGTGATATTCATACTCGCATTTTAGAGCGGATGCGTCAGGTGCTGGGGGAAGAACAGAAGTATCCGTATTTATTAAATCATGCAGTTTGCCGGCTGGCTGAGGCCAGAAATACTTTTGCCAAATCGGGCATGGAATACCGGCCGTTGATTTCGCTGGGCGGAAAAATGTGGGCGCTTTTTCCGTGGCTGGGCAGCTACGCCTTTCTGGCGCTGGAGCGTTTTTTAAAGCTGCGCTGCGGCAGTCGGCTGGGCTTAAAAGGCATGAGCCCGGCCAGACCGTACTATTTGCAGTTTACTATGCAGGTGAGCGCAGCGGAATTTTATCAAATCCTAGCCGAAGAAGCAGACAAGGATTTTGACGCGCTGGAGCTGATTTATCCGGGCGAGGTGCCGGTTTTTGAAAAATACGATGAGTATGTGCCGGCCGACTTGATTAAAAAAGGATTCGCGCAGGGCGTGCTGGATATCAAAGGCATGAAAAGCCGGATCCTTAGCTGGCGTGCTTAGGTTGGCAGAAGGGAGCGGACATGGAAAATAATGACAAAACGCCGCGGTTAAACATCGAGGTGCGCGGCGCCAAGGTTCATAATTTAAAAAATATTGATGTTGATATTCCGCTGCATAAAATCGTCGGCATTGCCGGAGTATCCGGTTCAGGCAAATCTTCGCTGGCTTTGGGCGTATTATATGCGGAGGGGTCAAGAAGGTATCTGGAGTCATTATCGACTTACACCAGAAGGCGGATGACCCATGCCGAGCGGGCGGATGTGGAGGAAGTTCGGTATGTGCCGGCGGCACTGGCCCTGCATCAAAGGCCGGGGGTTCCGGGCATCCGCAGCACTTTCGGCACCATGACCGAGCTGCTAAATAGCCTGCGCCTGATGTTTTCCCGCCTGGCCAGCCACCGCTGTCCTAATGGCCATTATGTCAAACCATCTTTGGCGGTAGCCGCCATGCAGGAAATTACCTGTCCGCAGTGCGGTGAGAAATTTTACGGCCCCGGCGCGGAAGACTTGGCCTTTAACAGTCGGGGCGGCTGCCCGACCTGCGCCGGTACGGGCTATATTCGCAAAGTCGATGAGTCAAAGCTGGTTCCGAATGAGGAGCTGACGATTGAGGAAGGGGCGGTCGTTGTCTGGGGAACTTTAATGTGGGCGCTGATGAAGGATGTCTGCCGGGAAATGGGCGTCCGCACTAATATTCCATTTAAAGACCTGACACCGGCTGAAAAGGAAATCGTGTATCATGGTCCGGCCGAAAAAAGGCATATTTTATACGTAAATCCCCAAACCGATCAGGCTGCGGAAATGGATTTTACTTATTATAACGCCGTATATACGGTGGAAAATGCTTTAGCCAAAGTAAAAGACGATAAGGGGATGAAACGGATTGAGAAGTTTTTAACAGAAGCGGTTTGCACCGCCTGCTGCGGCACAAGGCTGTCGGAGGCTGCCAGAGCGCCGAGACTGCGGGGAATTGGTTTGGAGCAGGCAACCAAGATGACTTTAAATGAATTAATTCCCTGGGTGCAGGCAGTACCGGACTCTTTGCCCGCTGAAATGCGGCTCATGGCTAAAAATATTTGTGAGTCTTTTCTGGATAATGCCGCCCGCTTAATGGATTTGGGCTTAGGCTACCTGGCTTTGGATCGGGCGGGTTCTACCTTATCGACCGGCGAACGGCAAAGGGTACAGCTGGCCAGGGCGGTCAGAAACCGAACGACCGGTGTGCTGTATGTGCTGGACGAGCCGTCCATTGGGCTGCATCCGTATAATTTGAAAGGACTGACAGCGGTCATGGATGATTTGGCCGCCGACGGCAACTCGATCGTGCTGGTGGATCATGACACGCAGGTGCTGGCCCATGCCGATTATATCGTGGAAATGGGCAGGGGAGCCGGGGCGGACGGCGGAACGGTCATTGCCGCAGGTACGGTCGGGGAGCTGGCAAAGAATGAGCAATCGGTTATTGGTCCGTATTTGCGCCGGGAAACGGAGCGGGCAAAAAGCTGGACAGACAGTCAAAACGCGGCAGCGGACGAGTGCCGGAGCCAGCGGCCTGGTGAGTCCAATACCACTGTATTTTCCATTGGCAAAATTCATTTATCAACCGAAGCCATTCATACGGTTAAGCCTTTGGAGATTGATATTCCCAAAGGCAGGCTGACGGTGGTTACCGGTGTATCCGGCTCCGGTAAGACAACCATGGTTTTAGAAAGCCTGATTCCGGCCTTGACGGCCAAAGCGGCCGGGCAAAAGCTGCCTGCTCATGTCAAAGCGATCGAACCGGCCGGAATATGTCAGGTCAAGCTGATTGACGCTACTCCGATCGGCATAAATGTTCGTTCGACGGCGGCTACTTATGTTGGCGTACATGATGAGCTGCGAAAAATATACGCTCAAACCGAAGCGGCCAAAGCGCAGAAATGCAAAGCCGGAGACTTTTCCTATAATACCGGCAAGTTCCGCTGCTTAACCTGTGACGGTACCGGGGAAATATCGCTGGACGTTCAGTTTCTGCCCGATGTGGAGGTCATTTGCCCGGATTGCCGCGGGTCCCGATATGGGCAAATGGTCGGGAAAATTCGGCGCCAGTTCGCAAGCGGCAAGCAATACAGCCTGCCGGATTTGATGAGCATGAGCGTCGATGAGGTGCTTAACGCTTGCCCGGATTTGAAATCGGTCAAGCAAAAGCTTCAGGTGCTGCATGATTTGGGTCTGGGGTATCTGACGCTGGGTGAAAAAACGCCGGGGCTTTCCGGCGGAGAAGCGCAAAGGCTGAAGCTGGCCACGGAAATGGGCAAAGGACAGGAGGAGTCGCTGTTTGTTTTTGACGAACCGACGATTGGCCTGCATCCGGAAGATATCAAAGGCTTGCAGGGGGTGTTTGCTAATCTGCTGCGGCTGGGAGCGACTATCATCGTGATCGAGCATGATTTGGATATCATCCGGAAAGCGGATTATGTGATTGATTTGGGGCCGGGCGGAGGCGAGGCCGGCGGCCGGATTGTCGCGGCCGGAACACCGGAAGACATCCGAAACCATCCGGACAGCCTAACCGGCAATTTTCTATGACTACAGTTCAGATAAGCGGATGGCCTGGATGATTTTTAGGCTTTAATGCTTTTCCGGTATTGCCGGGGCGATTGCCCCTGCTTTTTTTTGAAAATGCGGGTAAAGTAATTGCTGTCGGCAAAACCGCACTGGGCGGCGATATCCTGAATCGGCATTTGGCTGGTGTTCAGCAGATAAATGGCATGCGCTATCCGGGTCTGCAAAATATAGTCGGTCAGGGTCATATCCATTTCTTTGCGGAACAGGGCGGATAAATAGCTGTCGCTGACTCCGCATTTTTCAGCCAGCACCGACAGGCTGAGCTCTTCCACATAGTGGAAATCAATATAATCAAGGCAAAAACAAATGAGCGGCGAATTTTTGCCATGCGAATGATTCCGCACCAGCAGGCAGTATTTCCGGATCATATTGGTCGGCAAAGTATCCAAAGCGTTCAGGCTGGAGGCGGACTCAATCTGAATGGCCAGCTGCCGGGACAGGGCGTCAATATAAATCGGATGAACGCAGGCGGGTTGAACGGCTTTGCGCAAAAGCGTATTTAAAATCAGGGTAGTGTTTTTGGTGTTGCGCACCGGATCCGGGGTACGGGGCAGCATTTTATACTGCTTAAGCTGGCTGAGGGCGGCCAGTGCTTTTTCCACATTGCCGGCCGCCACCGCTCGAAGGAGCTGTTCTTCCGCCTGATAGCGGGCTTCGATGGTGCTTCGGGAAAGCTGGATCTGTTCCGGGGAAATATGTTCGGCCATGGTCAAATCAGCGGTGGTGCCATTATACAAAATAATCTTGGTATGAAAATCCGTTCCCATCAGCAGGGAGCTGAAAATGGCCAAGACAGCGCTCCAGCTGTCAAAGGATGACCAAACCGGCACACCGCTGTAAAAATCAATCAATTTTTGATACAGGTCAGGCTGGATCTGCTTTTTTTCAATCACCCTTTGAAATTCGCCTTGGGTAATGTTGTGGAATCGAACCGGTCCGATAAACAGATATTGGCCGGCATATTCTTTGGCGGTCGGGGGAATTGCCAAAATCGAATAGGAAAAGCGAAAATCATCCTCAATATGATGAAGCGCGCCGGCTTCTAAGTCAGCGGATAGCTGCTTTAAATAAGCGGAATAATCAAAATTTCGAAACAGTTCCCGCCGAAGATTATAGTCAATCCGGCCGGACAGTTCCGCCAGCTCGCTGACTAAAAGGATCTGCGCGCCTTGCGCCGGGAACAGCGCTTTCATCAATTCTAAGACATCAATCTGCATGCTTGTTATCTCCTTTTTATTTTATGAATAGGTAGCCGGAACGGCAGCTTTTTCCGGCAAGTCGGAAAATCCTCACGTTTTGACCAAGTAGAGGTGTAAGCTCAAATTCCCATGTGTGTTAGACTTTTCGCTGGGCTGCCATCTGAGCAGTAAGCAAAGCTTCCGGTCGGGGAAGCGAAGTAATAAATGAAAAACCAATATAATTTTATTAAAAATAAGCACAAATTTTATACTAAAATTATCATATCATAAAAAAATGCGATTAGCAATAAAAATAATCCTGGAATAAATCACAAAAAATAGTTATAGTAAAAGTATTAGGTTATTCATTCAACTTTTCCCGGTTTGCTAAAAATATCTTTTTAGGCAGGCCGCGAAGTGTCCGGCATATGTGATTCGCCCAGAGACTGCGTCTTTTGGCTTGCGGTTCGCCCAGAGACTGCGTCTTTTGGCTTGGTTGCACGGCAGGCCGGGGAAAGTTGAGAGATTGATTCATCAAAAAGGAGGAGAAAAATGAGCGCACCAGCGGCAGCCAGCGGAATTCATCGGGCGAAGCTATGGCAGATTGGCGGATTTGCCCTGAATAATACCGCCACCAACTTGTATTTATTTTTTATGAACTTTATTGCTTACTATTTAACCGGCTATGTCGGAGTAGGGGTGGTACTGGCCTCGACTTTGATTACGACCATGCGGATTTGGGACGGTGTGACGGATCCCTTTATCGGCTATTTGGTTGACAAAACCAATGGCCGTTTTGGCAAGAACCGGCCGTTTATCATGATTGGTAATGTGATTTTGGCGGTCACCAGTTTGATCATGATTACCGTTACGCATCAGCTGCCGGAGGACGGAAGATTTGTGTTCTTTGTGATTGTTTATATGATTTATATTATTGGCTACACCTTCCAATGCGTGGTCACGAAGGCGGCGCAGTCCTGTATGACCAATGACCCGAAGCAGCGGCCGCTGTTTTCCATTTTTGACGGAATTTATAATACGATTTTGTTTTCCATGCTGCCGATTTTGATTTCCGGCGTGCTGGTGCCGAAGTACGGCGGCTTTACCGATCAGTTTTTTATGACTTTTTGGCTGATTACCGCACCGATTTCCGCAGTGTTTACCGTTATCGCCATTTTTTCCATTGCTTCCAAAGACCGGAGTGAATATTTTGGTACGGGGAAAGTGGTTAAAGTGGGCTTTAAGGATTACTGGGATGTTTTAAAGCATAACCGGGCGATTCAAATGCTGGTCGTATCGGCCAGTACCGATAAGCTGGCGCTGACCACGCAGGCCAACGCTACCGTCGGCGTTTTGATTTACGCCATTATCTGCGGCAATTATAAGCTAAGCGGAATGGTGGCGGCGTATACTACCATTCCGACCATGCTCTTTTTGTTCTTTGGCGTGGGTTTTATCGCGACTCGGCTGGGACAAAGAAAAGCCATGATGTTTGGTACGTACGGCGGTTTGGTCTGCTGCGTGTTGTCGATTATTTTGTTTTATGTCGGCGATCCGACGACCTTATCGCTCCCCGGCGCGGAAGGTTTTGCCGGCTGGAACTTCTTTACGATTGCCTTTATGGTGCTGACCCTTGGCTTAAAAGGCTTTACCGGCGTATCGGGCAATATTGTTATTCCGATGACCGCTGACTGCGCCGATTATGAGGTATATCGGAGCGGCCGCTATGTACCGGGCTTAATGGGTACTTTATTCAGCTCGGTTGATAAGATTGTTTCTTCGCTGGGGACAACGATTATTGGTCTTTTATGCGCCATGGTCGGTTTCAGCGAGCAGCTGCCGACGGTCGATACGCCGCTGACGCAGGGGTTGAAGTTTGTCGGCGTGTTTAGTATGTTCGGCCTTTTGATTATCGGCCTGCTGTGCAATGTGGTGGCCATGAAATATTATCCTTTAACCAAGGAAAAAATGGAAGAAATTCAAAGCGAGATTGCGGCGATTAAACAAAAAGCCATGCAGGAAGCCTAAAACGGAAGTTTTTTATAAAATATAGGCGAGATGTTTCTAAGACGCGTTTTTTCCGGCCGAGTCGGATGAGTCCCCGATCTTGTCAAAAGCTTTGCTTTCCGCGCAGGCGCGCAGCCTGCCGAAAGCTGGTTTTGGTTTGGCGGCAGGGGAAAGCGGGAAAAGACGCGTTTTTTTGATAAGATATTTTTGATGGATGAAAAAAGCACGCGATGGTGTTTGACTGACGAGCGGCAGGAGCAATTGGTAAGAACAAAACGAAATGGTTTAACCGGCAGGAACAAAGGAAGGGAAAAGCATGAAAAAGGCAAGTCAGACGGCGATTGATACGAAGCAGTGGCTGGCGCTGGAGGAGGAGCTGGCGGCGCTGAAACAGCAGCATGGGATTGCGCCTAAGCGCAGTCTGTGGCTGCGGCTGGGGGATGCGCTGGCGGAGTATAAGGAAAAAAAGAAAGCAATCGTCAACCGGCGTAGGTATATTCGGCTGGCGCTGATTGGCGGCTGGTTTTGCGGAGCGCATCGCTTTTATGCCGGGCATAATATTACCGGCGTTTTGTACTTGCTGTTTTGCTGGACAGGGATTCCCTTTGCCATGACTTTGATTGATTTGATGATTGCCCTGCCCAAAGCGGCCGACGCGCAGGGAAACATAGAAATAGGAAATTAAAAAAGGAGGAAGTAATGTTATATCCTGTGTTGACGAATGGACGAGGCTTAATTGATTTAAGCGGTTTATGGAGCTTTAAACTGGACGACGGCAACGGCTTTGCCGAAAAATGGCAGGAAAGACCTTTAATCGATGCTCTCACTATGCCGGTTCCGGCTTCGTATAATGATATTAAGGAAGGTGTGGATTTTCGGGATCATTACGGTTGGGTCTTTTATCAAAGACCGCTTCATGTGCCGGCGTATTTGCTGGAGCAAAGAGTAATGCTGCGGTTGGACGCGGTAACGCATATGGCCAAGGTTTATTTAAACGGCGAGCTGATTTGCGAGCATAAGGGCGGATTTTTACCGTTTGAGGTGGAAGTGGGCTCTTTCCTCAAAAGCGGCGGTAATCTGTTGACGGTCGCGGTTGATAACCGGATTGATCACTCGACCCTGCCGGTCGGCAGCGAGGGGGCGGGCAATATTTTATCGACCGGCTTTTTCCCGTATACGCCGTCAAAGAAGCGGAACAATCCCAATTTTGACTTTTTTAACTACTGCGGCATTACCCGGCCGGTGAAGCTTTATACTACGCCGAAGGACGCGTATATTAAAGATGTGGCTTTAGTCAGCCGGTTGGCTGACGGACAGGCAGTGATTGACTACGAGATTGAAACCGAAGGCGCGGCCGAAGCGGCGATAGAGGTTCGCACCCGGCAGGGCGAGCTGGTGGCGCAGGCGCGGGGCGCTAAAGGGAGCTTAACGATTCAAGAGCCCAAGCTGTGGCAGCCGTTGCAGCCGTATCTTTATGAAGTAACCGTTACTTACGGCGCGGATCAGTATATTTTGCCATATGGTATTCGGACGGTGGAAGTGCGGGGCGGAAAGTTCTTAATTAACGGCCAGCCCTTTTATTTTAAGGGCTACGGCAAGCATGAGGACACTTTTCCGGCCGGCCGCGGCTTAAATCTGCCGATGAACAGCAAAGACATTAGCCTGATGAAATGGCAGGGCGCCAACAGCTTCCGTACCAGCCATTATCCGTACAGCGAGGAGATGATGCGGCTGTGCGATGAGGAAGGAATTGTGGTGATTGACGAAACGCCGGCGGTTGGCGTGCATTTGGGTTTTGGCGGCGGCGCGGCGTTTAAGGACGGAAAAAAGGTATTGACCTTTGACCCGGTGGAAAAAGGCGGGATCCGGACGCAGGAGCATCACCGGGAAGTGATTCGGGATATGATTGCCCGCGATAAAAACTATGCCTGCGTGGTGATGTGGAGTATCGCCAATGAAGCCGATTCGGGCGGAGCGGGCGCTTATGAGTATTTTAAACCGCTGTATGACTTGGCTCGGGAAAAAGATCCGCAAAAAAGACCGTGTACGATGGTCAGTGTGCAAATGGCCAATTATCAGGAAGATTGTACGCTGCGGTTAAGCGATGTCTTTTGCCTGAACCGCTATTATGGCTGGTATGCGGCCGGCGGTGATTTGGCGGCGGCGGAAAAGCTGTGCCGTGAGGAATTGAGCTTTTGGAATCAGCAGGGCAAGCCCTTTATGTATACCGAATACGGCGCCGATACAGTCATGGGGCTGCATGATACGACCGAGGTAATGTTTACCGAGGAATATCAGGTGGAATATTATAAGGCCAATCACCGGGTAGTGGATGAGCTGGAAAACTTTGTCGGCGAGCAGGTCTGGAACTTTGCCGATTTTGCCACCAGTCAGGGACTGCTGCGGGTGCAGGGCAATAAAAAAGGCGTCTTTACCAGAGAGCGCAAGCCGAAGCTGGCGGCCCATTATTTAAGGGAACGGTGGACAAATATTCCGGATTTTGGGTATAAGAAATAAGAACGCCAAAAAGAGCGAAAATGGCTTTGACAATGGCATTATAAGATAAATAAAACGGCTGGATAAGAGCAAAAACGGGAAAAGAATTCCGGGTTTAAAAAAGGCTTTTATTCAGCCGTTTTTTATCAAGGATTTTATGGAAAAAATTAAAAAAATACGTGATATTCCTTTCCTTATTCTTTTTCTTGCTTTTTTTAAGCAAAACGGCTATACTTAGAAAACAAGAAATATTGAAGATATAAACTTTTTAGTTGTTTGCCTGCTCCGGCCTGAAGCTTTGTCTGCTGCCGGGAGTTGGTAAATATGGGAAAGCTAGTTTGAGCTAATCTCTTATAGGATGAGATAAAAAAAGCAAGGAGAGAATATGAATATTTATGATTTTACCGTTAAAGATATGAATGGTCAGGCAGTCAGTTTATCGGCGTACCGGGGCAAGGTACTGCTGATTGTCAATACCGCGACCCGGTGCGGTTTTACCCCGCAGTACCAGGGCTTACAGGCGCTGTATGAAAAATACCAGGCGGCCGGATTTGAGATTTTGGATTTTCCCTGCAATCAGTTCGGCGGACAGGCGCCGGAGGACGAGGCAGGAATTAAAAGCTTTTGCCAGCTCAATTATCAGGTCAGTTTCCCGCAGTTTGCCAAGATTTGCGTCAACGGCGCAAATGCCGACCCGCTCTATGAGTATTTGAAAAAAGAAAAGAGCGGTCTTTTGGGCGGCGCGATTAAGTGGAACTTTACCAAGTTTTTAATTGACCAAAACGGCGAGGTGGTGGCTAGATATGCGCCGGCCGATAAGCCGGAGGATATTGCCGCTGCGATTGAGAAGCTGCTGGCTTTGGCCTGAAAAAACGGAGAGATAGCGGCAGGCAAAAACATCAGGCGATTGGCGCCGGAAATGGTGTGAGCGGAGTCGGGCGCTGTTTTTTGGAGCGGAATAGGAAAAGACGGGAAAAGTTGAGAAATACGGCTTTTTCCAATGGAAAACTTGTTTTTTGGCTTTGGGCTGAAGCTGAGAAAATGGAGCGCTGATAAGGAAAAGGAGCAAAAACTTGAAAATTACCATGATTTTATTTGATTTGGACGGAACCCTGCTGCCGATGGATCAGGATCGGTTTACCGAGGCTTATTTTAAACTGCTGACCAAAAAATTACTGCCCCATGGCTACGAGCCGAAAAAGCTGATTGACAGCATTTGGGCGGGGACGGCGGCGATGGTCAGAAATGGTGGGCGGCGGACGAACGAGGAAGCCTTTTGGCGGAAGTTTACGGAATTAAACGGCGATCAGGTATTAGCTGATAAACCGCTGTTTGAGGAATTTTATCAAAAGGATTTCCAGCAGGCCAAGGATTTTTGCGGCTACAATGAAAAAGCGGCGCAAACGGTAGCGGCTCTGAAGCGGCAAGGTTTTCGGCTGGCGCTGGCTACCAATCCGATTTTTCCGGCGGTGGCGACCGAAAGCCGGATCGGCTGGGCGGGACTCGCGCCGGAAGATTTTGAATGGTACACGACATATGAAAACTCCTCTTACTGCAAGCCGAATCCGGATTATTACCGGGCGCTTTTGGAAAAGCTAAAGGTCAAGCCGGAGGAATGCCTGATGGTCGGCAATGATGCCAGTGAGGACGCGGCGGCGCTGAAAGTGGGAATGTCGTTCTTTTTACTGACGGACTGCCTGATTAATAAGGAAAATAAAGATATTTCTGAGTATCCGCAGGGCGATTTTGATCAACTTCTGAAGTTTGTGGCTGGATTATAAAAACTGGATGTAAGGAATAACTCAGCTTTCCTGTGTTTGCCAGAATAGTTTTTTATTTAGTGGTTCGCCAAAGGACGACGTTTTTTGGCTTAGCTTATCATTGATAGTAAGGCTACGCTGTGCGGCGGCAGATGGCTGCGAATGGTCTGCTGGCCGATAGCGGAATCTGGGCAGGCGGGAACAGGAAGCTTCCGGTAGGGAAAGCGGGAGAAGTGTGGGAGAAGTGTGGGAGTAAGAAATGGTTTTTTCGGGGATTGTATTTTTGGGCTTGTTTTTGCCGATTGTATTGATTTTGTACTTTGGCCTGCCATTTCGCCGTTGGCGGAATTATGTGCTGTTGGCGGCATCTTTGCTTTTTTACGCCTGGGGTGAGCCGCTGTGGGTGCTGGCCATGATTTTTACCTCGGCGGTCGATTTTTTAAGCGGTCTTTGGCTCAGCCGGCTGGAAGGGTCAAAATATCGGCGCTTACCAGTAATTCTTTCCATTGTTTTGGATTTGGGAATCTTGATGATTTTTAAGTATTCCGGCTTTTTAGCCAGGGAGATTTTTAACTGGACGGGCGTTTTGCTGCCGGCCTGGAACCGGCCGATGCCGATTGGGATTTCTTTTTATACCTTTCAGTCGCTGTCTTATACTTTGGACGTTTATCGCGGCCAAACCAAGGTGCAGAAGAACTTTTTTTACTATTTAATGTATGTTTCCATGTTTCCGCAGCTGGTTGCCGGTCCGATTGTCCGCTATGCGGATATTGCCGCCCAGATTGAGGACAGGCAGGAAAGCGGGGAGGGCTTTTCCCAAGGGGTGCTGCGCTTTTGCGTGGGTCTGGGGAAAAAGGTTATTTTAGCCAATAACGCCGGCAAAGCGGCGGCGGCGCTGCTGACTCCGGCGATGATTTCCGGGACGGAGATTCCGACGCTGAACGCCTGGCTGGGCGCGATTTTTTATACCTTTCAAATTTATTATGATTTTGCCGGCTATTCGGATATGGCGATTGGTCTGGGCAAGATTTTCGGCTTTGATTACAAAGAAAACTTTCGCTATCCCTATATTGCCCGCTCGGTCACTGATTTTTGGCGGCGCTGGCATATTTCGCTCAGCAGCTTTTTTCGGGATTATGTCTATATTCCGCTGGGCGGCAACCGCCGGGCGCTTTACCGGAATCTGTTTATCGTTTGGCTGCTGACCGGACTGTGGCACGGAGCAAGCTGGAACTTTATTTTGTGGGGGCTGTATTACGGGATTTTATTGATTCTGGAAAAAAAACTGTGGGGCAAATATTTGGAAAAAAGCAAGTGGCTGGGGCACCTGCTGACGATTTTGCTGTTTGTGTACGGCTGGGTGATTTTTTACTGTACGGATTTGGAGTTTTTGCTGACGGTCAGCCGGTCGCTGATTGGCCTAGGCGGCAAGTGGCTGGACTTAACGGGCAAGACATGGTTTTTATCCAATGTGTGGATTTTGCCGGTGTATCTGATTGGCGCGACGCCCTATCCGAAACAGCTGGCGGAGAGGCTTTTTAAAACCGACCGGGCCAAAGATCTGGCGGGCAGCGTGTTTGTTCTGGTGGTGTTTACGGTTTCGGTGCTTTTGTTGATCGGTCAGACCTATAATCCGTTTTTGTATTTTCGGTTTTAAGGAGGATTTATGAAAAAGCTGACAGTCCTTACTTTTTTAATTTTATTATGCGGCTGCGCGGTTTTGACGGCGGCGGCTTTTACCAGCCAAGCGGTGATTTCGGAAAAAGAAAACCGAAGCTTGCAGACTTTTCCGGCCTTAAGCCGGCAGACATACTTAAATGGTACTTTTTTTAAAGATTTGGAAACCTACATTTATGATCATGTGCCGCTCAGGGATCAGATTTTGGACTATACGGCCATGTATGATAAGCTAAAGGGCATTGAGCCGGAGGTCATGGCGCTGGAAAAGGGCAATAACATGAATTTGGTTAATCCGGCGGCGGATGATGATAACGGCAAAGCGTCGGAAAAATCGCCGGCCGAGGATAAGACCAAGCCCGAAGAGCCGGCCGAGCCGGCGGAGGATTTTTCCCAGTATAAAACGCAGACGCAAAATGTCCTGATTATGGCGGTGAAGGATACCTTGCTGGAGCTTTTTCATTTTCATGAGGAAAAAGTCAGCGCCTATGCCAAGGCGCTCAATACCTTTGCCGCCAAAATGCCGGCCGATGTGCGGATGTATGCCCTGCTGGCGCCGACCCAGGTTGGCCTGACCGGGGAGGAATATAAGGATTTCAGCGATCCGCAGGATAAAGCCATTTCGTATATTTATTCGCTGCTAAACCGCCGCTATCAAACGTTGGACGTGTTTACGCCGCTCTTTGCGCACCGGCAGGAGTATATTTATTTTCGCTCCGATCACCACTGGACGCAGTTGGGAGCGTATTATGCGGCGCAGGTTTTTATCCGTCAGGCCGGGCTGACGATGCCGGACATTGCTGACTGCGAAAAAAAGTCGCTGGCTAACTTTTTAGGCTATTTATACAGCAACAATCAGGTCAGCAAGGTAGGGCAGAATCCCGACCGGATTGATTATTATATTTATCAGGGGAAAAACCCGGAAATTAAATGTTTTGCCTATAACAAGACCGGAAACTTGGACGCCAGTACGCAGACCGTGTTCAGCCTGCCGACAGTCGCTAAGGGCACGAATTACGGCATTTTTTTAAGCGGCGATTATCCGCTGCTAGTGTATAAAAATCCGGATCCGGCCGCTGACCGAGTCTTAATGGTGGTCAAGGATTCGTACGCCAACGCGTTGGTGCCGTGGCTGATTCGTTCCTTTCAAAAGATTATCGTGATTGATCCGCGAACCTGTCAGGAAAATATTTATGAATTGGCGGCTAAGGAGAAGGTAACGGATTTTATAGTGGTTGATTATATCATGGCGGCCAATTTGGAGGGCTTTATCGGGATGATGCAGCAGCTGGCGGAGGGAAGGAGGAGTTCTTATGTTAATCAAAAATGAAATCCCGATTTTGGAATATGATACTTCGCAGCAATCGGTTATTATGCCCGACCATGAGGGGCTGACCGGGAATTTTCCGAAAAAGGCGGTCTTTGCGTTTTTAAATGAGGTTTTTTATGATTTTATGGCCAGGCATGGCGCTGAGCCGATTTCTGTATTTGAGAGCATGACCCGTGATTTTCTGGTTTATCGGCTGAACTGGCGGGGCGAGGAGCTTTGTTTTTGTCAGGCGCCGGTGGGATCGGCACCGTCGGCCTGCGTGCTGGACTTTTTGTATGCTTATGGGGTGGAAGAGGTGATTGCGGTCGGCAGCTGCGGCACGCTGACGGATTTGCCGGAAAATGAACTGCTGATTCCTGAGGAAGCACTGCGGGATGAAGGGGCATCCTATCATTATTTACCGGCGGCTCGGACGGTAGTTTTAAACCGGGAAATGATAAATAAAATGGAACGGGAGCTGACCAGGCAGGGTTGCCGGTACGAGCGGGTAAAAACATGGACGACGGATGCTTTGTACCGGGAAACAAAAGATTTAGTGGCGTACCGAATCAGTGAGGGCTGCCGGGTGGTGGAAATGGAATGTGCGGCGCTGGCGGCGGTAGCGGAGTTTCGGGGCAAACGCTTTGGCCAGATTTTATTTACGGCCGATAGTTTGGCTGATGTGGAAAATCATGATATGCGCGGGTTTGGCGAGGATTCCCATGAGATTGTGCTGCGGCTGGCAATTGAGGTGCTGCGGGGCGAGTAAACTATGGTTATGGGTTTGTGCGGAAAGAGAAGTGTTTCGGCTGAGAAAGCTCAGGCGGTCGTATAGTACCGAAAAATTCCGGCAAGATGAATTTTAATGCGTGCCGGGATTTTTGGCAGGTAGAGCAGAAAACAGATTTAGGAGCAAAAATGATTCAGAGAAAGCGAAAAAAGATATATTGGCTGGTGGGATTTATGGCTTTGCTGGCACTAGGCGCGGCGGCTTTTGATGTGCGGATGAAGACGGTGTATTATAAGCTGTCGACCGACAAAGTGACGCAGCCGGTTATTATCGGCTTTGTGGCTGACCTGCATAGCTGTGATTACGGAGAAAAGCAGGAGCAGCTGACGGCAGCGATTGCCGCCACCAAGCCGGATGTGCTTTTGCTGGGCGGCGATATTATTGACGATGATCTGCCGGAGAAAAAAGCCAAGGAGTTTTTAGAGTGGGCCGGCAGCCATTATCCGACCTATTATGTAACCGGAAATCATGAATACTGGACGGATGAAATCGACCGGCTGCGGCAGATGGTGCGCAGCTATGGCATTACGGTCTTAGAGGGCGATACCGATTTATTGGCAGTAAATGGACAAAGCATTCAAATTGCCGGTATTAACGATCGGGAAGCGCCATCCGGCGAATGGGAAGAGGAACTGGCTCGCTGCGGCAAGAACAGAGATAAGGACAAGTTTTCAGTGCTTTTAACACACCGGCCGGAGGAAATTGCAAGGTATTTGGCCTATGGCTTTGACTTGATTTTGGCGGGACACGCCCACGGCGGTCAATGGCGAGTACCGGGCCTGATTAATGGTGTTTTTGCGCCGAATCAGGGGATTTTTCCCCGTTATGCCGGCGGGCGTTATGATTTTGACGGTGCGGCGATGATTGTCAGCCGAGGACTGGCGCGGGAATCGACCCGAGTGCCCCGCATTTTTAATCGACCGGAATATGTGGTGGTTGAGGTGGAGCCGGAAAAATAAACATCCCTATGAAATAAAAACCAAACACCTCTTTTCGTGCAAGCACGGCAGAGGAAAAGGAGATTTTGAAAAAAATCCGACGTGCACGCCGAAACCTGCGGCTTCGGCGTCGTAGGGAATCATCCCTATGAAAATAAAAGCTAAACATCTCCTTTCCATGCAAGCATGGACGGAGGAAAAAAGTTTCGACAACAATCCGACGTGCACGCCGAACCCTGCGGCTTCGGCGTCGTAGGGAATCATCCCTATGAAATAAAAACCAAACACCTCTTTTCGTGCAAGCACGGCAGAGGTGCTTGATTTTTATTTCGCACGTCGGATTTTTTTTCGAATACTGGTCTTTTGACCAATGGACTTTTTCGGGGATGAGGGTTAAAATGGAGTCAAATAAGAGATAAGCTTTATGGGCTATATAAAAAATGAGGGAGAAAGCAAGCAGTCGTTTAAACAAACGGCTGTTTGTTTTTGGTGCGGTCGAGTCTTTCAGGAGAAGAGAGAATGATTGAAAAAAATGCAAAAACGGTTGCGAAAACTAAAGGTTATAACAAAAAGAAGTTTATCATTCCGCTTGTTATTTACGGAATCGGTTTTATCATTTGTTTTATTTTTGCTCAACTATCAGAGGAGATTAATGCCGGGGCGGTGGTAGGATATATTGTGATTAGTGCGGGAACAATCCTGTTTTTTAGCGCTTGGGTAAAGGAAAAATATCGGTTAGGCAGGAAAATAGGATTTCCACTGAGCCTCATTTTTCCGTCGTATCCTGTGATAGAAGATTATGATGAATTGACGAGAAGCATGAGTTCGTTTAAAGCAGCTTACAGTGAGTTTATGAATAATGAAGATAGAAATAAAGATAACAGTACGCTGCAAAATCATGCGACCCAGTTGCTGTGGCATTGTATCAACCTGCAAAAAAGGCGTTTGGAAAAGCTGGGCATCCAAATAGATTTGCAGTCCAGCAGACGTTCTTATTCAAAGGGCTCTAATGGCGTTAGGGCGGCGACTTACTTTGACGGCAGATATGATGTTACGGATGCTTACGAAGAAATCTATGCCACCAGAACCTACTGGCAGGGAGGCAGAACCATAAAACAGCTATATGATAAGGAAGTTGCCCGGTATACGTTTTTGTCCGCTAAAAATATCGGCGCAGATCAGGTGGTATGCCCCAATTGCGGCAGTGTGTCATCAAGAAGTAATTTGATTGACGGC
>CAUVDV010000006.1:0-31696 GCA_963550755.1 uncultured Lachnospiraceae bacterium
TCTCCTTTCGTGTAATACAAATGTATTATAGCATATTGGTAAGCCAATGTAAAGCATAGGAGTAACAAAGCTCTCGGCAGAATCAAAAGCCGGGAGCTTTTTAAATACGGATTTGCATCAGATCAAAATCAAACGCTTCCCGGCAGGCGGTTTGTAGCCAAGCTTGAAATTTGGTATCACCAAACGCCTGTGATAGGATATAGGCAGTCATAAAGGAAAGGCGGTAGGCATCGGAATTTAAGAGATATTCGGCCGCTCCCCGAAAATAGTAAAGATGAGCTAAATAGGCGTGGTTTAAATTGTGCTGAGCCGCCTTAATTCCGGCGTTTAAGACAGGCAGCGCCGAAGCGGCATGGTCGTCATTAATTTGAATAAAGGCATAATGAGCGCAAATATGCGGATAAATGGTGTATTCTTGGGGGCAGGTCTGGTATAGATAAGCATAAATCGGCAGAATCTTTGGTAAAAAAGTCGGCGACTTTTTATAAAGAGAATGCAGCAAGTTTTCCAAAATCCGGTAATCCAGTGAAAAATAAAAAAAATTGGCATAATTTTTCAGAGTAAAGTTAGGGAAACGCAGGCGCAGAGCCTTTGTCAGAGATTGAATTGCCATTTTGTACTCTTGCCGATGTTTTAGGGAAACGCCCTCGACAAACAGCCAAAGCCGTTCATAGTAAATTCGGGAAAAATCAGGCAGAGCTTTTGACCGGAGCAGTTCTGTCAGCAAGTCTTTTAGCCGGTTACAGTTCTCCGGCGAGAGATTATGCCGGAGCAAAACGTCTAAGGTCGAAGCGGCATCCGGCTCGTTTGACCGGAAATTGCTGAAATATTCGCAGAGGTCAACTCGGTAAACCAGCGACAGGAAAGACAGGATTTCATATTTGGGATTGGTTTGGCCGCTTTCATAGCGGAGCAGGGTCTTGCGGCTGACCTGACCGCCGGCAGCGGCAGCGGCAGCGTCTAAACTAAGACCTTGATCCTGCCGAAATCTTTTCAGCATTTGCCCGAACTTAACCAAATCAACATTCATAAGACCTCCTAAGAATATGTAATCGTGTTGAAGCGATTATACAGAGTGCATTTGACGATAGGGACATTTTTGACCCTTGCCGATTGTTAAAGAATGAATTATAATAATATTAATAATTTATTTAAAGAGAAAGTTTTCTTGATAAGATATTATAATATTTTTTGAAAGAAAGCAAGGGGCTTTTTAGAAGAGAATTTTAGAGCATTTTTCAGCCGTTTAGCATTTTGGCTTTGGGCTTTTTGCTGGATTATTTTCGCGGCGATATTATTATGGCGGTTTTAGGTATCTTAGGGATTGTAAGCGTGGCGCTCCTGCCCCGAATTTTTAAAATCAAATGGCGGGAGCTGGCGGAGTAAGGCGGATGGAAAAAATGCGGAATGAATTTTATATTAAATATACATTGATGTCGATTTTGTTCAGCACATCCTTATTTTTGCCGATCAGGGTTTTGTATTTAGTCTGTTACGGCGCTACCTCGCAGGATATCAGTTTATTAAAAATGATTTTTAGTGTCGCCGTGCTTTTGTTTGAAATACCCACGGGGGTAGTAGCGGATAAAATCAGCCGCAAACTGTCTTTGCAGTTATCAAGCCTGTTATTTATTTTACATGCGTTGTTATATCTGATTATACCCAACTTTTTTGGTTTTGCTTTGGGCCAGCTGTTATTAGGGATAGCCAGTGCTTTTAAATCTGGCGCGGATGCGGCGGCATTATCAAGCTATGTTAAAAATGAAACAAAGGACGAGTATAAAGCCGTAGCCGGTAAAATCCAGCTGGTTACCAAAATTATGTCCGCTGTTTTTATGGTGATGGCGGGAATTCTATATGCTATGGATAGGCAGCTTAATTTTATAGTTGCGGTTATTATGGGAAGTTTGAATTTCATTTTAATCACTTCATTAACAGGAAAGCATATGGCCGAAAATGAAAAAGTAAAGTTTTCTATTGCAGATTATAAAACACAGATTGCCGATGCCTGGCAAATGATGCTGGGCAATAAAAGGGTGCGAAAAATCATTGTATTTTCGTCGGTATTTATTACTATAATGATGATAAATTTTGAGTATTACCAAGTTCAGCTGTTAAAAATCGGCTTTCCCATAGAATTCAATGGGATTCTGTATGCTTTATTTATGATTTTTATGGGAAATGGGGCTTTTTTAATTCATAAATTTTCGCCGCAGGTAAATAAACGCTATTTATTTGCGTTAATCATGGCTGCTACCTCTATAAGCTATGGTATCATGGGACTTAGCGGCAGTGCCGTTATGCTTGTGATTTTTATGCTTTTTCAGCAGTTGATTTATGGTTCAGGCTTACTAATAATAGAAGATTATTTGCTGAATGAAGTTTCAGGCAGTAATAAAAAAAGCACGGTTTTGTCAATGAACAGCCTGATAGTCAGTATTTATAAAGTCGTGATATTGTTTATGATTACGATATTTTTAAAATATTTTAGTGTTGATGTTTTTTATGTTGTATTGGCATTTGTCAATATATTGGTTGGGCTTTATTTTTATCGGGGTATCATAGTGAGTAAAAAGGAAACGGGAGTTTACAAATGATTTAAATTTTGTTAAAATATTATTTATAACAAGAATTATCCGAAAGTAATTTTGCTTTTATTTTCCGTTTAACCAGAGTATCATAAACGGGGAAGGTGCGGCATGAAAAAAATATTTATTGTCAAATCATGGAAAATATTGATTTTAGTGTGCGCGGTGATCGGTTTGGGAGCGCTTTTTGCGATTGCTTATACGCAATTAACTCGCTATTTTATTGATATGGTGCAAACGGGAAAGAATATTTTTGTGCTGCAAAACGGGCTTCTGGTGGTTGGTTTTTTTGCCTGGTCGATGATTTGTGATTATTTTACGGTAATCGGGAAAGGGAAATATACCAAATGCGTGATGACGGAATTGAAGCGGCAATTGGTGTATCATGTATTTCAGGAAGATTTGGAGAAATTGATTCAAACCTCCGATAGCCGTTTCGACCCAATGGCGGCGCTGATTACGGATATTAAAATGATAGAAGAGGCCTACTTGGGGAATATTTTTAATATACTGGGCAGCGCTTTTATGCTGCTGTTTGCCTTTTTGGCTTTGCTTCGCTTTCATTTGATTCTGGCGGCGGCGGTGTTTACTTTTCTTTTGCTGTACTCCATTACCCCTAAAACTTTGCAGGCTAATTATGCCCAGGCCAGGGAAGCGGAGGCTGGGGCATATCAAAAGCTTTTGCACAAAATAGCAAATTTGTTTGCCGGAATTAGTGTGATTAAGGTGTTTGGCATTGAGGATAAGGCATATAAAAGCTTTGCGCAAGTAAATGATTTGGCTGAAAATCAGCGGCTCCGGCAAATCAACGCTGATTAAACTAATCAATAAACAAATGCAGCCGCAGACCGGCAGTATTTATATCGGCCGGCATTCTTACGCGGATATTAAGGCCAATGACTTATATCACAATATGGCTGTGATTGGTCAGGAGGTTTTCTTATTTGACGATACGGTGGAAAATAATATTACGCTCTATGGCAGCTATGACCCGGAAAAAATAGCCGGGCTGCTGGCCAAGGTGCAGCTGACGGAAACCGTTGCTAAAGCGGGCGCGGGCCTGCAGGAGAAAAGCGAGCGTTTTTCCGGCGGGGAAAAGCAAAGAATCAGCATTGCCAGAGCTTTGCTCAGGGAAAATAAGATAATTCTTTGCGATGAGATTTTTTCCGCGCTGGACAGAAGCACCACCGATAAGATCAATCAATTGCTGCTGGGCTTAGACGGCGTAACGGTAATTAATATTACGCATGACATCAGCCGGAACGTATTGGCGGGCTATGATCAAATCATTCTTTTGGAAGCAGGGAAAGTGGTCTACCAGGGGCGGTATCAGGCGGAAGTTATTCTGGAAAAAATGCTGTAAACCGGAAACTTAAATTATTATGACGTTTTTAGGCATCTTAGGAATTGTAAGCGCGGCGCTCCTGCCCCGAATTTTTAAAATCAAATGGCGGGAGCTGACGGAATAGCGGATGGCATAACCCAAGCCCTGCCTGACAAGAATTCAATTTAGGTAACTATATTGTCTATGAGCATTGGATATCTACGATGCTTCGTGGAGTTAATTATGTGTGTCAACTTGTCGTTGCTCCGCCAGTCCAATCAGCCGATTCGTTTGGTCAGCCATAAACAATGGAATGTTCAACACATCATCATCTAACTTCAAATTGTCCAGTGAGAACCGCACACGGAGTTTGACTTGATTCGAGAACAGCTCCTTGAATTTCTTTAGGCTCTTGCTGGTGGTGTTGGCCTCAGACTTGACTTCTATAGGGAAAATATCATTCTCCCGCTGGATAAGGAAATCTACCTCATAGGGTGGATTATTCTGGCTCCAGTACCGGGGAACCACTTCAAACTGCGTGATTAAGGTCTGCAGTACAAAATTCTCAGTCAGTGCACCTTTAAACTCGGTGAACAAACGATTGCCTTCTCCAAAGGCCGTAGGAGCCAGTTGAGCCAGGCGGCGGAGCAGCCCTACATCCACCAGATAGATTTTAAATGCAGACAGGTCATCATAGGCAGCTACCGGCAGACCGGGAGCGGTGCTGCGATAGACTTTATGCACCAGCCTGGCATCTACCAGCCACTGCAAAGCATTCTCATATTCCCGGGCTCGTGCCCCCTCTTTAACCACCTTGTAGATAAATTTCTTATTCTCCCTTGCCAGTTGGGACGGTATGGACTTCCATATTATAGAGATCTTCGGGAACTCGCTGACATTGGGGTGCTTGGCAAAGTCACGCTCATAAGCACCGATGATCCCGGACAGGGCTTCCTGCATAGCAGAAACGTCTCGTGCTTCTGTCCACATGAGTACTGGTTCCGGCATACCGCCTGTAACATAGTACATCTTCAATTTCTCATAGAGCGGATTGAAAAAGGCATCAGGAATCGGCTCAATGGTATCTATGCTCTCCAGATATTCGGCTAGATTTTCGTCGCCGTTGGCGAGCAGAAATTCCATGAAGGTCATAGGATCGATCTGCATGAAGTTGACTTTGCCCACCGGAAAGGAGGATGGCTTCGCCAAGGCAATCCCCAGCAAAGAACCGGCACAGGCAATATGATGCTGCGGAGCATTCTCACAGAAATACTTCATGGAGTTGATAACCTTGGGGCAGTCCTGCACCTCGTCAAAGATAATGAGCGTCTTTTCTGGCATAATTTTCTGACCACTGGCCAGCATTAGATTCTGTAAAATGCGATCTACATCTTTGGTGGTCTCAAAAAATTGCTTGTATTCTTCGTTTTCATCAAAGTTAAAGTAGGCTGTATTTTCATAATAACGTTTGCCGAATTCTTTGAGAACCCAAGTCTTACCCACCTGACGCACACCTTTTAAGATTAGCGGTTTGCGGTAAGGTGAATTCTTCCAATCCAGCAGCTTATTCAAAATCAGTCGTTCCATAGATATACCCCTTCACACTTTTATTTAAGTTATTGTGCATTACAATCACATTTTTATTATATACTAAGAGCATGAAAAATACAACCCATATCACAAAATTATCGAAGCCAATGAAGCCGCCAAGGCCGACAGCGATCGGCTGCTGCTGGAGACGCTGGACGAGTGGATGCGATAGAAAAACTTTTCCGGATTGACGAATTGCTTCAAAACTCAACCTTCCTTTGCAAAAGCAGGCAATAAAGTCTTAACACAAAGGAGAAAAATTTATGGCAACCACAAATATCAACGTGCGGGTGGATGCGGAATTAAAACAGTCGGCGGAGGAATTATTTTCCGACCTTGGTCTTACCATGTCATCCGCCATTACGATGTTCCTTAAAAACGCGGTTAGTTATGATGGAATCCCGTTTGAGGTAAAGCGGCGAGTACCAAATGCAGAAACAAGGTCAGCGCTGGCGGAGTATGAGGAAATGAAGAAAAATCCCAGCGCCTATAAACGCTACCATTCTTTTGATGAATTATTGGACGAGGTATTAACCGATGCTTGAAATTGTATCGTCCCATCAATTTAAAAGAGATTTAAAGCTATTTTTGTTTCGCACGGGCACACATGCAGACTTATTTTAATTGTTTTGCCGGTTATTCGTTTGGCGTCAGTTCTTTTAAATGCCGCATTTCCCGAAAGATGAAAATGCCGGTAATCACCGAAGCTGCTGCATCGGCAATCGGAAACGCAAACCAAACGCCGTTAATCTGCCAAAAATTAGGTAAAATAAAGAGCAGCGGAATCAAGATAATCACTTGGCGCAGCATACTTAACAGCATTGCTTTATAGGCCTTGCCGACTGCCTGAAAATAATTGGCGCTGACTATCTGCAGACCGATAATCGGCAGCATAATCAGGAGCTTATGCAGACCGTCCTTGCCTAAGACAATCAGCTCAGGATTGGGCGTAAAGGTTCGGATTAGCAGTTCCGGGAAAAGCTGTGTTGCCAAAAAACCGAAAATACAAATCACAGTTGCCGCCAGAGCCGCTAATTGCCATGTTTTTTTGGCGCGGGCATACTGCTTGGCGCCGTAGTTAAAACCGATAATCGGCTGCGCACCCTGATTGATTCCGAAAATCGGCATCAGGATAAAGGCGACAATCGAATTGACAATTGTCATTGCGCCAATCGCTAAGTCGCCCCCATAGGTGCGGAGCGCATTATTGGCGGTGGCAGAGATAACCCCGGAAGCAATCTGCATGATACAGGGAGCAATCCAAATGTATATATTTTTTTTTATCAATTCACGCCGGAGAACCAGAAAGCGACTGTGCAGCTTTAAGACGCTGTCTTTGGAAAAGAAGTGCGACAGCACCCAAACCATGCAGATAAACTGAGAAATAATCGTTGCCCAAGCAGCACCGGCAATGCCTAAGCCCAGCGGCCCAATAAAAATCGGGTCTAAAATAATATTTGCTCCGGCGCCAATTAGCATGGTATACATTGCTTTTTTGGGGTTTCCCTCGGAACGCATGGCGGTGTTAAAGCAGTAGGATAGCCCTTGAAAGACGGCGCCGAACAAAATAATCTGAATATATTGGCCGGCATAGCCGATGGTACTTTCGCTGGCTCCCAGAAAATAGAGAATCGGTGTTTTAAAGATGCTGCCGACCAGAACCAGTCCCAGCATTAACATAATAATCAGCGTAAACATATTGCCTAAAATATTTTCGGCTTTTTGATGGTCGCCTTCGCCCAATGAAATGGAGATTCGGCTGGAGCCGCCGATGCCAATCAGCATACAAAAACCGAAAATGACCAGCATAAAAGGAAAGGTCAGGCCGACCGCACTCATCGCCAGCGGGTCTTTTACCATATTACCGATAAACATCCGGTCAACCACGTTATAAAGAGCGTTAACCAGCATGCCGATAATGGCCGGAATGGAATATTTCAGCAGCAGCCGAAAAATCGGCGCTTCTTTTAGCTCAATCTGTCGTTCGTTCATTTTCTTGTTCTTTTTCCTCCTTGATGGAAATTGCATTGATGGCCACCCGATTTAATAACTGATACAGAGTGGCAAGCTCCTCCTCGCTTAATCCGTCCAGTGCTAAGTTTAACCAATTCGAATAAAACTTAAGCAGAAGCGGCTGGATCTGCCAGGCTTTTTCGGTCAGATAAACCAGATTGCCGCGACGGTCTTTTTCATCCGGTTTGCGGAAAATATAGCCGTTTTTTTCTAGCTTCCGCAGCGCCCGGGTCGTGCCGGCTTTATCAATGCGCAGCGTTTTGACGATATCATCCTGCTTTTGGCCGTCGTGATGATACAGATAAAGCAGATAGGTGTATTGCCCGGACTGTAAATGAAGCTCCTCTAACTGACTGTCCATATAAATACGGTTATGCCGGTAAATCATGGAGATTAGCCGGTTTAGATAAAGGGCATGGTTTTTTTGTTCTAAAAATAGGTTCATAACGTCTCCCATGGAAAGCTAAGGCTGTTCCAATATAATAGTTGCCATGTCAACTATTATAGCAGACAAAAAAATATCTGTCAAAAAAATGTGTTACCATTCAGGCAGATGGGTCAAAGCTGACTAATAATGGTTTTAAATCTGTGTGAGTAATTCCGGAAAATTTATTTGTTAACTCAACTTTCCCATAGTCTTTTTTACTGAGCGGCTCGCAGAATGCCGGAGACATTTGGCATACGTTTTGCAAAAAACGCAGTCTTGTCCTGTTTTAGCAATCTGCTACGATTTCGATAAAACTTTATCTCCGGACGATATGCAGGCACAAGGTTATATACAATCAATAAATTACGCTGTTGCGGATTTTTGGAAGGAGTCAAATGAATTAGCCTCAAGTAATGATATGGATCAAAATCTCGCCTATATGTATATGATGTCAAGTAAGTCGAGAGGAAAGGTATTATTCACAAAGGATACGTTACATAAAGAGGGAAGTAAGGTAAAGCTTTTCCCAGGTGTTGATACATGGTTTGACAGAATTAATAAATATGGTGAAAGCAAAAGTGTAAAGGTTGAACATTATATTATTTCCTCCGGGTTAAAAGAAATGATTGAAGGGACAGAAATCGCTGATAAGTTTAAAAAGATATATGCGAGCTCTTTTTACTTTGATAAGGATGGCGTAGCGGTCTGGCCGGCACAGGTAGTAAATTATACAAATAAAACACAATTTTTATTCAGAATTGAAAAAGGTGTTCTTGATGTAAATGATCAGGGTGTTAATTCTTATTTTGCACCGGATCAATACAGAGTACCTTTTAGAAATATGATATATATAGGAGACAGCGATACGGATATTCCCTGCATGAAACTTGTTAATATAAATGGCGGACATTCAATCGGCGTATATAATTCTGAAACAAGAGACAAGTCAAAGGTCTTTAGAATGCTTGAAGAAAACAGAATAAAATATTTTGTGCCGGCAGATTACACGGAGGGATCAAAGCTTGAAAATTTAGTGAAACAGATAATAGACAGAACAATTTCCAATGAAATATTGGAAGAAGTTCATTTTGACTGTATTACTGAAAAAATTAAAGAAACGGAGGGTCAAAGCACAGAAGAACTTAAAAAAGAAGAATTGATAAAT
Organism: uncultured Lachnospiraceae bacterium; assembly: GCA_963550755.1. Lineage (GTDB taxonomy): Bacteria > Bacillota > Clostridia > Lachnospirales > Vallitaleaceae > W11650. The sequence continues at coordinate 9,108 of CAUVDV010000006.1, forward strand.
AAGCTTGAAGATAGTACAAGTTTTGCCAATACCCATGCAATCATTAAGCAGCTTACGGAAATTGATGCTTGGTCAGAAAATCAAAAAGATAAATTAATTAAAATCGCACATAAAAATAACCAAGTAAAATTTATTTTGAAGGATAAGGATATAAAAGATTTTTATAATTTAATCTGTGAAGGACTTCATAATGAAGATGCCGATAAGATAAGAGATATTTTTAGAAAAGAATAGAGGTTAATACATTACTGATCACGGTAATTTCTTTGGTCGGAACTTCAGCCGCTTGCCAGTTTTAACAGGATTTCACGAAATATCCGGAAATGCCGCAATTTTAAGCTTCCGGCTTAATTACGGCACTCGGATGCTTCGTGAAAACGGGAAAAATCAAACCGCCTCCGCGATAGGGCGGATCATTTTATTATAAACATGCTTAAAGAAGAAAATAGAGGCGGCCAGTGATATCACCTCGGCTATCATAAAAGCCCACCATACATTATTTACAGTTCCGGTCTGTCCGAGCAGCCAGGCAGCAGGGATAAGTACGACAAGCTGCCGCATGACGGATATGATAAGCGAATAGATACTTTGCCCGAATGCCTGGAAAATGGAGCTCAGCACGATACCTACCGCCGCCAAAGGAAAATGTATGGCTATGGTACGAAGTGCCGTTATTCCCATGTTCTTCATATCCGCGGAAGCATTGAACATATCAAGCAAAGTTCCGGGGATGCATTCGAAGGTGAGAGTGCCGATTAACATGATAACGAACGCAAGGCTTAGCGCGAAACGTAAGGAATCGTCGATTTTTTTTTGTTCCTGGCTCCGTAATTATACGAAAGCACCGGTATAAGCCCGTTGTTAAGGCCGAACACAGGCATAAAGAAGAAAGACTGTAATTTAAAATATACGCCAAACACGGCAGTGGCTGTGGTTGAAAACGCAATCAGGATGATATTTATCGCGTAGGTCATGATTGAACCGATGGACATCATCAAAATACTCGGTATGGCGATGAAATATATCGGTTTAATTGTATGAAGATTGGGATGGAGGATGCGTTTTAGGGAAATATTTATTTCTTTGTTATATTTAAGGTTTAGAAAGATACCGGCAGCAGCAGCTAAGAACTGACCAAGGACAGTAGCTAAAGCCGCCCCGGCAACTCCCATTTTCGGAAAGCCGAACAAGCCGAAGATCATGATAGGATCAAGTATTATATTGGCGACAGCACCGATTATCTGGCTTATCATGCTGAGCATTGTCCTGCCGGTGGCCTGAAGCAGGCGCTCCATGGTAATCTGGGTAAAAGCTCCGGCGGAAAGAAAACAAACGATTTGCAGGTAAGCTATACCATCGGCCCGAATGGCAGAATCATCTGTTTGACTGCCAATAAACGACACAGCCGCAAATAAACCGATCAATATAAAAATAACCGTATTGATTAAAATAAGAAAGATACCGTTATTGGCGGCATTATCGGATTTGGCAAAGTTTTTTTCGCCAAGACCTCTGGAAAGCAGTACATTGAAGCCGACGCCGGTTCCGGCAGCCATGGCTATCATCAGGTTCTGCATGGGAAAGGCTAACGTAACGGCAGTCAGAGCACTTTCCGAAAGCTGCGCTACAAAGATACTGTCTACCACATTGTACAGCGCCTGGACCATCATGGATACCATCATCGGAAGTGACATATTGATAATAAGCTTCTTAACGGGCATAACGCCCATTTTATTTTCTTTCGTATTCATAAAGCCTCCTGAAATAAGACAACTCATCAAATTATAGCACATTGGTAAAATAAATGTAAGAGGGAGCAGATATGGGAAAATTGAGACTTAATTTTCTTTTGCTGGTAGTGACTACCTATAAATCGGACTCAGCTGTAGCTTGCCAAGAGTTGAGGTAGTCTGGAACTACAACTATTTTTTCAAAAGAAGCAGCTAAGCAAGGTATCTTAGACAGAAGTTAAAAATAGGCATGGCTTAGCAAAAAAGACGATAAGAAAGTTAAGTAAAAAATTGCTTAGACACGCTGGAAAAAATAGAAGTATTTGTTTAAAATACCGAAAGAAAAAATGGTTAATGATAAGTTTATATTTTTTTAAAATAATGATTGACAAAAATAAAAAGGAATGATATTTTATTTGTGTAAATATTTTTTGCTATCAATATACAAAATTTTGTATATTGATAGCGTCGCATAAGGAAAGGAAGGAAAAGCATGAAAAAAAGATGGGTAGCAGTATTTTTAGCAATGGGACTGATGATTGCTAACATTTCGCAGGCGCAGGCGGAGAGTATTTCTTTTGACAGGGTGGAAGAAGCGGTTTTAGCAGCGATTAAGGACGAAGTTACACCGGGCATGCAGATCGTTGTTACCAAAGGCAATGAAATCGTTTACGATAAAGCGTTTGGTACGCTTGATGGCAAGACAGAAACAACCACTGACACTATATACGATTTGGCTTCTGTTACCAAGGTAATGGCCACAACACAGGCAATTATGAAGCTAAAATATGAGGGGAAAATTGATTTAAATGCACCGGTGGCCAACTATATTCCGGACTTTGCCCAGAATGGAAAAGAGCAGGTTAAAGTTAAAGATTTACTGACGCACACTTCGGGCTTAACACCATGGAAACCAACTTATTTTCATGCGGTTAACCCCAAAGAAGAGCTGGACTACATTTGCCGTCTACCATTGGAATATCCGACCGGTACAGCCAGAAAATATAGCGATTTTAGTTTTATGGCTTTGGGCTATGTGGTAGAAGCTATTACCGGTCAGACCTTGCAGGAATATACCGAGCAGCAAATTTATAAACCCTTGGGAATGACGCATACCATGTTTACGCCTTTAAAACAAAATACCAAGCTGCCGATCGCACCGACTTCCTTAGGCAATCCATTTGAATACAAAATGGTAGACGATGATGATTTTGGCTATAAATGCGAAGAAAATGCCGATGATTTTAAAGGCTGGAGAAATTACCGGCTGGTTGGGGAAGCTAATGATGGGAATTCCTGGTACGCCCAGCAGGGTGTGGCTGGTCATGCCGGTCTTTTCAGCAATGCTGAGGATTTAAGCAAGTTAACACGCTTGATGCTATCTGGCGGCCATTTTGAGGGAGTAACCTTATATGACGCGCAAACGGTGAAAGAGTTTACATCGGTGCAAAGCGATTTTGGCCATGGCTATGGTTTTGAAATTGACCGCGGCGGTGCAACTTCCGGATATATGGGGCTTTACGCTGATGGGGATTTCTTTGGCCATACCGGATTTACCGGAACGCAATTTGTAGTGGATAAAAGAAATGATGTATCGGTTATTATTTTGACAAATAAACAGTTTTTTGGTGTCAACGAAAAAGGAAATTATAAGAGCACTTGGCCAATGGCTAGAAATATAATGAAAGCCGTTTATGAGTCCGGCTTAGTAAAATATTCCGGTCAAATGAAGGAAATCAAGTTAAGCTATCAAGGAAAAGAAGCGGTTTTCCCAGCTTATTTTGTAGAAGATCGCAATTATGTTGAATTAGAGTCCTTTTTAGTATTTGTTGCTGAGGAAAAAGCGGTGACGGCTGAAAAACAAAGTGCTTTTTCGGATCGGCCAAATGGCTTGGTTTTAAATTATGGGGAAAAAACGTATCCGGTTAGAGCGTTTACTGTGGAGCAAAAAAATTATGTGCATATTCGGAATTTAGCGGCTTTGCTTAATTTAGACGTAAAATGGAATGAAGCCGTCAATACGGTCGAATTGCTACCCAAGGAAAAGTAATACGTATCTATAAAAAGGAAAAGCATTTTGAAAAATTATGAAAAAGAGCTAATGTCTAAAAATGGACAGGCAGTAGTCAGACTGGGCAAAGAGTTTTTAAACTTTCAAGAAGGGCAAAGGCTGCAGACGGTTGAAAAATACGCGGAAAAGTATGAAATGGCCAGAGGAACTATTCAATTGGCGCTGCGTTATCTGACGGAATCCGGAGCGGTTTCTCTGCAAAGCCGTGGACACCTGGGGACTTATATTACGGGTTTGGACTATCAAAAACTGTGGGATATTTCGGGCTTGGGCTCAATTTTAGGATTGATGCCCTTGCCCTATACCAAACGATATGAGGGGATGGCGACAGGGCTGTATGAAACCTTCCGGCAAGCGGATTTGCCCTTTAATTTGGCCTATATGCGGGGCGCGTCTTATCGTCTGCAAATGGTGGAAAAAGGAATATATCATTTTGCTGTTGTTTCTAAACTGGCAGTTCGGCACGTTGAAACGACCGGTAAACGATTTAAGATTATTCATGAGTTTTCCGAGGAAAGCTATGTAACCAAACATGGAGTGATTTTGCGCCAAGGACTGAAAGAATTAAAAAGCGGCATAAAAGTGGCGTTGGATGAAAGTTCGCCTGATCAAAGCCTGCTGACTAAAAAAGAGTGTCAGGCTTTGCAAGTGGAATATGTGCCGACGGCCTATAATCAGATTTTAGCCAGGATAGAAACAGGAGAAGTGGACGCGGCGGTCTGGAACTTAGATGAATTGCAGGAAAAAAGTATTTCCGGCCATATCATTTCCCTAAAAAATGAGGAAGCCAGAGAACTCGACCGGGACGGCACCAAAGCGGTGCTGGCGATTGATTTTTCGAATGGCTATATTGGCGAGATTATGGCCAGGCTGGTCAATTTTTTGGAAATTGAGCAAATTCAAAGTAAGGTGGTTAAAAATAAAAAAATTCCAATGTATTAGACTCCATTTTCTGATGGTTAGTGGAATCATCTTTTTAGACTGGTTACTACCGGAAAGGCAAAGTCTTTTGTTCGAAGAAAATTGAGTTAGGACACAGGAAAATTTTGAGGGCAGACTGGAAAAAATAACGACAATATACAGGAGAAAGAAGTGGATCAGGCGTTACAAGAAAGGTTAGAAATATTAAAGGCAGCTGGAATGCTGGCAGAACCAATCGAAACGACTTTGCGGCATATCAGCGAAAAGCTCAAAAGCGATGGCATTGAACCGAGCGATGAGAAAATTGGTATGTTTTTAACGCATTTGGCGGCGGCTTTAAATCGAAGCAGTGGTGAAGAAGCGATTACGGAAGCAAATGAGGCTTTGCTGCAAGAATTACGGGAAAATGCGAATTATTCCAGAGCGCAGGAATATTTCAGGGAAATTCGAAAAATCTCGGAAATGGAGTTGCATCCAGGAGAAGAGGCCTATATAGGCGGATATTTATGTGTTTTGTTAGAGGATGGAAAGGAGGAGAAGAAATGAAAATTGTAGTAGGCGGGGCGGTAGAAAAACAAGCAGTAGCGGATTTGATTAAACAGATTGCCGGTGACCGAGCGGAAGTTACAGTTATGTCTGATGTACAGGCGGCGATGGCGATTAAAAACAAGACGGCGGATTATTATTTTGGCGCTTGTCATACCGGCGGCGGCGGAGCGCTTAGTATGGCAATTGCACTTTTAACCAAAAGTAAATGCGCAACAATTTCCATGCCGGGGCGGCCGCCAAAAGAAGAGGACGTTCAGCGGGAAGTTGCGGAAGGAAAAGTAGCTTTTGGTTTTACGGCCGATCACATTCAAGCGGCTGTGCCGATGATTTTGAACGAAATATTAAAATGATAAATGACCATTTTTCTTTATAAGGGAAAATAGAAACTACCAGAAAAGCAAAACTTGAATTGATCAAAAAGACATTTGAAAATATGAGGAGGTATTTATGAATACGATACTTATTGCTGTTATCGGTGCGTTGGCAGCATTTTTAACTAATCAGGGAATCGCAGTGTTTAATGATGGACTACGGCCGGTAGTACCGGAGTTTGTCGAAGGCAGAATGACCCGCAAGGAATTAGCGGCCACGGCTTTTGCTATGGGATTTGGATTGGTTATTGGCTTTGGCATTCCATTTTCTTTAACAGCGACCATTTTATTGGTACATTGTATCTTTTTAGGAACAGATATTATTGGTACGGCTACGCCAAATGGCAAAGTCGGTGGCTTGGTAGCAGCCGGGTTAGGCGCGTTATATGGTGTCGGAATCCATTTAGGATTAGAAGGCGTGGTTAAAGTTTTTGAAATGCTGCCGGTTAATTTTATGGGCAGCCTTGGCGAAGTATCAAAACCAGTTGTCATTGCCTTTGCTACATTCCCGGCACTGGCTACGGCGTATCAATATGGGGTCAAAAAAGGTCTGCTTAACTTGATTTTATCAATGCTGGCACGGCAATTGGCAGTTATGGTCGGTGTGATTTCTTTAAATGGAGCGAAGATTACAATTAACCCGGAAGGAACCGCTTTAGTGGTTGGTATGATTCTTTTGCTTCTCTTTGCAGTTAAAGAAAAAGCGCCGGAAGGCGAGAGTGTTGATTTGGTATCGTTGTTTTCTGACCGGGTTGCTCGGATTCGTAAAAATATGCCTTACCTAATGGTCATGGGAGCGCTGGTAGCGGCAGCAACCGCCCTGCAAATTATGGCCGGTGATCCGATTTCCTTAAATTTAATTAAGGAAGGCAATATCAATGATGCGGCGTTCGCAGCTTTGGCGCGGGGAATTGGTTTCGTTCCGTTGGTTGCTTCTACGGCGATTGCGACCGGCGTCTATGGGCCGGTGGGCATGACCTTTGTTTTTGCGGCCGCCTTGTTTATCGGCAATCCGATTCTGGCGGCGGTTGCCGGTGCGGTTATTATTGGTTTGGAAGTGCTGCTTTTGGGCGTTATTGCCAAAGGACTTGATCGTTTTCCCGGTATTCGGAAAGCCGGCGATAATATCCGGACGGCCATGAGTAAACTTTTGGAAATTGCTCTTTTAGTCGGCGGCATGAATGCGGCAAACGCCATTGCTCCGGGCATTGGATTTTTCCTGGTAGCTGGTTTATATATTTTAAATGAAATTGCCGGAAAACCAGTGGTACGGATGGCGGTCGGACCGATTGCGGCAATATTGACAGGTATATTGGTCAATATTTTAGCGGTGGTTGGTTTGTTCCAGATCCCGGCGTAAAGTATCGAACCTTAGATGAAAAAACGAGCTCCTTTGCCGAAAAAATAAAGATTTTCGGCAAAGGAAAAGTTTCATTAAGCTCTTAACTTTCCCGTGTTTGACAAAACGGCCTGGTTTGAGCAGAATACCCGTCCAGCAGTAGTCGACATAGATGGGATTTGCCGAAAGGCCTTGTTTTTCGGTGGGTGGCATACCGGCGGAAAAACGGAACTTTGCCGCAGGGGGAAGTTAAGTTAAGCGGAAAGAAGGAAAAAATGAAACAGCAGGCAGCGGAAAGAATAAAAAGCATTGCCAATTCGCATAGCAGAGCGCTAAGGCGTTTGAATCAAACAGTAGATTACACTAGAGATGAAGTGATAGATGAGGTTTTTGCTCATTTACAAGCAGGGCGGCAGGTGTATTTGCTGGGAGTGAAAAATACAGCCACGATTCCTCATTCTTATCTTCAGAAACTGACAAGGCAAGGATTTTTATTTCATACGTTAGACAACATAGCGGAAAAAGGCAGAGCGATCTATACAGAAATTAGAAATCCTTTAACAGCCAGACCAATGACGGGGTCTTCGGCAACTACTTGTCTGCATATTATGTGGGGAATTAATCAACTAGGTCTGGGAACGGATGGCGGTGGCTCGGTACTGGCGCCGGCCATCAGCTGCGGCTTGTATGCGATTATGGGCAAAGGCCTGGGTTTGCAAGGCGAGACACATAGGCTTTCCACAGATGGGATTCCATTTCAACCGGGAATTGGAGTGATCAGCCGGAACTATGAAATCTGTCGGCAGGCAGTTTATGCGTTGATGGCAGAAGAAGCGCCAAAACCGCCAGCCGGAAAACAAGGGAAAATCGGTATCATCCAGTGGCAGGGAGAAGACGAGAAATGGTCAAAAGCCATGATGGAAAGTTTAAAAGAATATTCTTGGGAAATATTTTTACAGAAAAAAACAACCAATCGGGAAGAGTTGATCGCGATTTATCAGAAAGTGATCAAGCGTGTTGATTTCTTAATTTCAAAAGAGGGACCGGTTGATTTATACGGACTGGGTGATTCTGTTTTGGGCGGATTTGGACAAACCGGCAAGAAATTACAGGAAGATGGAGAAAAATATTTTGTAAAAATCGCTAATCTGGTGAACGCAACGGCAATGGCGATTCCCAGCGGAGAATTAGCGGTAGGCTATTTGCTGATGACTGCGGAGGGGAAAACGGCAGGTATAGCTGGAATTGAATTGGGTCAGCGATTAGCCGGGATATTTACTAGGCCGCCGGTATTTGATACCTATTTTTGTAGCGATCAAGTAGAAAAAGGTTTTATTAGTTAACTTAACTTTCCGATGTCCGAAGCATTTTTACTTAGCGGCTTGCAGAATGCCTCCTTGTGCAGAAAGAGAAAGGCTTTCGGCAGAGGAAGGTTGAGTAGTTAATTAATGGGAGGAAATGAATGAGCATTATTGGAGTTTGGGGTGAAATAGCACCGGAAAAACTGGGAGCGACGTATATTCATGAACATTTGAGCATTGATTTGTCGACGCAAAAAAAAGATGAAGACGCCAGATATGACACAGAAAAAGAGATTACAGAAGAGCTTGCTTTGCTGAAGAAAAAAGGAATTTCTTCTTTAGTGGAGGTGACCAATCGGGGAATGGGCCGAAATCCGCTGGTGATTCAAAAAATTGCCAAGGAATCCGGCTTGCAGGTCATTGCTAGTACGGGATTTTATAAAGAACCGTTTTTACCGGAATATGTTTATCAAATGTCAGAAGCAGAATTAGCGGCGTTGATTGTTAAAGACTTAACGAAAGGGATGGAAGATACCGGAGTTAAAGCGCATGTAATTGGTGAGATCGGTACTAGCCACAACACAGTTACGCCAATGGAAGAAAAAATATTTAAGGCCTGCGCTCTGGCGCACGTAGAGACCGGTAAGCCGATGTCCACCCATACCACGCTGGGAACAATGGGTTTGTGGCAAACGGAATTTTTAAAAAAGAACGGCGTAAATATGAAACACTTAGTGATTGGCCATTTGGATTTGTCGGCGGATCAGGAGTATCATTTAAAAATCGCGGAATACGGTTGTTATTTAGCTTTTGATACGATTGGCAAGGTAAGTTATCAATCAGAGGAAAATAGAGTTGCTTGTTTGAAAAACTTGATTGCACATGGTCATTTGCATCAAATTGTAATGTCAGAAGACTTGACTAGAAAAAGCCATTTATCAAAACGAGGTGGTATTGGGTATGCTTATTTATTAGATCATTTTTTGCCGAAGCTGCGGGAAGCGGGGATTACGCAGGAGCAGGTCAGGGTCATTTTGGAAGAGAATCCCCGACGTTTTTTGGATGTGTAGGAGGGAGTCATGAAAGGATATCCGATTCCGGTTATGAATTTGGAAGAAGCCAAAGAAGCACAGTTTAAGTTGGTTGATCAGATTCACCGGGAATTTACGATGGATGAATTTTTTCAAATGGGCGATATCGGTTTAGCGCCGCCGCGTCAATTTCCGGTTTATACGGGAAAGGTAGAACGAGTGCTGGCGGCTTATTTTGGGGTGGAATCGGCTTTACTGGTACGAGGAGCGGGAACCGGTGCGATTCGGGCATTTTTAAACGCCAGACTAAAGCCGGGAGATAAAATTTTGGTACATGACGCACCGATTTATCCGACGAGCCTTGATATTATTCAAAGTATGGGGCTGGTACCGGTATTTTATGATTATCATAAGTTAGAGGACATGGAACAAGAGATCTTGACTGACGTTGATTTTGCGCTGGTTCAGCATTCCCGGCAAAAACCAGAGGATAGTTATGAGTTAGCGGATGTTTTATTTAAGCTAAAGCGAATGAAACCGACAATTGAGATTTTGACGGATGATAATTATGTGGTTTTTAAAGCTCCGCGCATTGGCTGTCAGGCAGGGGCGGATGTGTCGGCGTTTTCTTTATTCAAGCTGTTTGGCCCAGAAGGAATTGGCTGTCTGATCGGGAAGAAGGAAATGCTTGATGCGGTTCGGCAGAGAATGTATTCCGGCGGCAGCAAAGTGCAGGGACATGAAGCCATGGACGCACTACGCTCAATGGTGTATGCGCCGGTATCTTTTGCCATTCAAAGCGAAACAGCCGATCAGATCGTTAGGATTTTAAATGCCGGTGAGCCTGGGATAAAGGAAGCATACATTGTAAATGCCCAGTCACGGGTCATTTTAGTGGAATTGAAAAAACCGATTGCTAAGAAAGTACTGGCGATCAGCCGCAGTTTGGGCGCGGCTTCTTATCCGGTAGGATCCGAGTCCAGATACGAAATACCGGCACTTTTTTATCGTGTTTCGGGTACCTTTCGGGCGGCTTATCCGGAAATGGAAGAAACGACAATCCGGATCAATCCAATGCGGGCCGGGAAAGAAACAGTGCTTAGAATATTGCGGGAAGCAGTCGCAAAAGCCGAGGAACAGGAGGAGCTATGTTTTTAAGAAAATTGCAGGCTAAGAATCCTGAACTGATTTTCCAAGCGGTAAAGTTTTACAGTGAAAATAAAATTCAGGCGAATTCTTATGTGATTGATCTGGATGCGGTTGAGAGTAATAGTGAAATTATCACGGCTGAGGCGCAAAAATGGGGATTGAATGTTTATGCTATGACCAAGCAATTTGGCCGTAATCCAGAAATAGCCAACCGAATTGCCAAGGCTGGGATTTCTAAGTTTGTGGCAGTTGATCCGTGGGAAGCCTTGGTTTTAGCCAAGGCTGGTTTGAAACTAGGACATGTGGGACATTTGGTGCAAATACCGGAACAGATGTTGCCAGAAGTGATTCAATACCGGCCGGAAGTGATTACTGTGTTTTCCTATGAAAAGGCTTTGTCTGTTCATCAAGCAGCAGAAGAAATGGGAATTGTTCAGCCGATACTCTTAAAGGTTACGGCAAGCGGAGATAAAATCTATGAAGGGCAACAGGGCGGAGTGGAAGAAAAAGACTGGCTGAGGACGGTAGACGGGATTTTAAAGCTGACTCATGTGAAATTAGTGGGATTAACTTCCTTTCCTTGTTTTTTATATCAAGAAGAACATGGCCAAATTGAGGAAATGCCGAACATGGAAACGCTGCGTCGGGCCAAGGCCAAGATAGAAGCGGAGTTTGGTATTTTACTTCCGCATATGAACGCGCCCAGCGCGAATACGGCCACCAGTATGGAATTGGTTGCTAAAGCCGGTGGTACGCATTGTGAGCCGGGGCATGCTTTGCTAGGGACAACGCCGTTACATGCTGTTTCCGATCAACCGGAAAAACCGGCGATTCTCTATATTACTGAGGTTTCTCATATTTATCAGGGCAAGGCATATACCTTTTTTGGGGGATATTATCGCCGTTCACATATGCGGGAATTAGCGCTTTTTTCATCGTTAGGGGAAGAAAAAGGGATTTTTAGAGCAGAGGAAATGGATGCGGAGAGTATTGATTATTATGGTTCTTTTAACGCTTCAAAGCAGGTTAGAACCGGAGATATCTGTATATATGCGTTTCGAACGCAAATTTTTACCACCCGCAGTCAAGTGGTTTTGCTTGATGGATTATCGCAAGGCAAAGGAAGGATTGCGGGAATTTATGACAGTCAAGGAAGGAGCTTGGGAAAAAAGTGAAACGAGTGTTTATTTTGGTGTTAGATAGTCTTGGGGTTGGGTATATGGAAGATGTTAAAGAAAATAGGCGGCAAGATATTGGGGCTAATACCTTTGGGCATATTTTGGATCAGGCTAAGGATTTAGCTTTGCCTACTTTTGAAGAATTGGGGATTTATCAGATTTTAAAACATGAAAAATTAACTCCCAAACCGGCGAAAGCCGCATATGGCTCTTTGTGCCTGCAGCATTATGGCGCTGACAGTTATGCCGGCCATCAAGAGATTATGGGAACGATACCGGCCAAGCCGGCATTGATTCCTTTTATTGAAGTAATGCCGAAAGTCAAGGCGGCGCTGGAAAAAAAGGGATTTTCGGTTCGAATTCCAGACGAAAAGATGCCGGTGCTTTTTGTTAATGAGGCGATTATTGTGGCGGATAATATCGAAACGGATTATGGTCAAATCTATAACGTGTCGGGCTGCTTGGATAAGGTACCGTTTAGTGAGGTAATCAGTGTTGGCCAGACGGTGCGGTCGGTAGTGGAGGTTAGTCGGGTGATTGCGCTGGGCGGAGAAGATATTTCGACACAGGCGATGCTGGCGGCGGTAGAAAGACGGGAGGATGGATTGGTCGGCATGAATTGTCCAAAATCCGGAATTTACCATAAGGGTTATCTATCTCTGCACATGGGATACGGCGTAGATTATCGCAAGCAGGTTAGCACGATTTTAACCGATGCGGGCAAAGAGGTCGTATTGGTTGGAAAAATGCAGGATGTAATAGAATGCCCCGGAGCACTGAAAATTCCGGCCGTACCGACCGATAAGGTCATGCAGGATTCGATTGACGCGTTTTTGCGGATGAAAACAGGTCTGGTTTCTTCGACAGTACAGGAAACGGATTTAGCGGGGCATGCGGAAGATGTCGATTTATATGGGCAAAAACTAATGATAGTTGATCAATATTTGAAAGACTTCTTGCCCAAAATGACAGCAGAGGATCTCTTAATTATCACCGGTGATCATGGGAATGATCCAACGATTGGACATAGTCAGCACACCAGGGAACGAACGATCTTACTGGCATATTCTCCCGCTTTTCCTGGGAACGTCAACTTGGGCATTCGCCATACACTAGCTGATATCGCGGCTACTGTGGCGGAAGCACTGGGAGTTTCCGCTCCGCAGGATGGAGAAAGCTTTTTAAGCTTATTATAGAAAATATCAGAATTTGTTCCCCTTCCTGTTTGATATAAATTTATCAAAAAAAACCGTCCCTTGTTCCGGCAACATCCGGGCAAGGGATTATTTTTTAAAAGATCAAGCCGATACTAAAAAAAGAAAAATAGAGGCTGACAGGAACCAGGGAAGGAAACAGATGCTGAAAACATTAAAATTAAAACAAAAATTAATTTTCTTAGCGGCCAGTTTGATTCTGATAGGAGCTCTTTGCTTTGCCGGCATTTCTTATCTGGAATCGACCCAGGCGTTAAAAAAGCAGGTTGATCAGAATATCACGACCAAGTTTGAGTATTTATACGAAAAAGTAAACAACTTTCTGCAAGCCAGAGAAGGTGTTCTGCTGGCGGAGGCGGCCTTCGCCCAAAATAATTTAGGCGATCAAAAGGTACTCCAACGTTTAGTAGGACAGTATGATTATTTAAAAGAAGAATACAAAATTGTCGATATTTATGTTGGTTATCCTGACGGTACCCAGCAAAGCGGTTCCCGCCGCCGGATTATGGATACGGACTGGAAAGCCAATGAAAGAAGCTGGTATGTCTTGGCGGAGAGGAATCCGGATCAAATCAATTATACGGAAGTATATGCAGATGTTCATACTGGCAGCCCGGTGGTAACCTTGGCTAAGTTTATCCAAAAAGGTGAGGAAAAGGCAGTCATAGCCATTGATATCAGTTTGCTGCAGTTAGGCCAGCTTCTGGATGGGGAAAAACTCGGGGAAATGGGTTACCCCTTTATTTTATATAAGGACGGCCGGTTTTTGGTTCATCCGCAGTACAGCTTTCATTTCACTATTGATCGGGCAGATACGATTTTTAACGTTAATCAGGGAGAAGTTAAAGAGTTGGGCATGAATTTGCTGGGAAATGAAATGGAAATGTTTGGGGCGGCCTATCAAGGCAGAGAAAAAATATATTTGGCTAAACGAATTGGGCAGACGGATTTTTATTTGGTAGCCGGCATGGATCAGCAAGAATTCCGCAAGCAGATGAATCTGATTTTGGTGTACAATTTGTTTTTAGCGGCGATTGCGATTTTAAGCTTTGGCCTGATCGTATACGTAACTTTATTTTTTCGCCGAGATGTTCAAAAATAAAGACAAAAAAAGACTACTGAAGATTTACGTCAGAAGTCTTTTTTTGATGGAATAAGGGCGTACCTTTCATAATACGCAGCTTTAATTTAGAGGAAATAAATTTTGGGGCTTGAGATAAGCCATCTATTCCAGCGGTGGCCGATAAAAGCGGCCGTAAAAATTAATCGACGGCAAAACATTAATTACCACGCCGGGATCAGCCCGGCGGATCGTTTTGATGGAAGCGTCCAGTTCATAGCTGGAGCAAACAATGTGGACTAAGGATATCGGTTTGCCGCTGTAACCGCCGTAGCCGCCGACTACGCTGATGCCGTGACGGTGGTGAGCCAAATATTCATGGATGACCTTGTCCGGGATTTGGGTGGTGATTTGCAGGGTAACTCGCTTATAGCGCTGATAAAAGTTTTCAATCGTTTTGGTCGAGATAAACTGATACAGCATCGAATAACCTGCGTATTCCCAGCCGAATAAATAACCGAAAATAACCAGCAAAAGAATATTAAAGGCAAAAATATGCTGCCAGATTTCTTTGCCGGTTTTATTGGAAACATAGAGCGCGATAAAATCCGTGCCGCCGGTAGAAGCATTACCGGATAAAGCGATAACAATCGAAAAACCGTTAATAAAACCGCCGAAGATGATGTTTAAAATAGTATCATGAAAAATCGGCGGAAAGTCAAACCACTTTAAAAAGGCGGCTGCCGCAATAAATTCAATCGAAGAATAAAGCGTAAATTTTTTACCAACGGTTTTGGCGCAAATCAAAGCAACCGGCAGATTCAAGACAATGATAAAAAAAGCGGTTGAAATCTGATAGCTGGTAAACTCCAGAGAAATCCGGTTCAGCAAAATAGCTACGCCGGTAAAACCGGCCGATAAAAGCTGAGCCGGAACTAAAAAGGTTTCCAGCACAAATGCCTGTAAGAATGCGCACAACAAAACACAGGCCAGATTCCAAAGATTCTTATAGTAGGGATTTTTACCAATAAACTGAGGCACCATAAAACACGTCCTTTTCCAAATAACTTAATTTTTATTCCTTTAAACTATTCCGGTTTTCGCTAATGATTCCCAACTGAACCTGCAGAATTTTTTCAAATCGCTCAAAATTACTGGTCGTTTCCGTCAGCAGGGAATTGACGGAGGATTCGACTTTTTCCAGCAGTTCGTCGGTGTAGGAATAAGCGTCCTTCCGGATATCTTCGCTTTCTTTGTAGGCCGATTCCAAAACCTGAGCGGCTTTTTCCCGGGACTGTCGAGTAATTTCGCTTTCTTCAATCATGGCATTCGCTTTTTTCAAAGCGGATTCTTCAATTTTGGTTAATCTTTCCTTGGTGGTGGAAACGATGGTTTCATTTTCCTTGACAATGGCGGTCGCCTTAGCGATTTCTTCCGGCAGAGCAAGCTTGAGCCGGGTAATAAAATCATTAAGCGTGTCGCCTTGAACTACGATTTTATTGGGCTGGAGCGGCAGGGAACTGCAATCGTTGACATAATTTTCCATTTCGTTGATTAAATCAAAGATATTGCTGCCGTTAGCGCTGAAGCTGGAATTAAGGCTGATAGTATTGCTGCTGGTGCCGCCCGGATTATTGGCACTGCCGGTTTTCGGGTTATTGGCGGTATTGCTGCTATTGTTAGTCTTCATATTTCATTCTCCTCTAAATCATCAGCTGATAGTATGGTTATAAGCTTGTCTATTGCCCTCCGGCAATAACTGCTGTGGCAGGATTTAATCGGTGGTTAGCATTCGAGAGCTGTTGGGTTCCGTTACAGTTGAAAAGTAAGCTTCAATCGTATCATATTTGTTCTGAGCGGCCAGACATACATTTAAAAGCTTGGTCCGATCAGCGCGATAGGTTTGCAAACCGCGCAAATAATAAAGCTTTTGCCGGTGCGCGATGATAAAAGGCATAATATTATTTTTCAGACATTCCTTAAACAGGATTAGCCGGCCGATTTTGCCATTATTATCGGCAAACGGATGAATCCGCTCAAAACGATAATGAAAATTTACCAGCGACTCGAGACTGATATCTTTTTCCTTATTTTCTTGCAAATAGTCCTTTAAAAGCTGTTCCATTTCAGCGCCTACCTGCTCCGGCTCAGCTGTTTTGGCGTCGCCGGCCGTATTGTGCTCGGCTTTATAGGCTCCGATCGGCATTTTGCCTTTTAATTCGTCCAAGGTATTTCTTTTCAAAATTTGATGAAATTGCTTCATCATATTTTCGGTTAAATCCTCGGCCGCGCAGTTTACCATATAGTCAAAACAAGTGAAGTGATTGATGATTTCAGTAATATCGTCAACCTTAATCCGGCTTTCGGCTGATACAGAAAATATGTGATTTTCATAAATATCACGAACCTGATCTTCGGAAAGCTCGTTTCCCTCTAATTTACAGGAGTGAAAAGCAAACATAATCTGGGTTTGCATATATAGATTCCCCTGATATTCTTCTTTTTGTTCCCGCAATAAACGTTCTAACAATTGGGACATAACTCTGCTCCTATCTGTGTCGAAATTTTATTGGAATTTTATAGTCTGCACATCAAGCTATAATCTATTATCGGCAACTTCGTTCAAAATCTAAAGTCTTAAGACTCGTTTTGGCGAATAGATTTTGCAGGGACATTCAGCACTGGAAGTGAAAACGGTTTGCAGAAAAATAAAACACAGCATGAGCAAAGGCTCATTGTGTTTTTAGTGAGGTTTATATTAATTTTTTATGAACTAATTATACGGTTTGTCTTTGGAAATGTCAATTGTTTTCTGTTTTTTAATGTTTGGCCTGGTACAGTTAATTTAACGCCCTGCCTATTGCTATCTGTAGCAAAATATGTTAAATTAAGCGGGAAAGCAAGAATAAGAGAAGAGTGAAAGCGTAAAGACAACCCGTTTTAGGCTTGTCGGAAAAAGCGCTGTGTTTTAACAAGCGGTGCCGGCGGCGGAAAAGCTTAACGATTACTGGATACGAGGAAATAGTGTGAAAGAAAGCAGAGGAAAACCATAAATTGGCGCACTTAACTACAGTATAACGCAGAGAGTTGAACCCCTTTCATTACTATTTGTGCCGCCAGCCAAAGGCGGCGGAATGGAGATTAATATGAATATTTTTGATATATTAGGGCCGGTGATGATTGGCCCATCCAGTTCGCATACGGCTGGAGCGGTCAAACTGGGCTATGTTGCCCGCAGGCTTTTAGGTGGCGAGCCGGCGGCGGCCAAGGTGTATTTGCATGGCTCGTTTGCCGATACCGGCAAGGGGCATGGCACCGACCGGGCGATTATTGCCGGGATTTTGGGAATGAAAGAGGACGATGAAAGAATTCCGTTTTCCTTTGAACTGGCCGAGAAACAAGGCCTGGATTTTCAAATAGAAACGATTCAGCTGCCGGGCGCTCATCCCAATACGGCGGTGATGGAACTGACGGACGCCGGTGGCCGGAAAATTGAAGTACAGGGTTCTTCTGTCGGCGGCAGCCGGATTGTGATCAATAAAATTGATGGGGCGGAGGTAGAATGCAGCGCCGAATATCCGACCTTAATCGTTTATAATAAAGATTTGCCCGGTTATGTGGCAGAAGTCACCTCAGCGCTGGCGGCGAAGGCCATTAACATCGCGACCATGCGTCTGTTCCGGGGAGAACGTGGAACACAGGCAGTAATGATTATTGAAAGCGATCAGGCGATCCCGCGGGAAATTATTGACCGCTTGGAAAAGATAAACGGTATTCTAAAGGTTACATATATCCCCGGCTTATAAGCTATTCAGCTATTCATGGAAAATTTGCGAAACCGTTTGACAGGCCGGAAAATAAAATTCAGGCAGGGGAAGCTGGCATTTTTTTGACGGCAGGAACATCAGGCAGCTCGCGGCTTGCAGTGGCCTTGCTGGTTGTGCAGTTCCGCGGGGACATGAGATTGCTCGTGTTGGGCGCGGAAAAGAACGAAAAAACATTTCTACTTAGAATGGGTAGTATATAAGAGGCGATAGCCTGCTAAGTTGGAAAGGCGTAATATCGCGACAAGCGAAGGTTAAGTTTATAACAAGTGATAAGGATTGTACTAATACTTGTCAGGAAGCAAAGCAAAAAGGAAGGAAAAAGATGGCATATCGATCTTTGCAGGAAATCGCGCAGCGCTGCGAGTCGGAAAAAATAGATTTTTGGGAAGTCATATTAAAAGGGGATATAACCGAAAGAGGTGTCAGCCGGGAAGAGTCTTTTACTCGGATGAGGGGAATGTGGCAGGCGATGCTGGCGGCCAGTGAAAATTACGATGGCAGCCTCTGCTCCAAAAGCGGTCTGTCCGGCGGAGGCGGCAAAAAAATGGAGGAGTACCGGCAAAAAGCTGCGCCTTTAAGCGGTGATTTTATGGCGGAAGTCATCAGCGAAGCCTTAAAAACGGGGGAATGTAATGCCTGTATGAAAAAAATCGTAGCTGCGCCGACGGCTGGAGCCTGCGGTGTGCTGCCGGCCGTGCTGATTCCCATGTACCGCCGGCAGCAGGCAGACGCCGACCAAATTATAGAAGCGCTTTATGTGGCGGCCGGAATTGGTCAGGTCATTGCCCAGCGGGCGTTCATTGCCGGAGCGGCCGGCGGCTGTCAGGCCGAAGTGGGTTCAGCCTCTTCCATGGCAGCCGGAGCGCTGGTGCATTTGCGGGGCGGCAGTCCTCAGCAGATTTTGCATGCGGCGGCCATGGCCATGAAAATGCTGCTCGGTCTGGTTTGCGATCCGGTGGCCGGTTTGGTGGAAGTGCCTTGTATCAAGCGCAATGTCGGCGGCGCAGTTAACGCCTTAGCAGCGGCCGATATGGCGTTGGCGGGCATTGAAAGCCGTATTCCGGCAGACGAGGTAATTGACGCAATGAAAGAGATTGGCCAAAATATGCCAACTGCTTTTCGGGAAACAGCCAAAGGGGGACTGGCCAACACTAAGTGGGCGAGGAAGTTTACGGAAGAATTGGAGTAGGAAAAAGCAGGGCCTTTCACGGAGAAGGGGAGTAAGAAAAGAGCGGATATTATAATAGGAAAGGAAAAACATGACAAAAAAATATCAATTTCAAAGCTTTAACGGCCAAACAATAGAACTGTATCAGAATTCAGACAACATTAAATCGGATAGGATTCAATCAGACAAGATTAAAATAGAAGCGATCGGCGCGGATATTTTTCATATTTATTCGGAGCGGGCGGCGGATTTTCCGTCCTATGCGGTGCAAAACAGGCCGGCGCCGGTGAAGCTGACAGAAAGAATAGACGGCAGTCAGCGCTGTTATTATACGGATAAAATCGGCGTTTGTATCAGGGAGGACGGCGGCTTTGATTTTGTTGACGGCAAAGGACAGCCGCTGTGCCAAAGCTTTCGCGGGCCAATCAAAAAACCGGAACGGCTGGCATCGGATTTTTTTGAGCTTCTGGTCAGCGAGGGGCATACGGCTATGGTACAGCCGGAGCCGGCCGAGGTAGAAATCGCTTTCCGGCTTTTGCCGGACGACCGGATTTATGGCTTAGGGGATAAGACCGGCGGCTTAAACAAACGCTGCTATGAATATGAGATGTGGAATACCGATGACCCGACGCCCCATGAGGATAATTTCAAAGCGCTGTATAAAAGCATTCCCTTTTTAATGGTCTTAAAAAAGGAAGCGGCTTACGGGCTTTTTTTTGATAATTATCATAAAAGCTATTTTGATTTGGGTAAATGGCAAAGCGACTGTCTGCGCTATGAAGCCGAAGGCGGAGCGCTGGATTTTTATTTCTTGGCTGGCCCGGATTTAAAAGCAGTGCTGACGGCCTATACCGGCTTAACCGGCCGGACGCCGCTGCCGCAGCTATGGACGCTGGGGTATCATCAATCCCGCTGGGGCTACCGAACGGAAGCAGATATGCGAAGCTTGGCGAAAAACTTACGTCGGTATGATTTGCCCTGCGACGCGATTCATTTTGATATTGACTATATGGACGGCTATCGGGTCTTTACCTGGAATAAGGAACGCTATGACAGCCCGGAAAAAACCTTGGCTGATTTAAAGGCCATAGGGATCAAAGCTGTTACCATCGTTGACCCGGGGGTTAAAGTGGAGGCCGGTTACGCGGTTTATGACGAGGGACTGGCCAAGGCTTATTTTGTCAAGGATAAGAATAATTTAACCTATGTCAATCGGGTTTGGCCGGGGGATGCGGTTTATCCGGATTTTGGCCGGGATGAGGTGCGCCGCTGGTGGGGAGGCCTGCATCGCTTTTTGCTGGATAAGGGGGTAGCCGGGATTTGGAATGATATGAATGAACCAGCCAGCTTTAACGGCTCGCTGCCGGATGATGTGGTCTTTTATGATGAGGATAAGCCCTCGACTCATAAAGCAATGCACAATGTATACGGCCATAATATGGCCAAGGCCACTTTTGAAGGGCTGCGCCGGCTGACTGGCGAGCGGCCGTTTATCATTACCAGAGCCTGTTATGCTGGCAGCCAAAAGTATGCGGTGGTGTGGACGGGCGATAATCACAGCTTGTGGAGCCATTTGCGGCTGGCGATTCCGCAGCTGTGCAATTTGGGGCTAAGCGGCTTTGCCTTTGGCGGAACGGATGTCGGCGGTTTTGGCAGCGATACCACGCCGGAGCTGCTGATCCGCTGGTTTCAGGTGGGATGCTTTAGCCCGCTGTTTCGCAATCACTCGGCGCTGGCGACGCTGGAGCAGGAGCCGTGGCGCTTTGGCGATCAGGTGCTGGCGATTTTGCGCCGGTATATTCATTTGCGCTATCAGCTGCTGCCGTATTTTTATGACTGCTTTTACCGGACGGCCGGGGACGGACTGCCGGTCATGCGGCCGCTGGTTTTAAATTATCCGTTTGACCCGGAGGTGCAGCAAATAAATGATCAGTTTATGATTGGCGATCATCTTTTGGCTGCGCCGGTGGTGGAGCAGGGCGCGACCAAAAAGCTGGTGTATCTGCCGGCGGGCGAGTGGTTTGACTACTGGACAAAAGAAAAATACAGCGGACAGGCGTATTATATCATTGACGCGCCGTTAGAGGTCTGTCCGCTGTTTGTTAAAAGCGGGACGATCCTGCCGCTTTATCCGGTTTATCCATTGGTCAGCGAGCGTAAGGACGAGCGGCTGATTTTGCGGGTTTACGGGGAAGAAGCCGAATATGTTCACTATCAGGATAACGGCCGGGATTACGGCTATGAGCAGGGAGAATATAATCTTTATTATTTTAGCTGGCGGGACGGCCGGCTGCAAACCCAAATGCGGCATCAGGGGTACCGGCAGTATGGGGAGATAGAGGTGGAGAGCTAATACATTGGACTTTAAGCCGTACACCTTTTCGACCAACTGCTGAAAAAATTTTTTTGGCGGCTGGGCGGGAACGGCAGTTTGGCAGTTTCAGAAAATGGCGGAGGGAGGAGAGCATGAACCGGCAGAATACGTATTTAAAAATGCAGAAGTTAAAGGATCTGACCTTCAGCGAGCGGGAAGTAATCGAATATATTTTACAATATCCCTTAAAGGTGCAGGGCTTGTCCACGGTTGAATTGGGAGCAATGACCTATACCAGTGCGGCGACAGTCAGCCGGCTCTGCCATAAGATTGGCTTTGACAGCTATTCTGATTTTAAAATAGCTTTGGCAGCCGATATTGACGAATATCAGGAATTTGTTTATATCAACACGGTTCCCATTCCACAGGAAAGTCATGATTCGTTAAGTAATTTGATTGACAAGGTAATCGGCAGCAGCGCAAAAGCATTGTTTGACATTAAAAAGCTTAATTCTGAGCAAAATATTCAGCAGTGCTTGGATTATTTTTTTCAGGCACAAAAAATTAGCTTTTATGGCAGCGGAGTTTCTAATTTGATTTGCCGGGACGCGATGATTAAGGGACTGCGAATAGGTTTGAATGTTGTTTCTTTTATTTATTATTCCGAGATGTCAATGAATGCCAGATTAAGCGATGAAACGGATTTGGCGATTGTTGTTTCCTATACCGGGCATACTACTGAGATGATTAAAATTGCCAAAATTCTTAAAACCAACAAGGTCAGGACGATTTCTATTACCCGAAACGCCCCGAATGAAATTGTGGATAATACGGAAGTTCATTTGTATGTGCCCAATACAGAATCCTTTTATCGGGTGGGCGGAACGGAAAGCCGAATGAGTATGCAGTGTGTCTTGGATATTTTATTCGCGGCTTATATTAATCACAATGACCGAGCCAAGGAAAATATTGAGAAGACTTTTATTGAAGATACTTTCAGTCAAGGCTGGAAGTAGAACGACACAGTTTTTTGCTATGAAAATTCAAAGATTGAAAAAGTTGAGCTTTTCAGTTTTTGAATTTTTTTTTCGGTAAAGCTCAAGGATATTGACGATGGAAAGCTATGAGTTATAATAAAAGCATAAGGAAATCCTTAAAAAAGAAAACCGGTTTTTAATATTTTTTAAATAATCATTGTGTTTAAACAGTCAGCCGGAAAGGAGGTTATATGATTTATATAAGAATTGACGATCGATTAATCCATGGTCAAATCGTTACCGCCTGGTGTCAGACTTTGGACATTAAAAAAATTCTGGCGGTTGATGACGCTTTGGCGCAAAATGAAATGATGAAGTCAATTATGACG